>NZ_MOME01000095.1:0-1245 GCF_001983005.1 Protofrankia sp. BMG5.30 | reverse complement strand
TCTCCTGCGCGCGCGGCGGATAGGGACCGAACTGTCTCACGACGTTCTAAACCCAGCTCGCGTACCGCTTTAATGGGCGAACAGCCCAACCCTTGGGACCTACTCCAGCCCCAGGATGCGACGAGCCGACATCGAGGTGCCAAACCTTGCCGTCGATATGGACTCTTGGGCAAGATCAGCCTGTTATCCCCGGGGTACCTTTTATCCGTTGAGCGACGGCGCTTCCACAAGCCACCGCCGGATCACTAGTCCCTGCTTTCGCACCTGCTCGACATGTCTGTCTCACAGTCAAGCTCCCTTGTGCACTTGCACTCRACACCTGATTGCCAACCAGGCTGAGGGAACCTTTGGGCGCCTCCGTTACCCTTTAGGAGGCAACCKCCCCAGTTAAACTACCCACCTGACACTGTCCCTGATCCGGATCACGGACCCAAGTTAGACACCCAATTCGACCAGAGTGGTATTTCAACAGCGACTCCACCGAAACTGACGTTCCGACTTCACAGTCTCCCACCTATCCTACACAAGCCGAACCGAGCACCAATATCAAGCTATAGTAAAGGTCCCGGGGTCTTTCCGTCCTGCCGCGCGTAACGAGCATCTTTACTCGTAATGYAATTTCGCCGAGTCTGTGGTTGAGACAGTAGGAAAGTCGTTACGCCATTCGTGCAGGTCGGAACTTACCCGACAAGGAATTTCGCTACCTTAGGATGGTTATAGTTACCACCGCCGTTTACTGGCGCTTAAGTTCTGAGCTTCGCACCGAAATGCTCACCMGTCCCCTTAACGTTCCAGCACCGGGCAGGCGTCACTCCGTATACATCGTCTTACGACTTCGCACGGAGCTGTGTTTTTAGTAAACAGTCGCTTTCCCCTGGTCTCTGCGGCCACTATCCGCTTCGGAGGCACAGCCCCTACACGGACAACGGCCCCCCTTCTCCCGAAGTTACGGGGGCATTTTGCCGAGTTCCTTAACCACAGTTCACTCGCTCGCCTTGGTATTCTCTACCTGACCACCTGTGTCGGTTTCGGGTACGGGCGGCCCTGACACTCGCTAGAGGCTTTTCTCGGCAGCATGGGATCATCCACTTCGCCACAATCGGCTCGGCATCAGGTCTCAGGCACACAAGAYACGGATTTACCTATGCCTCACCCTACACCCTTGCCCCAGGACAACCACCGCCTGGGCTGGACTACCCTCCTGCGTCACCCCATCGCTTGCCTACTACCAGCCGGGATCCCGCG
>NZ_MOME01000094.1:0-1455 GCF_001983005.1 Protofrankia sp. BMG5.30 | reverse complement strand
CCGCCTTCAACGCCTTCCCGTACGCCGCCGGCTGGGTCTCCTCCAACCAGGCAAACACATCCTCGGGGAAGAGCGCCCGCTCACGGTCATACCCGGAGTCGTCCACCGAGTACAACCACCCGCGAGCCTCCAGGTATGCACAGACCTCGGACTCGAAGACGACCTCGTTGTGGTCGGCCATCAGACCAACTCCCGCACATCGACCTGCCCCGTCACCGCCGCCGTGACCAGCGCCGCCCGCCGCTCCTTTGAGAGTTCGATGAACCGCTCAGCCTCGGCGATGAGCGTGTCGATCTTCGCGGTTTGCTCATCAAGGTACGTCGCGATCCGGTGCTGCTCATCCGGGTCAGGCAGCCGAATGCGAAGTTCCCGAATGTCCCTCTGAGAGATCTTCTGCATCGTGTGGCTCATGCCTTTGGACGCCGCGCTGATCTGCACACGTATGGCAGGGGAGCCAAGTGCAAAAGCAACGAACACCGGATCGGCGTCGGACGCGAGTGATATTCCGTAGGTTAGGTCGGAAAGGAGCAGCCGCGGGTAGTCGTCGTCCACTACGGCAGCCGCACCGACCAGGTCCTTCGTGTTCGAGCGTGACATGACGAGTTCGCCCCGACGCAGCGCGAACTCCGGCCGGGGATTCTCGTCATCAGGGAGCCGCTTGTTCTCGGCGGGTTGGAACCGGCCGGTGTTCGCGCATCCGACCTTCAGCACTCCCCATTCCGTCACTCCGTCTGCGGGCCAATTCTCACAATTGGGGCTCCACCCCTGACGTAGTGCCGTGATAACGCGGCGGAACTCGACCTCTGTGCCCTTCGAGGTCGCATGGGCAATAACTGCCGTACGCCGCTCGCGGAGCATCTCGATCAGGCGCCGCTGCTCCTCAATGAGCGTGTCGATGCGGACGGTTTCGCGGTCGAGGTAGTTGGYGATAGCGCGTTGCTCAGATTGGTTCGGTATGTAGACATCGATCGTCTTCAGGGCTGAGAACGGCACCTCCGTGGTGCGAACGTTGGCCTGGTCGCCCGCGCCGATGCCGCGCTCCCGCTTGATGAGTTCCTCGGTGAACCACGACGACTTCATCAAGTAGGCGATGAAACGCGGGTCCGTTCCTTCGCGAGGTCGCATGACCTCGTAGTGGTAGGTGACGAGCCCGTCTTCGGCCGCCACGCCCATTGCGCCAGAGCGAATGCTCATCTTGTTGAAGACGATGTCGTTGGTCCGGCACACCTTGTAGTTGTCGAGTGACTCTGCCCGCTGAGGGGCGTCCGTCAACTCACTTCGCCGAATCACGCCCCGCGTCTGGGATACCGACATGAGCGGAAGATCCACGCCCGGGATGCGTTCGTCGATCTTCTCCATTGCGTGTCCGAATCGGGTCACTTCTCAACCTCTCGCAGCAGGTCGAGGATCTTGGCGACCTGCTTCTCCAAGTCCGCGTCGATCTCGGCGAGGGGG
>NZ_MOME01000093.1:0-1990 GCF_001983005.1 Protofrankia sp. BMG5.30 | reverse complement strand
GCCGCAGCGGCCTGCTCCGGCGACAGCTGCCGCCCCGATTCACGATCTTGCTTGCGAGGGGTCATATCACCCGATGTCATCACTCACAGTGCCCATCCCGCCGGACCCCGAGGGCCCGGCGTGTCGGGCCGGAAACACCGATCTTGAAACAGTCCCATCAAACTCGCCGGAAGTCGACTCGGGAGTGCGCGGCTGGAGGCTGTTCGGCGTGCCGCGCATTCACTCGCTGTTGGGTGGCGGATCTCCGCTGTACTTCGAGCCGTTTGACGTCGACAGATGGTTGCAAATCACTGTAATGGGGATGTAGGTTGCGATGGTCRCCGTCGTTGGGGTGGACCTGCGTCAGCCAGGAATCCGCGCTAGCATAGCTGCCACGTGATTATGCAGGAAGACGGCGGAAGGGTGAGAATTATGGCCCGTTTGTCCGAGCAGCTGGCCTACCTCTCGAGGCGTGCCAAGGCAGCCGAGGGTGCTGCGGATGCCGCCGAGGCCGAGACCCGCGAGGAGCTGGCGGCCAAAGTCGAGCAGGCTCGCGCCAACGCCGAGCAGCACGCGAGCGAGCTTCGTGAGAAGGCCTCGGACGTGACCCAGGAGGCTTCCAGTCGGTGGCGCGAGATCCAGGACCGCTGGAAGGACCACGTGAGCAAGGTGCGTGCTGAGGTCCAACAGAAGCAGGCCGAGCGCGACGCCCAGCGTGCCGAGCGGCGCGCGGAGTACGCGGAGGACGACGCCGTCTGCGCGATCTCTTTCGCTATCGCCGCTGTGGAAGAAGCCGAGTACGCCGTCCTGGACGCCACCTTGGCTCGCGCCGACGCTGCGGCCGTCAGCACCTGATCCTCATCTCATTGYCCCGGATTCGGTTGGTGACGCCCTGCTCGCGCTTTTGCGCGCGGGCGTGGCTCGGCCTGTAAGACCTGGCAGACATCCCGCCGTCAACGCAGGGGTGCTGTTCGCCGACGCCCGCCGCATCGCCGGGTTCATCGGCTTCTGGTCGGCGTCCCGCCTGCCGCCCGCGGCGGGCTGACCATCGACTACCGCCGCCCCCACCGCATATCCCTCCCGCCGCGGCAGGAAGGCGACCCTCGCCATGACCATCCCACGCCACCGTCGCGGACCGCGGCCGGTGGGAAGCCCGGGCACCTCCAGATGCTCATCGTGTCCGCGCTGCGGAACGTCGGCGTCACAGTCCGCCTGACGAGGTAGCGGCCGAGTCACCGAGGTCCCGTTGTGCCTGCCGGCGCCGACTACGACTTAAGCCCAATCGCCCCCGACCACGGCCCGGGCCGGTAGCGGATCCGGGTAAGAGACCGTCGAGGAACCGGGCGACGGCACCCTGCACGTGTTCGCGCTGCCGACCGACGCTGACACGCTGCTCGACATCGTCACCGGGCTGTTCACCGACCACTCGCGGCGGGGCGCGGTCTCCCAGGCGGCGCCCTGCACGATGGCCCCCGGTTCGGACAATGCCGGAAACCGCCTGCGCAATCCCAAAAGGTACTTCTCATGAACCCGCAGGTCACAGTGGGTGAAGGGACAGCGGTCCACCGACCCGTCCGCCTACCAGGTGGACCATGTGTACCAGCATCCGAACCGATTGATCTTGGTTGCTGGCCCTGAAATCACTGTCCGACCGGTCGCGACCCGGGCCCTGGCCAGGGACGATGTCCAGTGACCGCGCCGACTCGGACATCATCTGTCGAATCGAACGGGTGTTCCGAATCTCGGGTGGTTCCGGACACCTCGACCCGTCTCGTGACCGTGATCGTCGGCGTGGTGGTCGCGTTGACGTTCCTCTTCGGCTTCGGGAATGTGCTCGCGCTCGGGCTGCGTCTCGGCGTTCCGATGTGGGTGGCGCCACTGGTGGCGCCCGCAGTTGATCTATCGGTCGTCGGACTGCTTATCCGGACTAAGATTTGCCACGTTCCGCCCGTTTCGTTCCCTCCCATTTCTGCCTTCCGGTGCTCTCACTCCCGGTGGGGTGTGGAGATTG
>NZ_MOME01000092.1:0-2135 GCF_001983005.1 Protofrankia sp. BMG5.30 | reverse complement strand
TAGTCATCCGGCGGACGGGATTCTCACCCGTCATTCGCTACTCATGCCTGCATTCTCACTCGTGTAGCATCCACGGCTGGGTCACCCCGCCGCTTCACACGCCACACGACGCTCCCCTACCCATACACACACGTGTGTATGYCGCAGCTTCGGCGGTGCGCTTGAGCCCCGCTACATTGTCGGCGCAGAACCACTTGACCAGTGAGCTATTACGCACTCTTTCAAGGGTGGCTGCTTCTAAGCCAACCTCCTGGTTGTCTCCGCGACTCCACATCCTTTCCCACTTAGCGCACGCTTAGGGGCCTTAGCTGGCGATCTGGGCTGTTTCCCTCTCGACTACGAAGCTTATCCCCCGCAGTCTCACTGCCACGCTTCACTTACCGGCATTCGGAGTTTGGCTGACTTCAGTAAGCTTGTAGGCCCCCTAGGCCATCCAGTGCTCTACCTCCGGCAAGAAACACGTGACGCTGCACCTAAATGCATTTCGGGGAGAACCAGCTATCACCGAGTTTGATTGGCCTTTCACCCCTATCCACAGCTCATCCCCCAGGTTTTCAACCCTGGTGGGTTCGGTCCTCCACACGGTCTTACCCGCGCTTCAACCTGGCCATGGATAGATCACTCGGCTTCGGGTCTTGGACATGCGACTCAAACGCCCTGTTCGGACTCGCTTTCGCTACGGCTCCCCCACAAAGGTTAACCTCGCCACACATCGCAAACTCGCAGGCTCATTCTTCAAAAGGCACGCGGTCACAGGGGCAAGCCCCCGCTCCCACGGATTGTAAGCACACGGTTTCAGGTACTATTTCACTCCCCTCCCGGGGTACTTTTCACCTTTCCCTCACGGTACTCGTCCGCTATCGGTCACCAGGGAGTATTTAGGCTTAGCGGGTGGTCCCGCCAGATTCACACGGAATTTCACGGGCTCCGTGCTACTTGGGATAACGCTCAGGAGACGCYATGCTTTCGCCTACGGGACTCTTACCCTCTACGGCAGTCCATTCGCATGACCTTCGACTAACACGACGCTTTCTCACTCCTCGACAGATCGGCAGATCCGCCCGAACGCTCCCACAACCCCGACCACGCAACGCCTGCCGGCTCTCACACGCCATCGGTTTAGYCTCATCCGCTTTCGCTCGCCACTACTCACGGAATCACGGTTGTTTTCTCTTCCTGCGGGTAATGAGATGTTTCACTTCCCCGCGTTCCCTCCACGCGCCCTATGTGTTCAGGCGCGGGTGACAGGATTTCAAGCCCTGCCGGGTTTCCCCATTCGGAAATCCTCGGATCACAGCTCGGTTGACAGCTCCCCGAGGCATATCGCAGCCTCCCACGTCCTTCATCGGCTCCTGGTGCCAAGGCATCCACCGTGTGCCCTTACTAACTTGGCCACAAAGATGCTCGCGTCCACTGTGTAGTTCTCAAGATACAGACGGCCCCACCCACCCCCACCGCGGCCCACCACCACACCGGATGGCAGTCCCACGACAGCAGATGGTCCGCACTCACGACCGCACCCCCCCAGCAGCCCACACACAGCCACCAGAAGGGCACCCCGATCGCCAAGGAAGCACACTCACTCCCTCAGGACCCAACAGCGTGCCACGTAGACCCCTCCCACCCCCACCAGACCCGTTCCACCCCCACCCCCACACGGAGGACAAGGCGTACTAGACATCCAGCAGCAGCCAGAAAAGATCCAACCAGTCAGCGTTCCACGCCATCGAGCACCAGGCCGGCCTGAACATCCGGCACTGGCCCCTGAACACACAACCCTCACAGGTCATGCGCCAGAACGCTCCTTAGAAAGGAGGTGATCCAGCCGCACCTTCCGGTACGGCTACCTTGTTACGACTTCGTCCCAATCGCCGGTCCCACCTTCGACGGCTCCCCCCACAWGGGTTGGGCCACCGGCTTCGGGTGTTACCGACTTTCGTGACGTGACGGGCGGTGTGTACAAGGCCCGGGAACGTATTCACCGCAGCATTGCTGATCTGCGATTACTAGCGACTCCGACTTCACGGGGTCGAGTTGCAGACCCCGATCCGAACTGAGACCGGCTTTTTGGGATTCGCTCCACCTCACGGCATCGCAGCCCTTTGTACCGGCCATTGTAGCATGTGTGCAGCCCA
>NZ_MOME01000091.1:0-2873 GCF_001983005.1 Protofrankia sp. BMG5.30 | reverse complement strand
CAACCCGCACCCAGCGGATGTCTCACCCGAGACTGACACAGAGGGTTACGGGCCTCGTCGCCGGCCTTGTCATTGTCGAGTAGCACGATGACTGGGGGCTTCTCGACGTCGCGCCCTCGGGCGAGATACACGAGGTAGGGCACGTGTGGTGTGCCGCCGGCGGGCACGATCGTGATCTTGTTGAGGTCGAGGCGTTCTCGGGCGGCGGCACCGCGTCCGGCCAGCCACCGGGATGCCCCGGCGAGCAGAACCTGGTCGGAAGGCCCTTCAACGATGAGGTTGCAGTTGCCGATGAAAGTGGTTTCGGYGACGAAGCTACCAAAGGCCGAGCGAAGCGGTTCGTAGTGGTTAGCCGCCGCGCTGGTGACGACCCGCGTCCCTTCGTCATGTTCACCTTTCTCCAGCACGCGGATGCGATCCGCTTCGTTCTTGTCAATCAAGAAGGGAGAGTGGGTTACGTAGACGACCTGCACGGGCGAGCGAGCGATGTCCTGAGGTCGAGCGAAATCCTCGAAGATGCGCAGGAGATCCTGCTGCCCGGCCGAGGACAGGTAACGGTCAGGTTCATCCATCAGCAGAATCTCCTGGGCGCCGTCCCCCGGGGCTTGGTGGGCCAGGTACTGCACGAAGTAGCTGAGGAAGTACTTAAGGCCGTCGCTGCGTTCGTCGAATCCGTAGGTCCGACCAGTGCGATCGCGGATCATGAAGACGAGATCGTATTCGTACAGGGACACGAACAGCTCAAATTTGGAGTCCTGCGACCACCAATGCGGGAAGTTGAGTGCTTTGGCGAGCTCGGCGTTGATGGTGTCGACAATACTATTGGCGTAGCCGTTCTTCGTTTTGACGGCAGTCTGCAACTCGGCGAAAAGCTCCCGACCTAGACCTGCAACATCCAACAGCAGGTCAGCGGCTAGCTTGTACGCACTCAGCTCCTCGGCCGTCGCCTCACGAAGAGGCCGGAACAGTCCGGAGATCTCGCTCGCATTGTTGGCCACGGTGGAGGCGTCGTCGAACCAACTGCGACGTTCGATGACTGCGTCCCACACCCGGCGCAGGAATTCCCGGCCGACCGAGGCGACCGGCTTGCCGCCTACGATGTAGTCGAGGGGCACGCTGTCGGGCAACGGCACGTCCGCATCGATACGAAACGGCCGCGGCATGCCCAAAGCCGAGAGCACCTTCGGCGCCTTGACGTGAGAGGAACCCGACCAGCTTCCGCCATGACGGGCGTAGACCCGCAGCTGCGGCGTCTCGTTCATTCGGAAGATCGCGATGCGGTCCACGTCCGACAGTCCGCTTAGCGACGACATTTGCTCAACGGCCCTCAGGTCGTCTTGGCTGACGTCGGTGAACAGCGCCCMGAACTCTGGCTTGGTAATCGCCTGGTCCACACCGAAGAACCGAGAATACCTACAGAAATCACTTCGGTCGTATCCGCCACCGGTCAGCGCTGCTTCGATCACGCGCAGCACCTGAGTCTTCCCAGATTCATTGCCACCGACCACGGTGGTGATGTCCGGACGCAGCTTTATGCGGACGAACGGATAGTCGCCCTCCGGCGTGCCGTCCCAGGGATCCGGCGCGTAGTCATCAGCCGAGGCGCGGAGGAAGTCGTAGTTCAAGGAGCGGTAGAAACGGGCATAGATCGAATGCAGTCGCACAATTCCTCCGGTCGTCCTTCAGAGCACTGGATTCGTTGCAGAGCGCCGCACCCCATCTACAGGAATTCCGTCCGTGCTGCGCACAATCCGCCGATCAAAACGGTCTTCTTCACTTTTGCATTCGCCTGACCTGCCGCGTGGCCGCGTCCCCGCGACTGCGCACTGAACGCCGAGAGTAGGATCTTTACAATGAACTCAGCCTCGACTGTAGATGTGCCCTGGTCGCGTGCGCGCCTATTCAGCAGGCGGCTGCTACCCGCCAAGGCAAAGACTTCCCAAGACCGACACCATCCCCGGCCGAACATTCTGTCAGTCAGTCTCCTGCGAAGTGGCGACCTCGTAGAAGGCGTCCGCGAGAGCAAGGATGACGCCGTTGATTCCCGGGCCGTCGCTGAAGAAGTAGTCGGCCATGGTGTTGTGGGCTTCCTGGTTGTCGAGGACGGCCTCGGTGACGATGGTTTTGAAGTCGTCGGAGTCCATGAACTGCTTCTTCGAGTTGACCTGGGTCTGCCTGACGAGGTCGGGGTAGGCGAGGAGTCGCTGGACTAGGCCGTTGACGAACTCGCGGATCTGGGACTCGGTGAAGGACTCGGCGCCGAAGAGGTCGTTCATCTTGTCGATAACGACCTGGAGCGCGACGTACTTGGGCTCCTTGCGGGTRCCGGTTCCGGCGGCGCTGATTCCCTTGAGCTCTCCGTCGCCGGTCAGCGAGATATCGACGGCGACCCGCTTCTCGTGCTTGACCCCGACCAGGACGACATCGGAGAGGTCGACCTCGGCAGCCCACGAGGAGTCGGCGATGACCTTCTCCAGGAGACGCAGGAAGATGGAGAGCATCTCCAGGTGCGGGTCGCCGTAGTCGACGATCTGGCTCATGAAATCGTAGAGCCGGACGTAGGTGGAGACGTCCTGGCGGAACAGGTCAAGGGTGCTGAGCGTGACCTTGTCATCGGCCTCGATCGCCGCGGCGTAGCGGGCCGCGAACTCGTGCTTCGCCGGGGCGATCGCGGCCGAGAGCGCGTTGTTGCCTTTCCGCTTCACCCACAGCTCGGCGACGTCCCGTACCTGGTCGGCGGTGTAGATCMCGGCTTGGGCGAGCTTGGCGGCGAGGTGGGCGACGACGTACGGGTCGGTCTCGGTCTCCAGGGTCGCGCCTGCGAAGTACGGCTCGAACGCGGCCCGGATGTCGTCGGGCTTGTTCACGAAGTC
>NZ_MOME01000010.1:0-345128 GCF_001983005.1 Protofrankia sp. BMG5.30 | reverse complement strand
CTGATGGTCCGGTTTGGCCGCGCCGAGTTCCAGGGCCAGCTCTTCCATCGCATCGAGGTCGTCAGCGCGGAAATCCAGGTGGAACTGTTGTGGCACGTCCTGACCCGGCCACTGCGGAGCCCGGTATCCGTCAACCCTCTGGAATCCCAGATCACAGCCGGAGTCGTCCGTCAGAGCGACGAACTCGTCCGTACTGAAGAGTTCGCGCATCCCGGTCAGTGCACCGTAGAAGCCCGCCAGCGTCTGCGGGTCGGCACAGTCCAGAGTCACCCCTCGCAGTACAGCGCCTGGCACCATTCGCTCCTTCGCGTCCGCGCGTCTGTCTCCGTGACCGCCGCTGCACGCGATCACCGGCCACAGCCACACCGTACTCGCCACATCCACCGCTGAAGTAGCGGTTTACCCCTGCCTCAGAGCAACGGGTGGCTGTGACCGGCGCTTTCGATACACGCCCTAGGCGTTCAGGGCGCCGGCGGCCAGCAGCGCGAACAGCGCCACGCCGACGGCGACGCGGTAGGTGACGAACGCGTCGAAGGTGTGCCCGGCGACGTATTTGAGCAGCCACGCGATCGAGGCATAGGCGACGGCGAAGGACACCAGCGTGCCGACGGCGACAGACGCTACGGACACGCCGCCGCCGACGGCGTCCTTGAGTTCGTAGAGTCCGGCACCGGTCAGCGCCGGGATGGACAGGAAGAACGACAGCCGGGTGGCCGCGACCCGGTCGAGGTCGCGGATCAGCCCGGTGGAGATGGTGGCGCCGGAACGGGAGAACCCGGGGAACAGCAGCGCGAGGATCTGCGACGATCCGAGGATCATGGCATCGGGGAGTGAGATGTCGTCCTCACCTCGTTTGTGGCGTCCGAACCTGTCGGCGAACCACATCAGCGCGCTGCCGGCGAGCAGCGAGCCGGCGACGACCCACAGCGACGCCAGTGGCCCGTCGATCAGCGGTTTGGCGGCGAGTCCCACGACGACGACAGGGATGGTCGCGTAGATCACCCACCAGGTGAAGGTGTAGTCCGGGTTCTGTCGGGCCCGCGGGCTGGCCAGGCCGCAGGCCCAGGCTGTGGTGAAACGGCGGATATCGGCGAAGAAGTACACCAGGACGGCCGCGATCGCGCCGACCTGGATGATCGCGGTGAACCCGATCACGGACGTGTCGTCGACGGGTATCCCCATCAGCCCCTCGGTGATCTTCAGATGGCCGGTCGAGGAGATCGGGAGGAACTCGGTGACTCCCTCGACGATGCCGAGGAGGGCGGCCTGGCCGACGCTGATCGCGCTCATGTGATTGAAATCCCTGATGGTCCAGGTGCGGCGGCATGCCCGCACGGTCGAGTCGTCGGCGGTCACACGCTGTGAGATTCGCCCTGTCGTCGTCGCCCGTCACCCGTGCCGGTCCGAGCGTGACGACCGCGACGGCAGACAGTAGGCCGCGGCGCATGTGAGGACGATGTGAGCGACGGGCCGTCACGCCGCGCGAGCGAGTGTTGCCGGGCGTCGACGTCTGGCTGGAAGCCTGCCGGTCGCCGGTTCCGGGGTTCGGCTTCCGTGCCGGAATGATGACGTTCGGTTCACATCATCTTCACATGACAGGGCGCCTATCGTGCGGTCATGCGGGTGCTGGTGGTGGAGGACGAGACGCGGGCCGCCGCGCTGCTGCGCCGGGGCCTGGTGGAGGAGGGATTCGCCGTCGACATCGGCTCGGACGGCGTCGACGCGGTGTGGCAGGCCAGCGAGGTGGCCTACTACGTGATCGTTCTGGATCTGATGCTGCCGGGGATCGACGGGTTCGAGGTGTGCCGGCGCCTGCGGGCGGACGGTCGTTGGGCGCCGGTGCTGATGCTGACCGCCCGCGGAGAGATCGCCGACCGGATTCGCGGTCTGAACGTCGGCGCGGACGACTACCTGCCGAAACCGTTCAGCTTCGGGGAGTTGGTTGCCCGATTGCGGGCGCTGATGCGGCGCGGGGCGGTGGCCCGGCCGGCCGTACTGGAGGTCGGCGGTCTGCGGCTGGACCCGGCCGCGCGGACGGCGAGCCGGGACGAGACACCGCTGGATCTCTCATCGAAGGAGTTCGCGCTGCTGGAGTACCTGATGCGTCACCCGGGCGAGGTTCTGACCCGAACAGTGATCATGGAGTACGTGTGGGACTTTGCCTCTGACGCCACCTCCAACGTGGTCGACCAGTACGTCGCCTACCTGCGTCGCAAGATCGACAAGCCGTTCGGGGTGCCCCAGGTGGAGATGGTGCGCGGGGCCGGCTACCGGCTGCGGGCCGGCACCGGCCAGCAGCGGCTGGGCTGAGGCGTCGACATGCCACTGCGGGTCCGGCTCGCGGCCGTGTTCGCGCTCGGGACGGTGTTCGTGCTCGCCGGCGTGGGGGTGCTGTTCTACCTACAGCTCCGCTCCAGTCTCCGGACGTCCCTGGACGCCGGGCTGGCCGCCCGCTCGGAAGGGCTGCGGGTGCGGCTGACCGGGGCCGATGTGCCGCTGGACGCGACGCTGGCCTCCGCCGGCCCGCTCGGCCAGTTGATCGGCGCCGATGGCCGGGTGCTCGCGGCATCCCCACCCGCTCGGACATGGCCGCTGGTCGGCGGGGACGTCCTCGCGTCGGCCCGGTCCGGGCCGGTGCTGGTCACCGTGCGTGTCGGCGAGGAGGGCACACGGGTACGCGCCGAACCACTGACACTCACCCCCGGCCGGCGGGTGGTGCTTCTGGTCGGCTCCCCGACGAAGATCATCGATGCCGCCGAGGACCGGGTCCGCGACGTGATGGTCCTCGCGAGCGTGCCGATGGTCGCGGTGTCCGCGCTTGCCGCGTGGGTCCTGTCCGGGGCAGCGTTGCGGCCGGTGGAACGGATGCGCCGCCAGGCCGCCGCGATGGGGGTCGCCGACACGGGCGGACGTCTCGAGGTCCCGCCGACCCGGGACGAGATCGCCGCGCTCGCCGACACCATGAACGACCTGCTGGACCGGCTGCACGCAGCGCGCGCCCGGGACCGCGCCTTCGTCGCCGACGCGGGCCACGAGTTACGCACCCCCCTGACGATCCTGAAAGCCGAGCTGGAGCTCGCGTTACGGCCCGGACGGAGCATCGGCGAGCTCACCGAGGCGGTGTCCGGCGCGGCGGGCGAGACCGATCGCCTCATCCGGCTGGCCGAGGCGCTGCTCGCTCTCGCCCGCTTCGACACCGATTCCGGCCAGCTCGTCCACCGGGAGCCGGTCTGCCTGGCGGACCTGCTCCGCCAGGCCGTCCGCGCGGCCACACCCGCGGCGCACATGAAGGGAGCACGTCTGCGGCTCACGGTCGAAGGGCCGTTGCTGGCCGATGTGGACCCCGACCGGGTGCGCCGGGCCGTCGACAACCTGCTCGGTAACGCCGTCCGGCACGCGCCT
Source organism: Protofrankia sp. BMG5.30 (assembly GCF_001983005.1). Classification (NCBI taxonomy): domain Bacteria; kingdom Bacillati; phylum Actinomycetota; class Actinomycetes; order Frankiales; family Frankiaceae; genus Protofrankia; species Protofrankia sp. BMG5.30. The sequence continues at coordinate 341,726 of NZ_MOME01000010.1, read as the reverse complement.
CCCGAGACCGAGATCGAGGTCAGCGCCGCGCTGTCACCAGAGGAGACCGTCACCGGGACCGGTCCGGCCGCTGTCCTGCTCCAGGTCCGTGACCACGGCCCGGGGTTTCCAGCTGACTTCCTGCCCCGCGCCTTCGACCGGTTCAGCCGTGCCGACGCCGCCCGGACGCGCGGCGAGGGTGGCGCTGGTCTTGGGCTCGCCATCGTCGCCGCGATCGCGGCGGCCCACGGCGGACGGGCCACCGCGGCCAACCACCCGGACGGCGGTGCGCTCGTCACCCTCGTCCTCGCCACCGATCGGCTCCTGGCTGGTTGGGACGGAACCTCGAGCGACGGACGTCCAACGTCCCCGTGTTCCGAGTCGTCAGATAGACAAGGATGACGATGACAAAATCGGAAATCTTCACCGAAGTCGATGTCGCCGGTGGCGGCCGGCAGGTGATGAAGAAGCTACCAGAGATCACCCTGGCCTTCTGGGTCATGAAGATTGCTGCGACGACCCTCGGGGAGACAGCAGGTGACCTGTTCGCGCAGACCCTCGGGCTCGGCTACTTCCTGACGACGACGGCACTTTTCCTGATCTTCGTAATCACCCTTGTCGTGCAGCTCAGGTCCAGGCGTTACAATCCGTTCTTCTACTGGACGGTCATTCTTTCCACCAGTACGGCCGGCACCACGATGTCCGACTTCATGAACCGTGACGCCAGCGCGAAGTACCTGGCCAAAGGGGCCAGTTCGCTGGGTTGGGGGCCACAGGGCCTGGGGCTGGGATACTCCGTCGGCGCGGCGATCCTGGTCTCGTTGCTGGTCGCCATCTTCATAGTGTGGAAGCTCACCGGGCTGACGTTTTCAATTCGCGACATCGATACCTTCCGGGGAGAGATCCTGTTCTGGTCGGCCATCCTCGTCTCGAACACTCTCGGAACCTCCATGGGAGACTTCCTGTCCGACAGTTCAGGGCTCGGTTATGCCGACAGCGTCCTGCTCATCGTCGGGCTGCTCGGTCTGCTGCTCGCCATCAGACATGCGTCCGCGGTATCGAACGTGACGCTGTTCTGGCTTGCCTTCGTGCTTACCCGCCCCCTCGGCGCCACCGCCGGTGACTTCCTCACCAAGCCGCTCGCCAAGGGCGGCCTCGACCTCGGGACTCCCGGGTCGTCGGCAGTCCTGCTCGCGGTCCTGTTCGGCCTCATGGCCCACGCCCATGTCCAGGAACGACGCAACGTCGTCGGATCCAACTCCGGCACCGTCGCGGCGAATGCCTCCTGACGGCTGGGCCCGCCATCACGGGTGGCCGACGACGGGTCCTGGACAGGACGGCCCCCGGCAGGGCGGCCCTCGGCCCGCTGGGCAGGCTCCGAGCGACAGCCACGAAAACCGGCGTGACACTGGCGAGGTGACGTTGACACGGAGGGTCGACACAGCGGCTCGTCCGGTTCCCTGCCGTGGGCCGGCGGGGCGGCCGAGGCGACCGGCATCCATCCCGGTCGCGCTGACGGCGGCGCTCGTTTACATCGTCCTTCTCGGCGGGTGCGGCGGTGGCACACCGGCCGCGGACGGCCGGCGGGTGCCGGGCCGTGCCGTGAGCACCGCCGCCGGCCCAGTGGGTGGACCGCTGTCGGCGGCGGGCCCGGCCGGTGGGTTCGACGTCCACGCCGAGAACGCCAGGCCCGGCAGCGACTGCGGTCTTGCCCGGCTCGGCTACAACCATGCGGTGGAGGGCTGGCTCGACCGCGCCAGCGTCCGGCCCGGGGACAGCGTCCGCCTGTTCGCCTCCACGACCGCTGCCTCGCTCAATGCCTCGGTGTTCCGGATCGGCTGGTACAGCGGTCGGACCTGCCGTCTGGTGACCGAGGCCGGGCCTTTCCCCGGCCGGGTGCAGGCTCCTGCCTCCCGCGACCCGAAGACGAACACGGTCACCACCTCCTGGCAGCCGACCACCACGTTCGACACGGGCGGCTGGCCGCCCGGCGCCTATCTGATCCGGCTGGACGACGCCGACGGGCTCCAGACGTATGTTCCGTTGACGGTCCGCAGTCCGACGACCGCCGGGCGGCTGGTGATGCTGAGCGCGGTCACCACCTGGCAGGCGTACAACGCCTGGGGCGGCTACAGCCTCTATCACGGCCCAAAGGGCTTTGATGACCGGGCCCGGGTCGTTTCGTTCGACCGGCCGTACGACTATGGTGACGGCGCGGCGGACTTCACTGGCAACGAGGCCCCCGTCATCATTCTCGCGGAAAAACTCGGCCTGCCCGTCGCGTATGCCACCGACATCGACCTGCATGCCGATCCGCGGCTGTTGGACGGCGCGCACGCGGTCATTTCCATGGGGCACGACGAGTACTACTCACCCGCGATGCGGGACGCGTTGACACGAGCCCGTGACCACGGGGTGAACCTCGCCTTTCTGGGGGCGAACGCGGTGTATCGCCGTATCCGGCTCGGGCCGACCGCCTCCGGGCCCGACCGGCTGGAGACCGCTTACAAGGTCGCCACCGAGGATCCGCTGTACGGTGTGAACGACTCCGCCGTGACCGCGAACTGGCCCGCCCCACCGGCGGCCGCTCCGGAGAGCGCGCTCACTGGCGGCATGTACCAGTGCAATCCGGTGCACGCCGACCTTGTCATTCAGGATCCCGGGCACTGGTTGTTCGCCGGCACGGGGGTGACCGCCGGTACCCGGATCCCGGGGATGGTCGGGTCCGAATACGACCGGGTCGACCTTTCGTATCCGACACCATCGCGGATCGAGGTTCTCGCTCATTCACCGGTCGTCTGCCACGGCCGGCCCGACCACGCCGACATCAGCTACTACACGGCCGACTCGGGCGCGGGGGTGTTCGACTCAGGGACCAGCGCGTGGGTGTGCGCGGTGACCGACGTGTGCGGGCCCGGGGCGACCGGCCCGGCGGTGCGGAATTTCGCGACCACCGTCACAACCACGTTGTTGACGACGTTCGCGCAGGGTCCGGCCGGGCGGTTGCATCCGGGCGGGCGTTCCGTGCCGGCTGACGACGCCGGCGCGCCCGGCCCAAATACGGGCAACGAGCGTTAGGGCTGCCTGATGGGTGCTGGTCGATGCCGAGCGGTGATGTCGGCGTCGGCGAGGACCGCGTCGAATGGTGGGGTGAACTGCCCGGCCCGGTCACGGTGGTGTCAGGAGGTATCCGACGAGGGCGCGTTTGAGCTCGTTGGAGGCCTCGGGCCGGGCGGCTGCCGGGGCGGCGAGGATCATCGGCATCAGGGCCTGCACGATGTGGATGCAGACCTCCGCGGTTCGCGCCCGCTCGCGGGGGGTCAGGGTGGGGGCAATCGCGGCGACGACATCCTCGGCGCGGTCGCACATCGCGCCGTGCAGCGGTGTTGTGATCCTGGCCAGGTCGGGGGAGATGCCGGCCCCGCCGAGCAGGGCCTTGGCGGCCGGATTCGCGGCGTGGAACGCGACCAGCGCCTCTATCAGCTGGTCGATCGTCTTCGAGGCCGCGGCCGGGTCGCCCGGGCCGATGGCGAGGGCGTGGTCGTAGATGGCGTTCAGGTCGTCGACGTAGCGGGCGGTGAGGGCCTCGGCGATCGCCGGCTTGTTGGGGAAGAACTGGTAGAGCGAGCCGGGTGAGATCTTGGCGGCGGACGCGATCGCGTTGGTGGTCGTCGCGTCGTAGCCGGCCGCTGTGAACAGGGTCGCGGCGGCGTCGAGGATCGACGCGATGCGCCGCATGCCGCGGGCCTGGCGGCGGGGGCCGTCCTCGGTCATCCATGCTCCGTTGCCAAATACGAGCATCGGCTCGTATTCTGTGGATCGCGAGTGTTCGCTCGTATCCAGGATAGGCGAAGGGGTCCCCTGTGACCGTTGACCACGATCTTCTCGGCAGGACCGCGGTCGTGACCGGTGCGTCCAGCGGTATCGGCCGCGCCGTCGCCCAGCGTCTCGGCGCGGCGGGCGCCACCGTCTATCTCCACGGCCGCACCCGCGCGCCGATGGAGGCCACCAGCCTGGCGATCGAGGCGGCCGGCGGGCACGCCCATATCGCCACGTTCGACGTTCGTGACTCGGTCTCGTTGCGCGGCCTGTTCAGCCAGGCGGCCGCCGACACCGGCCGGTTGGACATCGTGGTCAACAACGCCGGCCTGGCCACCCGCGAACCGGTGCTGGCCGGCGACGACGAGACGTGGCGGGCGCTGTTCGAGGTCAACGTGATCGCGCTCCTGGTGGGCACCCAGGCCGCGGTCCAGCAGATGCGTCGRCTCGGGCACGGCGGCCACATCGTCAACGTCTCCTCGACCAGTGCGCTCGAGTCCGACGGCGGCGTCTACGGGGCCACCAAGAACGCCGTGAACCACCTGACCCGAGTGCTGCGAACCGAGCTCGAGGACGAGGACATCCGCGTCGGGACCGTCRCTCCCGGCCCCGTCGCGACCAACATCGTGCGCAACTGGGACCCGCAGACCGTCAAGGGCGTGGTCGCCTTCTCGGGCCTCGACGTCGACGTCAGGCCTGGTGAACGTCTCCCGGACGAGGTCCTCGACGCCGCCCAGGCCGCGCTCGAGCGGCTGATCGCCAAGCCGGGCGACATCGCCGAGGCCGTGCACTACATCGTCCGCCAGCCCCTGCGTCTCAACATCGCCGAYCTCGTCATCCGCCCGGCCAAGCAGCTCACGTTCTGACCACCGGCCAGCGGGCCGRCCTGCCAGGGGACGGCCGGCCCGAGCAGGACGGGATCGCGGTTCGCACCGTGGTCGGTCACCATCGGAGGGTTCGTGTCCGAACCCCTGCCAGTAATCTGGCGGGGGTTCACCTTTTCCGCGGCAGGTGAGGGCAGTGCTGAAGCCTTACGCACTCGGAGGCCCGAGTTCTTCGAACCACAGGGCAGCCTGCGGTTCGCCTTCACCCGACAACGCTCGCGGGGGCCAGGCCGAGCATTCCATCAGGAGGGCACGGACATGCGGCAGCGCACTCTCGGTCAACAGGGTCTGGTCACCTCGGCCCTCGGGCACGGAGCGATGGGTATCTCGCTTGCCTACGGGCCTGGCGACGAGGGGGAGGGCATCGCGGCCATCCAACGCGCCTACGACCTGGGCATCACCTTCTTCGACACCGCCGAGCTCTACGGGTGGGGCGAGAACGAGAAGATCGTCGGCAGGGCCGTCGCAGGCTTCCGTGACGACATCGTGATCGCCACGAAGTTCGGCTTCACCCGCAGCTACGGCACGGACAGCCGGCCCGAACACATCCGCGAGGTCGTCGACAACAGCCTTCGCTACCTCGATGTCGACTACATCGACCTCCTCTACCAGCACCGGGTGGACCCCGACGTGCCCATCGAGGACGTGGCGGGCACCGTCGGGGAGTTCGTCCAGGCCGGCAAGGTGAAGTACTTCGGTCTCAGTGAGGCCGGGCCGCAGACCATCCGCAGAGCACACGCGGTGCAGCCGGTCTCCGCGCTGCAGACGGAGTACTCGCTCTTCGAGCGCGACGTCGAATCGATCTTCCCGACGTTGGCCGAGCTCGGCATCGGCTTCGTGGCCTACTCCCCGCTGGGCCGAGGGTTCCTCACCGACGCGGTGAAGCCCGCCGGGCAGTACGACAGGACCGACATGCGCAACGCCGACCCCCGCTGGCAGCCGGGCAACTTCGAGAAGAACGTCGAAGCGGTCCGTCAGCTCACCGAACTGGCCGCTGCCAAAGGCGCGTCCGTTGCCCAGCTGGCCCTGGCCTGGCTGCTCGCTCAGAGCGAGAACATCGTGCCCATTCCCGGGACGCGCAGCCCCCGGCGTGTCGAAGAGAACGCGCGCGCCACCAGCATCACACTCACCGAAGCGGACCTCACCAGAATTCGGGAAATTCTCCCCACCGGCGGTTTCGGCGCCCGCTATGCCCCGGGACGGATGCCCACCTGGACCTGATCCGAACCCTCGCGGACCCGGTGAAAACGCGGTGTGCCGCCGAATCACCCGCTGGCGGGGAGCTCCGAGGCCGGTGCCGAGACGGGGAGGGCGTACAGCGCCGCCGAGGTGAACGAGCTGGTCGCGACGGTGCTCAAGCGGCGTGGGTGACATCCCTGCCGTCTTCGACGTGAACGTGCTGAGTCGGCTCCGGAGACGACTCGAAGGCCGCGTGACTGTGCCGGACGAGTTCCCGCAACGCGGGATTCTTCCCCGTCTTCCAGATCAGAGTCAGCAGGGCGGGGGAAAGGATGTCATCGACAGGTAAAACAGTCACGCCGTCGTGGCGGGTGGCAGCCATCGACTCGCTGAGGATCGCGACGCCGAGCCCGCGAGCGGCAAGATCTGTGATGGCTCCCGGGGCGCTTGCCTGGAGCGCGATGGTCGGTTCTATTCCCATGGCCGAACATGCCTGGTCGAACACCGCACGGATTCCCGTTCCCGTGGGCAGGCACACGAGAGGGAAGGCTGCGATATCCGCCAGGAACGTCCGGGGACGCCCGGCGAGCGGATGATCGTTCGAAACGACCGCGACCAGCCGGTCACTGATGATCGGTAGCGTTTCCACGCCCTTCGGCGGGGCGCTGCCCGTGCCGACGAGGGCCATGTCGGCCACCCCGGTCCGCACGCTCTCGACGAGCCGGTCCGAACTGTCCTCGAACAGGGTGATCTCGACACCGGGATGGGCCGTGTGGAACGAGGTAAGCGCGTCGAACAGCGGGGTGACGGTGCAGGCCGTGACCATGCCGACCACGATCCGGCCCCGGATCAGGCCGTTCACGTCGTCCACCGCCTGCCGCAGAGCGTTGACCGACGCGAGCGCGTCACGGGCGTGTCTGAGCGCGGCCGCTCCGGCGGCGGTCACCGTGCRCCGGCGACCAGATCTGTCGAGGAGGACGGCCCCGAGTTCGTGTTCGAGCTGCCGGATCTGGGCACTGACGCCGGATTGGCTGATGTATACCCGCTCGGCCGCACGGGTGAAGTTCGCCTCCTCGGCGACCGCGACGAAGTACTCAAGCTGCCTGAGTTCCATATCTGTGGATTCTAGCTTCGAGCAGCGACAGATGTTGGACTTCTGGCGCCGGCTTGTGTTCACTGAAAGCGAGAGCTTCCGGCCTCGTATTGATATGAGATCGTGTCGAAGGGAGCGTTTATGTCCGCCAAAGAGAAGGCACAAAAGCCAGAAGACCTTACGCGCCTGTTTGTGGAACGCGCCAACGAAGGGGACGCCGCGGGCCTTGCGGCGCTCTACGAGGAGAACGCGGTCATAGYCTACCCACCCGGCAGCCAGACGGTCGGCCGAGCCGCTATCCAGGCCCTGTGGGAGAAGATCCTGGCCAACGCCCCCCGCTTCGAGCAGGAGCCGTCGCTGCCGACCCTCACAGCTGGCGACATCGCGCTCACATCCACCCTGGCCAGGGACGGCGCGGGCGCTCGCGCGCAGGTGGCCCGCCGGCAGCCCGACGGCAGCTGGCTCCGTCTGCTCGACCAGCCCGAGTTCGTCACACCGGCTCCATAGTGCAGGAACCGGTGCTGCCCGCTCCGATTCGACGCGCATGGGAGGAACGCGTCGACCTACGATGATTATCTGTTTGCGGCGTGCGGCGGCGCGGGTGTTCTTCGCGACATGATCGGAACCATCGGGCGGTTCACCGATGGCGACCTGCACCTGCGCTCGCCCCCGCACCGACGCCGGCCGGTTCGCTGGTTCTTCCACGGCTGGCGTCAGGAGATCCTCGCGGACGAGCCGTGAACGACTGCCTGATACATCAGCCCGGTCATACCGGCTCTGCGGGGCACACGTTTTCTTTTTGGTTGCGGCCGTCACGCTGGATGATCACATCTGCCGGTCTGGCCACGACGGATCGTCTCCAGGGCTTCCTCCCGGAGCTACCTCGGACCGGTCAGGCCGTTTCCGGCCGTCCCACGAGCCGCGAACCGGGCACGGGAAGAGCCCGCTGGCCGAAAAGCAGGGGCATTGAGAAGCCGGTTGTCGCTACTGTGGCAGAAGGGAGTTTCTGGCAGCCGGTTTCGGCGGGTGAGATACGAGTCGGTGAAGCGTGCGGTGACGGAAGGACGATGGTGAGCGACGATCGTGACGAGTTCGCCTTTCTCGCCGAGGATGCGGCGGAGGTAGGCGCCCCGGCCGGCCTTCCGGCGGTACGCCGCGTTGGTGTCACGACCGCGGCCGGCGCGGTCAGCGCGCTGCTCTGGGGTGACTCTCCGGATCTCACGCTGCTGCACGGGGGCGGCCTGAACGCCCATACCTGGGACACGACGATCCTGGCGCTCGGCCGGCCGGCCCTCGCGGTGGACCTGCCGGGCCATGGTGACTCGGCATGGCGCGATGACTTCGACTACGCTCCGCGTCCGAACGCGCGGGCCGTGGCCACCATCCTCGACGCCGTCGCGCCGGGGACGCGGCATACCATCGCCGGCCAGTCACTGGGAGGCGTTACCGCGATCGCCCTGGCCGAGTCGCGTCCAGATCTGGTCGAACGCCTGGTCATCGTGGATGTCAGCCCTGGGCTGCGCGCCGAGGATGCCACCCAGGTGGCCGACTTCCTCGCCGGGCCGCAGGTGTTCGGCTCCCGTGAGGAGATCGTGGAGAAGGCCCTCGCCGCCGGGATCGGATTCTCGCGGCGAGCGCTCGCCAGAGGCGTCGCGCTCAACACCCGGGTGCGCGACGACGGCACGATCGTGTTCAAGCACCATCTCGCCGACCCTCCTCCCGGCGCACGGCTGAACATCGACTTCCGCTACCTGTGGCCGGTGCTGGAGAACACGACGGTCCCGGTGCTCCTGGTCCACGGCACGCACGGGTTCCTCGCTCCGGAGACGGTAGGCGAGTTCCGTTCCCGCGTCCCACGGGCCGAGATCGTGGAGATCGAGGCGGGCCACAACATCCAGGAGCATCAGCCGGCCGCGTTGGCCGCCGCGCTCGCCAGCTTCCTGACCGGGTCGGCAGCCTGAGCTGCCGCTGCCGGCGTTGGTCAATATCRCCTGCCAGTTCGTCCGGCTCGGGATCGCCATGTACGGGGGACGGTGCGCCCACGGTGTGTGGTTCACGGGTGTGGCTGCTTCGCGGAGGGGCGAACGGAGGCCGGCCAGGCGTGCCGTGCCGTCGGCGAATATGTGTCGGGGTGACCGGCAGGTAGGGCCGGGTCCCGATGGCGCGCAGCGGGACGCGCGGCTGTCATTCCGTGCACAGCGCCAGATAGTTCGCTTCACGAATTATATCGATACCCGGATGTTATCCTGGTCGCGTGGGTAAGCAGGATTATGGTCCGATCGGGATTGCGACCGCGCTGGTGCGGTCCTCGTTTCTGGTGAATGCCGTGTACGCCGAGTCGAGCCGGGAGCATGGCCTCACCCCCCAGCAGGGGCAGTTGCTGTGCGTGCTGATGGCACAGCCATACGGCATGGGCGAACTGGGCGCGATACTGGGGCTGGCCAAGTCGAGCCTCACTGGCCTGGTGGACCGCACCGAGCGCAACGGTCTGGTTCAGCGCGAACCGAACCCGCAGGACTCGCGTGCAGTGCGGGTCGGGCTCACCTCGCAGGGCGGCAGGCTCGTACGGGAGTTCTATGCCGAGACCTGCCGGCGGATCGAGAAGCTGTCGGCGGGACTCAGCGCCACTGACCGCGACACGCTCGCCAGCCTGCTCGGTCGCGTCGTGCTGGACAACCAGGTTCCGATGGTCTTCATAGAACCGGATGAAGGAGCCCCCGCCGCTCGCAGGTACTGATCCGGGCTGTTCGCGACAGCGGCCAGGCGGTTCCCGTGATGTTGGAAGAAGCTTCTCCGCATGTGGAGCCGGCGCCCACCCGGCGTGACAGGCGGAGGAGCCGGCCGGCCCGGACCCGCAAACGAACATCAACACGAACGTCAGCGAAGGCTGGTGGCCGGATCGGAGGATCTCGTGGCCACGGCGTGACGTCGAGGCCGGGGCCACGATGCCGAGCCCGGCGGGACAGGGGTTGCAGTTCGTACTACGAACTACTATCGTTCGTAGTACGAACTAAAATTTCTGTCCGTAGGAGCGTGAAATCATGGGTCGTACCGTCGCGGTCATCGGCGGAGGTTACGGGGGTTCAGCGGTCGCCAAAGCGCTGGACTCCGATGCCGACATTGTCCTCATCGATCCCCGGGACGCGTTCGTCAACTCGGCGGCCTCGCTACGCGCGCTGGCTCGGCCCGACTGGGCACCGAACCTGTTCTTCTCCTTCGACACGCTGCTCACGCGGGGCACGGTGATCCGCGACCGAGCGGTCTCAGCGGACCCGGTCGGCGTCACCCTGGCCTCAGGCCGGCGTGTCGAGGCGGACTATCTGGTTCTGGCCTCCGGCTCCAGCTACCCCTACCCGGCCAAGCCCAACRCCGGCTCCACCGCCACCGGCGAGGCGCTGGACGACCTCCGCCAGACCCACAAGGAACTGATCGATGCCGAGAGGGTGCTGATCGTCGGTGCCGGGCCGGTCGGTCTGGAGCTGGCCGGGGAGATCAAGGAGGTCTGGCCACACAAGCATGTGATCATCGTCGACCCGGCTGAGCGGCTTCTGCCCGGCTTCCAGCCGGAGGTACGCCAGGACCTGCACCGCCAGCTCGACGAGCTGGACATCCAGCTGCGGCTGGGCACCGGCCTGGCAGCGCCGCCGACGACCGAGCCCGGCCAGGCCGAGACCTTCACCGTCACCACCACCGGCGGTGACGAGATCACCGCCGACATCTGGTTCCGCGCCTACGGAGTGCGGGTCAACAGCGACTACCTTGCTGACGGCCGGCTCACGCCCCGCACACCGCAGGGACAGGTCCCCGTCACTGAGACCCTCAACGTCCACGGGTACGATCATGTCTACGCGATTGGCGACGTCACCGATGTCGCCGAGGCCAAGATGGCCGGGTACGCGATGCGGCACGCCGAGGTCGTGGCGCGGAACATCATCTCTCAACTGCGTGGCGAACAGCCCACGGCCATCTATCGGCCCCTGCCCTACCCCATGATCCTGCTCCCGCTCGGTCGGCGTGGCGGTGTCGGCCAACTGCCCACACCCGATGGTCCGGCTGCCGTCCCGGCGACGACGGTCGCCGAGTACAAGGGCGCCGACCTGTTCACCGGCCGCTTCGCGAAACAGTTCGGTATCGCCTGAACCTGTCCCGTAACTGGTGAGCCATGTGAATCCGTAGCGCTTCATCACCGTCGCCCGGGCTTCGGTCCGGCGGGTTCACCGGCAGCCCCCCGAATGAAAGGCAGGGCAGTGTCCATACAAGAGGTCGTCTTCGGGTTCGGCGCGCACAGCGGCATCGACGACGTGCCGGAGTTGCTGCGGGCGGCTCAACAGGCCGACCGTGACGGGCTTGACATCTTCTCGCTGTCGGACCATCCCTACGTCGGCGACCGGTTGGACGCGTACGCCTCCGTCGGATTCATCCTCGGACGTACACGGCGGATCTCAGGCCTCGTCAACGTCACCAACTTGCCGACCCGGCCCGCTCCCATGCTCGCGCGGACGGTGACGTCGCTGTCTGCGCTTTCCGGCGGTCGCATCGTGCTCGGGATGGGCGTGGGCGGGCTATGGGATCGGATCTCCGACATGGGAGTGCCGCGGCTTTCACCGGGCGATGCCGTAGACGCCTTCGAGGAGGCGATCGTCCTGGTCAGGTTGTTGTCGGGTGGCGGTCCGGCGGTCACCTATCGGGGCAGGCACTATCAGGTGGAGCAGATCGAGCCGGCGCCGGTGGCCGCGCCTGACGTGTGGACCGGATCGGTCGGCCCGAAATCCCTGGCCGCGACCGGCCGGGTGGCCGACGGCTGGATTCCCGGCCATGCGGCGGACTGGCGCAGCGAGCGATACCGGGTGTCGCGGCCGGTTATCGACGAAGCAGCGGCGGCCGTGGGCCGCGATCCGCGCGAGATCCGCACGGTCTTCAATTTCCCCGGACGCATCACCGACCGGCCGCTGGCCGCCACACGTGATCACACCGGTCGCTGGATCGGTGGTTCCGTAGGCCAGTGGGTCGAGGAACTGACCGAGGCCGTACTGGAGCATGGCGCGGCCGGCTTCGTGCTCTTCTCGGCCAGCGGCGGCGCGCAGGATGTCGTCTCCCTCGGCCGCTGGGCCAGCGAGATCGTCCCGGCCGTACGCGAAGCGATCGCGAAGGGAAACGACTGAAAAGCTGTTCCGTCGATGCGTGGTCGGTAAGCGCCGGCCCCGAGCAGGCCGGTGAGCCTTGCCCCGTAGCCACTGGCTGCGGGGCGTTGTCCGCAGCAGCGTGTGTCCGTGATGGTCGTCAGGTGGTGCGGCGCTGCTCGGCGTGGAGGGTGGTGGCCCGTCCGCCGTCCGTGTATGGCATGCCGTCGTATCACCGCAACACCTCGGACGAGTCCGAGCGCCGCGTTGTCGACCACCTGCGCGAGTACGGGACGATCTCCAGTCAGACGGTCCAGAACCTGCTTCTCGTCGGCATCCAACGGGCGAGCGTCGTCCTCCGGTCGCTCGCCGAACGAGGAGTGATCCAACGGACGGCGGGCTCCCCGAGCCGGAGGCCGAGCGTCCGCTACGAACCGGGCCCAGCATTCCCCACCAGGAAGCGGCGGCACTGGCCAGAATTGTTCCGTCGCCGCTTTTTATATCCTGAAACGGGCGGAGTCAGGACGACGGCTGAGCGGCCGGGAAGATCCCGTCGCCTGGGTGGCCATGATTCGGGAATGTACAGAGTTTTCGTGTCATCCGATCGAAAACATGACTCGATCCGTTCGAGTTCCCGTGTTTTGCGGGCTGCCCATGGGGTAGAAGGCGCTCAGGTACGAATATTGCTGAAACGTCAATAACCAGGAGGAGCGAACAAATGGTGACACAGACCCCTGAGCGGACACTCGGCGCGATCGCGCAAGGCGATTCCCCGGTGCTTGAAGAGCTCGTTCAGATGCATCTGGACACGCTGGAGAGGTCGGGCCTCGACGAACGTACCTACCACCTTGTCCGGCTGGCCGCGCTCGTCGCCATGGATTCGGCACCCGTCTCCTACCTGATGAATCTCGCCGTTGCCCGGGACGCCGGGCTGACCGCCGCCGACGCCCAGGGTGTGTGTACCGCCATCGCACCGATCGTCGGGAGCGCCAGGGTCGTGTCGGCGGCCGGGAGCGTACTGCGTGCACTGGGATTCGAGGAGGCTCTTCCGAAGAATTAAAGTCCGAAGAATTAAAGGCCGTGGTAAGGAGCTGCTTCGTTCGGGTAGTGGATCAGCATCGACGCTCCTCGCCAGGGACGGCCGCTCACCAGGGTGAAGTGGATTACGAAGCAGCTCGCGGACGCAAATGGTAATCTGCGGGTCGAATCTTTCGGGCAGGGGTCGCGCGGGAGGCTACTCGAGCCGAGCCCCCTGCTCTGGTCCGGCAGAAGCCGGAGATTCTGATCGCTGGTTCGGACTACAGCATTCGAGCCTTTCGTATTTCCTTGAGCGCGCCTCCTCGGCACGAAACGCAGTGCCGGAAAGGGCACATTTGTCACATCGGTGATGGAAACGTTGGAGAAGTTCTACGAAGAGGTGGTACAGAACCTGCGCGAATGGCGTGACTCCACTGATCCCGGCTCGGTGTCAGGTAGTGCTGCCGGTATCTCGGCGGGAAAAAGATAGCATCCACCGCACGAGTGGACACGCTGTATTCTCTGAGGGGATGGTCGGTGTTCGGGGTCCCGAACACCGACCATCCCCGTTCGTCTTTGTTATCTCGTGGTAGCAGCGCCCCGCGGACCAACCCGTCCTCTGGCCGGCTGTCTCGAGCAGTTCTGCTGGGCACCGCAGGGCCTGATCGCGCCTGATGCTCGATTGGCCAGGTGGGCTGATCGTCCGTGTGGGCGTTCTCGTCCGATGGTCATGATGTCGGTCAACTTTCCGGGTCTGCTGTGGGCAGGCGGGTCTGGCCCACAGCAGACCCGGTATCACCCGATGGTCCGGGAGAGGATCGCCGGATCGCTCTTGTCAAAAGGCGGTCGACCGGGTCCCTTCGGCGCCTTGCTGTATGGGTGTTGCCCGACAGATGATCTTCATATTCATGATCCAGAATGACTCTGAGGCGGCGCCGTCTCGGTTGTGGATCGTGGGATCGGTCGTCGGTGTCAAAGAGTCGACAGTGCGGAGAGTGACCAGGGCTGGAGAGCGGCCCGCGCCGAGGGATGGTCGGTGTCGGAGAGTAGTCAGCGCTGGGAAGTCCTTGGTTTCGGAAAGTAACTGATGCGATCGGCTTCATCGTCGACGGCATCCTGCGGCGGGCTGGCGGATGGCGCTGAGTCAGCTTCTGGATGCGTCGCGTCGAGCATGGCCCCGGCGTCCGCCCGACTGGTCGATGATCGCCGGTCGCCCGCAAATACCCCTTGCATTGTGTATRCATTATGCCTAGTCTTCCGGACGTAACGAAGGTCACACATCGGGTCTGACCTGCACATCGGCTGCCAGTCGGCATCAGAACTTGGAGAAGCGGTTGTCGCCCGATCGTGTTGTCGGACTCGCCACTGCCAGGTCGGCGCATACCGACGGCTGTGGTCATGGCGTCATCGATGGCTTGCCCATCGCGCCGCGGTGCCCCTGGGGGGAGGAGGTGCCTGATGTGCTGGATGATCGACGCGCAAGCAGTGCCCGTCCGCACGCTACTGGACGCGACGGATCCCGACCCGGCCCCGGTCTAGCCGGATCCGTGGTGTCGTCCTGGCCGTGCCGCCCGTTGCCGGCTCCGGGCCGGTGCGTCATGGGACGCCGGTCACGGCAGGGCGCGATCACGCCCCGCCATGGGACGGCCGTGGTCACGGGGCCCGGGCCGGTGCGGCCGCGGACTGCCCGCCACAGCGAACTGAATGCATGACCGGCTGACCGGCGCTCCCGCCGCGGCTGTCCGCGGGTGACCAGCCGTTTTCGGTGAGTAGAACGCGAAATTCCGAACACCGACTGATCACCGGCCGTACGCCGACCGCGTGTCCGGGTAGCCCAGTTGTCCACCAGCGGATCGCGACCATGCCACGGCGACCCGCACCGTAGCGATCTGTGCCAATAGCGACCCGTGCCGTATCGAACCGTGCCGTATCGAGGTGCCGGCACCCGTCCGAAGCCGACGCTGGCGACCTGTCGTCAGCGACGTCGACCACCCAGGGTCGACCACCCAGAAAGGTGAGCCGCAGAAATGCCGACGACCCATAGCGCATGTATCGGAGAACCCACCGGCAGATCACGCTGGTCCGCCGGTCGTATGCGTTTACGTCTCATGCTGGTCGCCTGCGTCGCATTAGCCACGGCTGCCACCGCCTGCGGCAGCTCGTCCTCGGACGAGAACCCCGGGCCGTCCAGCGGCTCCTCGTCGGTGGCCGCGGGCAGTGAGGTCGAAAAGGCCAACGCCTTCATCAAGACCTATCTCACGCCGCCGACGAAGATCTCCATCACCGCGCCGCTGAACTCCGCGCCGGAGGCGGGCAAGACGCTGGTGTACCTGCAGTGCGAGCAGCCGCAGTGCCAGGTGGTGGGTGTCGGCGTGCAGGCCGCCGCGGAGGCCGCGGGCTGGCAGTTCAGGAGCATTCCGTTCCAGTCGACGAACCCGTCCACGCTGACCGCCGGCCTCACACAGGCGCTGCGGTACAACCCCGTCGCGGTGTCCGTCGTCGCCGAGCCGTACCCGCTCTGGTCGAGCAGCGTTCCGCAGTACCAGCAGGCCGGAGTCCCGCTCATTCCCGTGTTCGTCGGCCCCACGGACAACAATCCGACGCTCATCGCCAACGTTTCGAATCCCGACTACTCGGCGCTGCAGGGCCAGCTCCTGTCGGCCTGGTTCATCGCGGACTCGAACGCCGAGGGGAAGGTGCTGTCGGTGAGCATTCCCGACTACCCGTACCTCGGGGCGGTGTCGGCCGGGTTCGAGGCCGCTGTTGCCAAGGACTGCTCCAAGTGTGAAGTAACCAAGATCAAGGTCGGTGTCCCGGACGTGGGCAGCGGCGCGATCAACAGCACCATCGTCTCGGCGCTGCGCAAGGATCCCTCCATCAAGTACGTCGTCGTCTCGAACGTCGCGTTCGTCCACCCGCTGCCCGCCGCGCTGAGCGCCGCCGGCCTGAGCGGCAAGGTCAAGATCGCGGGCTGCTGTGGGACCAAGACGGACGAGGAAGGTCTGAAGACCGGGCAGTTCGCGGCGGTCACCGGCACCGGCGCCTACTACGCGGGCTGGCTCGTCGTCGACGCGGCGCTCCGCCACAGCCAGGGCCTGCCGATTCCCCCGGAGTCGGGCTTCCCCTCGCTTGGCCTGCTGACGAAGGACAACCTGGTCCAGCCGACCGACAGCTATGACGTGCCGGCGGACTACGCCGACCAGTTCAAGGCCCTGTGGAAGCTTCGGTGAGTGCACGATCTGAGTCCGTCGCGGATCGCGAGCCGTCTGCGCTCGCGGTCCGCKGCGTCTCCAAGACGTTCTTCGGCAACGCGGCCCTGTCCGGCGTCGACATCGACGTCGCCGCCGGTGAGGTCCACGCGCTGCTGGGTGAGAACGGCTCGGGCAAGTCCACGATCATCAAGATCCTGGCGGGGTACCACCGGCCCGACCCGGGCGGCGAGATCCTCGTTGCCAGCCGTGCCCTGGAGCCGGGCYCGCCGGACTCCGCATATGCCCTTGGCTGCCGGTTCGTCCACCAGGACCTGGGCCTGATCGACTCCCGTTCGATCGCCGACAACCTCGCGCTGGTTGCCGGGTTCCCGCTGAAGTGGGGCACCGTCCGGGACGGGGAGCTGCGGCGTATCGCACGTCGGGACCTCGCCCGCGTCGGGCTGGATCTCGATCCGGATCTCCTGGTCGGTGCGCTCTCGCCCGCCGAGCGCACGGGTGTCGCGGTGGCCCGCGCGCTTCGGGATGACGCGTCCGCGCCGCCGGTGTCGCTGCTGGTGCTCGACGAGCCGACAGCCACTCTGCCCGACGCGGAGGTGCAGCATCTGCTGTCGATGGTGCGCACGGTGGCGAACCGCGGGGTCGGGGTTCTCTACGTGACGCACCGGCTGGAAGAGGTCTTCCAGGTGGCCACGACGATCACCGTGCTCCGGGACGGCCACCGGGTGGCTCGGGTCCCGGTCTCCTCGGTGAGCCGGGCGGAGCTGATCTCCCTGCTCGTCGGCACGGAGTTCGACGACGTCCACCGGGTGTCGGCCGAACTGCCGGTGGAGCACGACGAGCCGCTGCTGGTCGCCGACGCGCTCTCGGCCGCCCCGATCGACCGGATCTCGCTGGAGATACGGGCGGGTGACGTCGTCGGGGTCGCCGGAATCACCGGCTCCGGGCGGGAGAGCCTGCTGTCGGTCCTGTTCGGGGCCCATCCCAGACAGGCCGGCACGGTCCGCGTCGGGCAGACGAGCCTGCCGCCGTCACGGCCTGATCTGGCGATGAGGGCCGGCGTCGCGTTCCTCCCCCCGGACCGCAAGACACAGGGCGGCTTCCTCGACCTGAGCGTGCGGGAGAACATGACGATCAGCGATCTCGGGCCGTTCTGGCGTCGTCTGCGGCTGTCGCGGCGCCAGGAGAAGACCGAGGTGACGAGCTGGATCGAGCGTCTGAGCGTCAGGCCGCCGGCCGCCGAGGCGCCGCTGTCCTCCCTCAGCGGCGGCAACCAGCAGAAGGTTCTGTTCGCGAAGTGGTTACGCCGTTCACCGAAGGTGTTTCTGCTGGACGAGCCGACGCAGGGCGTGGACATCGGCGCCAAGGCGGAGCTGCACCTGGAGATCCTGGAGGCCGCGAGAGCCGGTGCCGGCGTCGTCGTCAGCTCGTCGGACACCGACGAGCTCGCGGCGCTGTGCCACCGGGTGCTGGTCCTGCGCGAAGGGCGGATCGTGACGTCCCTGGCCGGCAGCGCCGTCACGGCGGCGGCAATTTCACACGCGTGCCTCGGAGCAGACCTCGGGGCGGGCGTCGGAGTGGACGATGGGGGGATTTCATGAGCGCGACAGACGGGCGCAGGTTCAGCTTCGGTCTGCAGAGCTACAGCGGGCTCTACCTGTGGGCGACGTTCATCATCGTGTTCGGGGTCTGGAAACCAGATCTCTTCCTGACGAGTGCCACGTTGCACTCGGTGGCCGCCGCTCAGGCGGTGTCGGCGATGCTGGCCCTCGGCCTGCTCATCCCGCTCACCGCCGGTGTGTACGACCTGTCGGTCGGCGCGGTGACCAACGTGTCGGCGGTGCTCGTGGTCACCCTGCAGACCGTGCACGGCGTAAGCATGGGCCCGGCGATTCTCGCGGCGATCGCCACGTCGGCCGCGATCGGGACGGCGTCCGGGTTCATCGTCGTCAAGCTGAAGGTCAACTCCTTTGTCGCCACGCTCGGTATGGCGACCGTCGTCGCCGCCATCCAGACGATCATTTCGGGTGGGACACAGCCGTTCCCGCCGTCCGGTTCGGCGTGGACCAGCTTCACCCAGCAGACCGTGCTCGGTTTCCAGATCATCGTCCTCTACATGCTCGTACTGGCGTTCGTCGTCTGGTGGGTCCTCGACCACACACCGGTGGGCCGCTACCTGTACGCGATCGGGGGYAGTTCGGAGGCCGCGCGGCTGACCGGGATCAGCGTGGGCCGCTGGACGTGGCTGTCGCTGATAGCGTCCTCCACCATCGCCGGAACCGCTGGGATCTTCTACGCGTCCCTGTCCGGGCCGTCCCTGACCTTTGGTCAGGCCCTGYTGCTGCCGGCGTTCGCCGCGGTCTTCCTCGGCTCGACACAGTTGCGGCCCGGCCGGTTCAACGTCTGGGGCACGCTGCTGGCCGTCTACGTGCTCGCCACCGGCGTGCAGGGCCTGCAGTTCGTCACCGGGGTCCAGTGGCTCAACGACATGTTCAACGGTGTCGCTCTGCTCGCCGCGGTGTCCTTCGCGGTCTGGCGGCAGGGGGCGAAGGGCCGGCGTCGTGAGCGTGCGACAGCCACCGACACACAGGCCGAACACCCTGTCGACGCGGACGTCAAACAGCCGGTCGGGTCCTGACGTCCCAGGTGCAGCGACACCCGGCCGTCATGGCAGCCGGATGCGCTATGACGGCCGGAGGTCCCGGAGAGCTCTGGGACGGCGTAGGGCGCGACGCGATCGGTCGCGATCGGTCGCGATCGGTCGCGACAGGTGATGCGTCCCCGGCGAGACCGGGAACAAAGCCGTGCTGAATGCCCGTGCCGTCCGCCGGGCCCCGACGTTCGCCGCGGGCATCGGGGCCCGGCGTTATCCGGTCATCTTGGCCATCGGGGCGCGCGTGCCAACGGCGGAGATTTTTCTGATATCCGGGGACCGATGCGGATCGTTGGTCCGAATCAGGTCGTCGTTGTGGAGTTTCATCGCCCTCTCGAACGCGAAGCGATTGCGGGTGCGGATCGCCTCGATGATGTCGGAGTGCACGTTCAGGCTGTGCCGGAGCATCGCTTCGTGGCCGTCGATGAACGTCGCTCGGCTCAGCGTCGCCTCGAGCAGGGCCACCACGCTCTGGTGCATGCCRTCCAGCACCGGGATCCGCGCGGCGGTGACCAGCGCACGGTGCATGCGCATGGTGCCCTTGACGTAGCTGTGCGCGTCCCGGGCCGAGGCCATGCGGTCGTAGGCGTCCTGGATCGCGTCGACGTCACCGGTGGTCGCGCGGTCGAAGGCGACGGCGGCCAGACCGGCCTCCAGATGCATCCGGGCCTCGAACAACTGGAGGGGATGGGTACCGGAGTCGTRAAACCACAGATCCATCGCCCCCAGCCGGACCTGTGGGGGCAGGCTGGCGACGAAGATGCCGCCGCCGGCGCCCGGACGTACACCCACCAGGCCCCGGTTGCGCAGGATCCGCAGGGTTTCGTTCATGACCGTCGGACTGATGCCGAACCGTTCCATGAACTCGGCGCGCCGACCGAGGTGCGCGCCGACCGGCAGCCGTGCCTCGAGGATCTCGTCCTCGATGTCAGCGGCCACCTGCTCGGCGCGCGATTTGCGAGCAGCCGAATCAGGTCGTCGTCTGGCCACGGGAACCTCTCCTCGGACGTGGCGATGTACCGCTCGAGCAGCTGATGTAAAGGACAAAATTATATACACAATATCTTATGTCAGGGGAGGCCTCCGCGCACCTGAGGAGCGGGAATGAAGCGCCTATATGATACGTAAACCCGTTTCGGCGGCGGTGCGCGGCCGCGTGGGGCGCGCCATCCGGAGGAGCTTCGGGCCTGCCCCGCGGGAGGTCCTGTGGGAGGTCCCGTGGGAAGTCCTGCGGGGGGTCGAGGCGGGGGCGAGGCGGGGGTCGAGGCGGGCCAGGGCCGCGGTAGGGCCGTGGGCCGCCCTTGTTGGGCCAGATGATCGATAAAGGGGCGAGTCGTACGGCGAGCGGGCTCGACGGCGGCCCGGCTGTTACGCGCGGCATCGCGGGAGTGGAAGACAGCGGCCCGGCCGGCGGACGGGAAGCGGCGGCCGCCACGGCGAGTTTTTCCTGCCGGTCCGCCGCTCACGGGCCGACCGCTGGGAAGCCCTACCAGTCAGATTACCCAGGGCATTCTACCGGTTTCAGAAGAATTTCCCGGATTTCATCGGTGTGGACGTATGGTCCGAAGAATCTGCCACCCGGCGGGCGTCCGGGAAGTGGGTGTCGGTGGTGCGTTTCCGGGTGCGGCATCATACTTGTGGACACCGGAGCCGCCGGCCGGATGGCGGGACCGTCGGACGCAGGAGGAAGCATGGCTGCCATCGATCTCAACAAAGTGTTGGACAAGGCATGGGCGGACAAGGAGCTGCCGGAGATCCTGGCCGCCCCGGTGTCAGCACTGAAAGGGGTTTCCGACCGTGACGGCGAGCTGCTACGAGAGGCATTCAACATCAGAACGGTGGCCGATCTGGCCGATCTGAAGTATTTTCGCTGGGCTTCGGCGCTCGCCGCGCTGAACGTCTCGGCCAAGTAAGCCGACCCCGGGCCACGAATCCAGACAGCCGCCGGCCGGGTAACCCGCCGGCCGATAATCCCGCACGGCCGTTGTGGCCCGAACTGTTCCAGGGCCGGTACGGCCGTGCCGGGTCGCGCCATGTCGGCTGTCCCATAATGTCGGCTGTCCCATAATCCTTGTCATCCCCTCTGTGAACCGTGCTCATCCGTACACCGTGCTCATCCACGCTGCCCCGCCGGCTACCCGGCCGGGACAGTGCGCCGCCGGCTGTCGTCTGTTCGTCCTCCGCTGTTCTCCGGATGTCCCTCGTCCGTCGCGGAGCGAGGGTGGAACAGATGGATCAATGAAAAGTTTCCGATATCTCCGGTAGCGTCACGAATATTTTCACCGTCAGGAATCTTCTGCTCTCCCGCGCCGTCCGCCGGTGATCGCGGCCGGGCCGGTCCGCCGCGTTTGCCGATGTTCTTGTGACGGTGGCCACGTGTTGATGATCATAGCCGGCGGGATCGTGCACCGAACAACACGACCGGGCGCCGGGCGGGGCGGACGGGCGATGAATGCAACCGGATGCCCTCGTGACCATTCATCCGGACACCTCTGCGTGTGGCGGGGCCGCGCCGTAGACTCCGGCTCGTTTGGCCGCGTTGTGTCGCGCTTCCTCAACAGGTCGAACATCGCCAACAGGTCGAACATTGCTCTTCGTGGTGACTCACGGTCGACCGATGGGCCGCCTGGCGACTACGGGATGTGGTTATGAGCGAACCCTTACCCTTAACGCGACTCCGTATCCGATGGAAGGCACTGACAGTGACCGTCGTAGAGCCTCTCCGGAGAAGCCAGCGCGACCAGCGTCTACGTACCTGGCTGCTCCAGGGCCTGGCCGAGCGGTCGCGGCAGCACGCAGGACCGCACACCCAGCCATCGGTCGAGCATCGGCTGCACCCGTGGTGGCGTGTGATGTGTCTCACGGGAGTGGACTACTTCTCCACCCTTGGTTACCAGCCTGGCATCGCCGCTCTCGCCGCCGGCAGCCTCAGCCCGGTCGCGACCCTGATTCTCGTGCTGCTCACCCTCTTCGGGGCACTGCCCGTCTACCGCAAGGTGGCGTCGGCAAGCCCCCACGGTGAGGGCTCCATCGCGATGCTGGAACATCTGCTGCCGTGGTGGTCGGGGAAGCTGCTCGTCCTGGTCCTGCTGGGGTTCGCCGCCACCGACTTCCTCATCACGATCACCCTGTCGGCCGCCGACGCCACCGCACACCTCATTGAGAACCCGTACGCTCCGCACTTTCTGCACGGCCACAACCTGCTGGTCACGCTGGTGCTGCTCGCCCTGCTCGCCGCGGTGTTCCTCAAGGGCTTCACCGAGGCCCTCGGTATCGCGGTCGCCCTGGTCATGGTCTATCTGACGCTGAACCTCGTCGTCGTGCTGGCCGGCGTGGTCCAGGTGCTGCGCACCCCGCACGTCGTCGACGACTGGCGCGCCCTGATGGTGGCCGAGCACCCGAATCCCCTGCTGATCATCGGGGTGGCGCTCATAGTATTTCCCAAGCTCGCGTTGGGCCTTTCCGGTTTCGAGACCGGGGTGGCGGTGATGCCGCTCATCCGCGGGGACGCGTCCGACACCGAGGAGCGTCCCGCCGGGCGGATCCGGGGAACCCGGCACCTGCTCACCACGGCGGCGATAATCATGAGCGTTTTTCTGCTGGCCAGCAGCATGGTGACGACCCT
Organism: Protofrankia sp. BMG5.30; assembly: GCF_001983005.1. Classification (NCBI taxonomy): domain Bacteria; kingdom Bacillati; phylum Actinomycetota; class Actinomycetes; order Frankiales; family Frankiaceae; genus Protofrankia; species Protofrankia sp. BMG5.30. The sequence continues at coordinate 319,148 of NZ_MOME01000010.1, read as the reverse complement.
GCTCATCCCGAAGGCGGAATTCGAGACGGGCGGTGCCGCCAACGGCCGCGCCCTGGCCTATCTCGCCCACGAACTGCTGGGCAACGTCTTCGGGACCTGTTACGACGTCAGCACCATCGCGATCCTGTGGTTCGCCGGGGCGTCCGCGATGGCGGGGCTGCTCAATCTGGTGCCCCGTTATCTGCCGCGTTACGGCATGGCCCCGCACTGGGCGCGTGCGGTCCGCCCGCTGGTCCTCGTGTTCACCGTGGTCGCGTTCGTCGTCACTGTGCTGTTCCGGGCCAGCGTCGACAAACAGGCCGGTGCCTACGCGACCGGCGTGCTCGTCCTCATCACGTCGGCGTCATTGGCAGTGACGCTGGCCTCGGCGAAACGGCATCGGCGCGCGTACACCGTCGGGTTCGCGACCATCTCGACGGTTTTCGTCTACACCACCATCGCGAACATCATCGAACGACCGGACGGTCTGATCATCGGATCGTTCTTCATTATGGCGATCATTGTCGTGTCGTTCGCGTCGCGTGGGATACGCGCGTTCGAGCTGCGCGTCACGGACGTCCGCCTGGACGACACCGCGACACGGTTCGTCACCGAAGCCGCCAACGCCGGTGAACTGCGGCTGATCGCCAATGAACCGGACCTGCGCGACGCCGCCGAGTACTCCGACAAGGAGCGACAGGAACGTCGCGACCTGCACATCCCCGTCGGGGATCCGCTGCTCTTCGTCGAGGTGACGGTGCCGGACGCGTCCGAGTTCGAAAGCGAGCTGGACGTCCGGGGTGAGGAACGTCACGGCTATCGGATCCTGAAGCTGACGAGTACCTCGGTGCCGAACGCGATCGCGGCGCTGCTGCTGTACCTGCGTGACCTCACCGGCGAGCGACCACACGTCTATTTCGAGTGGGGCGAGGGAAATCCGCTGCTCAACCTGTTGCGATTTCTCTTCGTCGGGGTCGGCGAGGTCGCACCCGTCACCCGCGAGGTGCTGCGCGAGGCCGAGCCCGAACCGGCCCGGCGGCCCTTCGTCCACGTCGGCTGACACCCGTGGCGGCCGGTCCGCGACTGGCTGGCCGGCTGGTCGCATGACCAGCCGGCCGATTACGGACAGTCGGTACGGCTGATCGTGATCACCGCGTCCGGCGCAGGAGGAAGCGGTCGCGCAGCCGCGGTGGCAGCCGGGCGACGGCGGCGGCGATGTGGGCGTCCCGGCCGACGAGATAGCGGGTACGGGGCCGCTGGGTGGTCAGAGCGTGCACGATCACCTTCGCGACCTCCGCCGGGGGGATCCCGGCGGCCTCGTTGCGCTTCGCGCCCGCGCGGGCGGCGGCGATCTGCTTGCCGTACAGCGTGTCGACCGCCGGGGGCAGCGTCGCGAACAGCCGTTCGGCGGATACCGCCGCCGACTGCCAGATCGGTGTGGTGACCGCGCCGGGCTCGATGAGAATGACGTCGATTCCCCAGGGCGCGAGCTCGATGCGCAGCGTGCCGGTGAGCGCGGCCAGCGCGAACTTCGACGCGGTGTAGGCACCGAGCAGCGGTGCGACGATCCGGTCGCCGACCGAGCCCACGTTGACGATCCGGCCGTGCCCGTCCCGCAGCAGCGGGAGTACCGCCTGGGTGACGGCCACCTGGCCGACGACGTTGACATCGAGCTGGCGGCGCAGCTCCGCCGGGGGGAGGAACTCCACCGGCGCGGCGACCGCGATACCCGCGTTGTTGACCAGGCCCGCGAGGCCTTCGGCCCCGACAGCGTCGCGGATGGTGACAGCCGCCGCTGCCACCGCCTCCGGATCGGTGACATCGAGTTGGACGGGCACGACCCGCTCGCCGAGTTCGCTCTTCAGCGCGGTCGCGTCCTCCTCCCGGCGTACGCCGGCGATCACCTGTCTGCCCTGGCCGGTCAGGTGGCGCACGGTCGCCGCGCCGATCCCCGTCGACGCTCCGGTGACCAGGACAGTCCCCGGGGAGGTGGTCATCTGCGGTCCCTTCTGGATGTTCCGTTGCGGGCCCGCGCTCGAACGAGCCCGCCTCGTGCGGACCCGCCGCGAGCGGGAGCAGGCTCTGGGTGGGTGGTGTGGTGCGCCCTGCGGGCAGGGTAGTCCCCTGACGACGCTTACGGAAGATTACTGCCAGACCGGTGGAAGCTTCATCGCTCTCTGTATCAAAAATGGTTACGAATAATCCGTCCCGGTATATCTGGGTCCCGCTGCCGGGGTCCGGTAGCGGGCGCCGGTACCTGGACGGAGCGGGTGCCGGGGAGCCCGCTGGTCAGTTCGAGGGAAGGTCGGGCGGGCCGTCGGGCTCGGTCTGCTCGGCGAGGAAACGCTCCAGCGCCGCGGCGAGCTCGTCCGCGGTGGGTAGCTCCTCGTCCTCGGCCGCCGGAAGATCACTTTCTGTCCGGCCCTGGATGAACGTGTCGTACTGTTCCTCAAGGGCAGTGACCAGCGCCGCGGCCTCACCGCCGTTCGCCAACTGCCGGTCGATGTTGCTGCGGACGGCCGCCGACGCGGAGCGCAGCCCGTCCAGCGGGAGCATCAGGCCGGTCGCCTTCGACAGCGAGGTGAGCAGGCTCTCGGTGGMCGCCGGATAGTCGGTCTGCGACAGGTAGTGCGGGACATGGGCGGCGAACCCCATCGCGTCGAGGCCGTCGCGCCCGCGCAGGTACTCGATGAGATGACCGGCGCTGCCAGGGGCCTGGACCCGCCGCACCCACGGCTCGTACCCGATGATGAGATCCCGGCGGGTGGCGTGCGCGGTGACGCCGCACGGGCGGGTGTGCGGAACGGCCATCGGGATCGCGTTGAGGCCCACGGTCAGCCGGACACCCAGGCGCTCGGCGAGGATGCCAACAGCGGCGATGAACCGCTTCCACTGCAGATCGGGCTCTGGGCCGGACAGCAGCAGGAAAGGCGTCCCGGCGCTGTCGTCGACGAGGTGCAGCCCGAGCAGTGGTTCGTCGTAGTGCTCCCAGTGATCCTCGGAGAAGATCATGAATGGACGGCGGGAACGGTAGTCGAGCAGCTGGTCGACGTCGAAGGTCGCGACGAGGCGGTTGTCCAGCGTCGTCAGCAGATGGTCGCGGGCCAGCCGGATCGCGCCACCCGCGTCGACAACACCGGTGAGGGCCTCCACCAGCACCGGTCTGCCGATTTCCGGCAGATCGTCGGCGACCTCATACAGCTCACGAGGGTCGAGCACTGGTCGGAGCCTCCTCACGGAAGTCTGTTGGCCGCTTCACCAAGGATGAAGCGACGACGGTGCCGATCTGTTCCTGCCGTGTGACGTCTCCTGAAAACCTGGCGGAGCGCTCGCGGTAAGTATCGCAGCCGGGCCCGTCCGGGCGGGCGGGGCCGTGGCGGGAGATCGTGACCTCACTCCGCGTGAGCTCCGGCTCTGCGCGCTGCCGCGTCCGCGCTCTGTGTGCTCCCGCGTCCCATGTGTTGCGGTGGGCAGGGTGGCCCACCGCCGCCGCCGGGCACGGCGGGGAAGGCAAGGCACTGCAGAGAAGGCATGGCACGGCAGGCACGGCAGGCACGGCAGGCAGGCAGGCACGGTAAGGCAAGGAAGGCACGGTAAGGGAGGCCCCATGCGTGACGCGCTGCCGGAGCTGGCTCACTGGTGGGCGGCGGGGACGCCGTTCGCGCTCGCCACCGTGGTCGGGACCAGCTCGTCCGCGCCGCGTCCGCCCGGCGCGGTGCTGGCCGTCGGCACCGGCGGGGATGCGGTCGGCAGCGTCTCCGGCGGCTGCGTCGAGGGCGCGGTGTACGAGCTGGCCTGCCAGGTGCTCGCCACGGGTGAGCCGGCGCTGGCCACGTACGGCCCGGACAGTGGCGATGACCTGGGCGGTGACAGCGGGCCGGGCGGTGGCGGTGAGCTGAATGGAGGCGGAAGGCCGGGCGGTGACGACGTGCTGGCGACCGGGCTGACCTGCGGTGGGACCATCAGCGTCTTCGTGCAGCGCATCGACCGTCGCGGCGCGCCGGAGTTCGGCGACGTGGCGGCAGCGGTGGCCGCGGCCGAACCGGTGGCGGTGGGTACCGTCGTCGACTCGGCCACCGCGCCGGTGCGGCCGGGAGCCCGGCTGGCGGTCTGGCCGGACCGCGTGGCCGGCACCCTCGGCACCGACGGGCTCGACGCGGCCGTCGCCGACGACGCCCGGGGAATGCTCGCGCGGGGGCACGGCGGACGGCGTGACTACGGGCCGCGCGGCCAGCGGGGCCGCACCGAGATCGGCGTGTTCGTGCAGGCGTTCGCGCCGCCCGCCCGCATGCTCGTGTTCGGCGCGGTCGACTTCGCGGCCGCGCTCACCCGCGTCGGGACGTTTCTGGGGTTTCGCGTCACCGTGTGTGACGCCCGGCCGGTATTCGCCACCCGTGAGCGTTTCCCGGCGGCCCACGAGGTGGTGGTCGAATGGCCGCATCGCTATCTCGGGCGGATCACCGTCGACCCGTCCACGGCGATCTGCGTGCTCACCCACGACCCGAAGTTCGACGTGCCGCTGCTGATGGCGGCGCTGCGCACCCCGGCGGGCTACATCGGCGCGATGGGCAGCCGGCGCACCCATGCCGACCGGCTCGCCCGCCTGCGGGCCGCCGGGCTGACCGAGGCGCAGCTGGCCCGGATCCGGGCGCCGATCGGTCTCGATCTCGGTGGCAGCACGCCCGAGGAGACCGCGGTGTCGATCGCGGCCGAAATCGTCCAGACGCGCTGGGGCGGAAGCGGCCGGCCGTTGTCGACGACATCCGGCCGTATCCACCCCATACCGTGACGCGCCGGTTGCTCGACGTGGATCGGTGGCGGGACCGGATCGACGGTGGACTGTCGACAGTGAACATGGACGAGTAAACATGGATAACGGTGGATATAGACAGTGGGCGAGGCGTCGGGCAGTGACTGGTCAGTACCAGATCAGCGCGTTCGCGTTCGACATCGTCAGGCCAACGATCCACAGTGCGACGTCGATGACGCCCAGGACGAGCCCGGYCGTTGCCAGGCGCCCGCCGCCACGTCGCCCACGCACCCCGAAGGCGATCGCGGCGATCCCGAAGATGATCCCGAGGAAGAACAGGCCGATGATCCCGCAGACCAGGCTGATGATCGAGTCCCGCCGAGCAGTCGGGGTCCTGGTTGATCCCGGTGTCTTTGTTTGTCCGTAGCGCACCCCTGTTCCGTTCCCACCGAACGCCGCGGAACACACCACGCATGCCGTCCTGCCCGGACCGGGCACGGTCCGGGACCCCTCGTCCGGGTCCGTGGCCAGCCCGGGGGCCTGGTCACCATCCGGACGCCGGTGCGTGATCCCGCTGTCGTGCCGGTGTTCGGCAACTGGGGAGCCAGGCTGCCAGCTGGCCTCGGGGCAGCTCTGGATCAGCGGCTACCCGGGCCCGCCGTCGACGGCCGGCCGCCGCTCGGTGGCCAGTCGGCYCAGGATCGCCGGCAGCGGGCCCGAGTGGACGACGGTCAGCGTCCGGGTGGCCCTGGTCAGTGCCACATACAGGTCGGCGAGACCGCGCCGTGAACCATCAATGATCATTTGAGGCTCCGCCACGACGACCGCGTCGAACTCCAGGCCCTTGGACTCCGCGACGGTGAGCACCGCGATCGGGGCGGCCAGCACGTCCGCCGCGCCGATGGGGACGGCCGGGGCGACCGCCGCGCCGACGGAGGCGGCCGCTGGCGCGGCCGCGAGCGCCGCGCGGACCCGCTCGGGCAGACCAACCGGGCAGATCACCGCCACTCGGCCCTCGCCCACTGCCTCGGCGGCGCGCAGCGCCCACGCGGCTGCCGCGGCGACCAGCGCACCGCCGCCGGGCTGGTCGGCATCGACAGCCACCGCCGTCGGCGGCGCTCCGATGGCTCGTATGGAACGCGGCGGCCTGGCAGAGGGATCCTGCGCGACGAGGACGTCAGCCGCCACGTCCATGATCTCCATGGGTGTGCGGTAGCTGACGCTGAGCCGTTCCAGCCGCCAGCGATCGCCGATGTGCGGGGCCAGCGCCTCGGCCCAGCAGCCCGCCGCGGCCGGGCCCGAAGCCTGGGCGAGATCACCGACCAGGGTGGCCGAGCGCATCGGGCAGCGCCGCCACAGCAGCCGCCACAGCATCGGCGATACTTCCTGCGCCTCGTCGACGATGAGATGGCCGAAGGTCCACGACCGGTCGCCGCTGGCATGCTCCACGGCGCTGCGCCGTCGGTGAGGGCCGTACCAGCGTTCGGTCATGCCCGCGGTCATCGTCTCCACGTCGACCGCCCCGGTCAGGCCGAGCCCGTCAAGGACCTCACGGGCGTACTCCCGCTCGGCCTGCCGCTCCTGTGTGGCTGCCCGCTCGGCCGACTGCGCGGTGTCGACGTCCGGATCCCCCAGCAGTTCGGCGGCCTCGTCCAGCAGCGGCACGTCCGCCGGCGTCCACGGGGCGTCGGCCGGACGGCGCAGCAGGTGACGCTCGTGAGCGGTCAGTTTTGCCGCGCGCGCCGCCGGGGCGAGCCGGGCCGGCTCGGCGAACAGGTCGGCGAGCAGACGCCGCGGGGTCAGCCGTGGCCACAGCGCGTCGAAGACCGCCCGCACGGCCGGGTCGGCGCGCACGTACCCGGCGATCTCCTCGCGTTCGTCGTCGTCGAGCAGGCCACCGGGAAGATTCGCGATCACCTGGTCGGTGAGCACGGCCGTCAGTTCACGGACGAAGATCCTCCGGGCTGGATTGTGCGGGCGGCGGCTGCGCCGGGCCCGGGTACGGGCGTTCTCCACGGTCCGCCGGGGCAGGTGGAGYACGGCGCCGTCGTAGCGGACGTCCACCCCCTCCGCGGGCACGTGCTGACGGTTCTTCACCGCCTCGGCCACCAGCGTCGCCATCCGCAGGTCACCCTTGAGCGCGCTGACGCGGGCGTCCTCGTCACCGGTGGCGTCGACGCCGGGGAACARCCGCCCCGGGGTGGCGAAGACCACACCCGTCTCGCCGAGTGAGGGCAGCACCTGCTCGATGTAGCGCAGGAACACCGGGCTCGGGCCGACCACCAGTACACCGGAGCGGACGAGCCGTTCCCGCTCGGTGTACAGCAGGTAGGCGGCCCGGTGCAGGGCCACCGCGGTCTTGCCCGTACCCGGCCCGCCGTCGACGACCAGGACGGATCCGGCGTCGGCGCGGATCACCCTGTCCTGTTCGGCCTGCAGCGTCGCGACGATGTCGTGCATGTGGCCCGAGCGGGGCGCGGACAGCGCCTCCAGCAGCGGGGTGTCACCGCTCGCCCCGGCCACCTGGGCGGCGTCGGCGGCGGTGGGGTCGAGCACGTCGTCGGTGAAGCCGCATAGTTCGCGCCCTTTGGCCCGCAGGTGGCGACGCTGCAGCAGTCCGTGCGGGTCGGCGAGGGTCGCCCGGTAGAAGGCGGTGGCCACCGGGGCCCGCCAGTCGATCAGGATCGGTTCGTGTTCGGTGTCCGACAGGCCGATCCGGCCGATGTAGACGCGCTGATGGTCGGTGCGGTCCATGGCGCCGAAGCACAGCCGTTCCTCGGCGGCGTCGAGCCGGTCGATCCGGTCGGAGTACGCGTCGGCGAAGGCCTCCCGCTCCACCCGGGACTGCGGCGTGCCGGTGCCCGCCGTCACCAGCACCGCGCGCAACTGCTCACGGGCCTGGTCGCGCAGGTCGTCCAACCGGTTGTACAGGACGTCGACATACGCCTGTTCGCGCGCGAGTTCGTGCTCGTACGTCGTCGGCACCTGTGATCCTTCCGGTTTGTGGGCGGTGAGCACACCCGGCCGCGCAGCCGGGCCTCTGACCGGCAGCCGCTGGCGGGCATCCGCTGACCGGCATCCACCGGCCGGCATCCACGAGTGGAACGCGAGCGGAACGGAACATGGATCCTACGACCGGCTGCCTCACCAGCGCCCGGCGGGCCGAAAAAATCTCCCTGCCGCTGCGGCCGGTGCGCCGATGTCCGGCCGCACCATGCGTGCCCGAAGCATGCGTGCCCGAAGCATGCGTGCCCGAACTATGCGCACCCGACTATGTGCACCTGCTCGGACGGCACACCGCTGAGCAGCGCCGCGTCCCGGACGGCCTGCGTCCACGCGTGCGGACCACAGACGAACACGTCGTGGTCAACGATACCGGGGACGATCTGGCGCAGCGCGACGTCGTCGAGCAGGGCGGAGAAGCGTTCCGGCAGCCACGACGAGCGGTCCGGGCAGCGGTGCCCGGGCAGGTAGATCACCCGGATCCCGCGCAGCACAGCCAGCATGTCCAGTTCGTAGCGAAAGGCTGGGCTCTCTTCGGTCACGGCCCGGTAGATCAGCACGGCCTCGGTGGGGGAGCGGTCCTCCTCGTCAAGAAGCGCTCTGATCGGGCCGATGTCGACGCCGCAGGCCATCACGGTCAGCGGTCGTGGGCGGCGGCCGGCGGGCGGCACGGCCGGGTCGACGCCCGTGCCCGGGGCCAGCGTCGCCACGGCCAGGTCCAGCGTTGTCGTGGTCATGGTGTTCGTCCTCCATCGGCTCAGGAAGTCCAGGGCCTGTCCGGGTGTCTGCCGGAGCAGGGTGCGGTACGAGCACGCGGAGAAGAAGCAGAAGAGCATGGTCACGGCTTTCGGCTCCGCGTGATCCTTTAATGATCCTTTGGTGATTCCGCTGGTCCGCTGGGTCGCGCCGGCCCTGCCCTGCCCGGCGGGGTCCCTGCGGCGCGCCACCATCCACGGTGGGCCGGCGGACTTCACCGTTGCTGAATCCAACCTGTGAGGTTGCTGGGAGTTCACGTCGCCGTCAGGGGAGGTGGATGTGCTCAGATAGAACAACATCGGACGATCAACACGGAGCGGACGTATGAGCGGTGAGACGATTGTCGATCAGTTGGTGAACCTGCGTGACCTGGGTGGGCTGCCCACCAGCGACGGCAGACTGACCCGGGCCGGTGTGCTCTACCGCAGCGAGGCACCCCTGCACGGTGACCGGCCACCGTCGAACGGTCTGGCCTGGCCGCCTCGCACGGTCGTCGACCTGCGCTCGCCGGTAGAGCAGGACGGTCCGCACCCGCTGACCTCGGAGGCGACCGACATCCACCTGGTTCCGCTGCTGGGCGACGTCGATCCCCACGATCCGACATCCCAGACCACTACGGCGCTCGCCGGYGGTCTGCGCACGCTCTACCAGTCGATCATCGTTTCCGCTGGCTCACTGGTGGTCAACATCCTTCATCTCGCGGCCCGGACACCCGCTCCGCTGCTCGTCCACTGCGCGGCCGGGAAGGACCGGAYCGGTCTTGTCGTGGCGGTGCTGCTGCGTGCCGCGGGCGTCAGGGCGGACGCGGTGCTCGCGGACTATGYGATCACAGCCACGAACATGCCCGCGGTGCTGCGACGGATGGGTGACAGCCCGCTGCTGCCGGGCGGGGGCAGGAACGCGCGCGATCTTGCCAGGACGTCGTCTTCGGCCGTCGAACAGGTGCTGGGTGTCATCGACGGCCACGGCGGTGGCGTGGCGGGCTGGCTGGCCGACAACGGCGCGGATCCGGACGCGGTATCCGCCTGGAAGTCCCGTCTGCTGTCCTGACCGTCCCTGTCCCTGTCCTCCGGCCGACCCGGCTTCGGTCCCGTCCAAACCCGGCGTTGCCGGTCTCGCAAAAATTCGCTGGGTATTCTCCGATGCCCTTTTTCTCGTCCTTACCGTTTTTCTTGCCGGTCATCGCCGAACGGTCGCGGGCCCACGTGGTGGACCGTCTGCCCGGGGACGGGAGCATGGATCTCGATTGTGAAGGACGCGGTCGGACGGGCGCCGTGCGGCCAACTGGCCTCGATGGCCGCACGGACCTCCGGCGCCCGCCGGTGGTGGGCGGTGGGCCCCATCATCACCAGATTCAACAGGTCGTCCGGTGACAGGGACAGCTCGAGGTCGAAGGTCAGCTTGTCCTGTCGGACGAAGAATCCGGCCAGTTTCGCGCGCAGCCGCTCGGATTTTCTTTCGTCCACGGTGACCAGGCCGAGCGGGCCCACGATTTCGGCAAGATGGCGGGCGGTGGGTGTCACGATGGCCAGCCGTCCGTCCGGGCGCAGGACGCGGTGCATCTCCGCGACATTTCGTGGCGCGAAGACGTCGAGAACAAGTGTCGCCGTCGCGGTCCGGATGGGTAGTGGGTCGCGTACGTCCGCGCCGATGGCGCCGATGCGCGGATGAGCCCGGGCCGCCCGTCGCAGTGCGTAGCGTGACGTGTCTACCGCGATACCGACCGCGTCCGGAGCGGATCGGAGCAGATGCGCCAGGTAGTAGCCGGTACCGGCGCCGACATCGACGACGACCGGTGCGCGGCCGGACGTACCGTTGTCCTTGTCCTTGTCCTTGTCCTTGTCCTTGGCCACGGCCACGCCGCTGTCCTGGGGCGCGCCGCTGGCCGCCTGACGACCGTGGCTGGCAGCGGGTGCGCCCACGAGTCTGCTCGCGGGCTGGCCGGTGAGCCCGTCGGTGATCTTGTCAGTGAGCCTGTCGGCGAGCCGATCAGCAAGCGCGGTGTAGTGGCCGGCGCCGAGGAAGGCATCCCGCGCCYGCACCATGTCCGCGCTGTCGCCGTGGAGCGCCTTCGCCCGCCCGGCAGTGAGCGTCAGGTAGCCCGCCCGGGCGAGGTCGTAGCCGTGACCCGCCGGACAGCGCACCTGCCCTGGCCCCGCGGTCAGCCCCTGGTGACACATCGGGCATGTGAGATGGGCAAGAACGGTATGAATCATGCCGGGCCCGCCGTCATCATCGGCCGCATGGTAACGACAGTACGTGYCTGGTGAGCCGGAACGATCGACCGTCGACCCGGCGGTGCCAAGGACGGTGGGCGTCCGAACGGTAAGGGCGCCAGAGCAGCGGAGCTACCAGATCAGTAAGGGCACAGCAGCGAGGGTGGTGAGGTGGCGTGATCAACCGTTCTGGCGGTCGTTCCTCCGGCTCGGTGACCGTCCCGGCGGCCAGCGCTGTCATCGGATCCCGGTACCGCGCGCCCGAGCGGGTGGGCATCGTGGGTGCCGGCATGGTCGGCCTGTCCACCGCGTGGTTCCTTCAGGAGCACGGGGTCCAGGTCACGGTACTCGAACGTGATCATGTTGCGGCCGGCTCGTCCTGGGGCAACGCGGGGTGGGTCACGCCGAGCCTGGCCACACCCCTGCCGGAACCCGCGGTGCTGCGTTACGGCGTCCGCGCCGTGATGAGCCCGGCATCTCCGGTGTACGTGCCGCCACGCGCGGATCCGCGCCTGCTCCGCTTCCTCGCCGGGTTCACGCGCAACAGCACGGCGCGGCGGTGGCGGGCGGCGATGGAGCACCTCGTGCCGGTCAACCGCAGGGCTTTCGAGGCCTTCGACCAGCTGGCCGCCGGGGGAGTGCGGGTGCCGACGTCCTCGGCCGAGCCGTTCCTGGCCTGTTACCGCAGCGCACGTGAGCGGGAGACGTTGGTCACCGAGCTCGCTGAGATCCGCGCGGCGGGCCAGAAGGTCGACTTCGAGCTGCTCGGCGGTGCGCAGGTGCGCGCCCTGCAACCGGTGTTGACCGACGAGATCAATGCCGCGGTCCGCATCGACGGCCAGCGTTTCTGCGACCCTGGGCGTTTCGTGGCGGCGCTCGCCGACAGCGTCCGGGTACGCGGAGGTGAGCTGCGGGAGGGCGTCGATGTCCGCGGGATCCGTGACCGTGGTGCTGACATAGCCGTGGAACTCGCGACGGGGGAGAGCGCCTTGTTCGACGCGGTCGTCGTCGCCAGTGGCGCGTGGCTGAGCGAACTCGCCCACCCGTTCGGAGTTCGCCTCCCGGTGCAGGCGGGGCGGGGGTACAGCTTCAGCGTGGCAGCCCATGCCGTGCCCGCGGGCCCGCTGTACTTTCCGGCCCAACGGGTGGCCTGCACACCGTTGGGCGACCGATTGCGCATCGCCGGGATGATGGAGTTCCGAGAGCCTCGGGCGCCGCTGGACCAGCGTCGGATCACCGCGATCGTCGACGCGGTCCGCCCCCTGCTGGCCGGTGTTGAGCTGGCCTCCCGGAGGCAGGAATGGGTCGGCTCGCGTCCCTGCACGCCTGACGGTCTTCCGGTGATCGGCCGGACGACGTCCCCACGGCTGTTCGTGGCCGGCGGGCACGGTATGTGGGGTATCACGTTGGGGCCGGTCAGCGGACAACTGGTGGCGCAGGCACTTGCCACCGGCCGTCTGCCGGCGGAACTCGAGCCTTTCGACCCGCTACGCTGATCCGCGCCCGCGCCCGCGCCCGCGCCCGCGCCCGCGCCCGCGCCCGCGCGGCCGATGGTGGCGGTCTTGAAAACCGCCACAGCCTCGCGCCCGCGCCCGCGGTCCGCCGCTGCCTGGCCTCTGATCCGCGCCCGCACCCGGCTGGCTGATGGCCGTCAGGAGCAGTTCGCTGGAGCAGATGGCCGATCACGGAATGTTTACTTTCTGTGATCAGTTCATCTCAGCCTGCCCCCTTGGGCAGGCTGGTCAACTGGCTTCGCTCCTGTTGGAGGTCCGCCTTTATGTACCAGCTGGTTTCTCGGGATGGACGATCGGGTTTGCTCCTGCTCGGGTTCCGTCATCGCGCGCCAGCCTGCTCCTCGGGTCGGTCGATCATCTGGGCGGCCGATTCTCGCGGCTTTCGCGACGCGGGAATGTCGTTCCCGGCCGATCTACCGACTGTAGCGTGTCCAATTCGCTTTGTGTCCATATGAATACCACCGGCAATGTGCGTCAGGCCGAAGTCGTCGGTGTCATACCGTGGATACGGTACGTGTTTTGACAACACCGGTGATGGATGCAACTCTGCCTGAGTGGTGTGGCGTGGGGCCGCACCGTCGGTGGATGGTCGAATGACCGGGCACCGCGCACCGAGGAGTGGAYGGACCATTGACGGCGCTGCACTATTCATCTTTCAGGCATCGGAGCGCTACCGGTCGTCGGCGTGTCCAGGCTGATCCGATCCGTTGTTCCGGTAATGCCGCCCAGGTCGTCTGTGATGAGGGGCACCGCTGGTGGGCCGTCCGCTGGTCGCTTGTCGGCCTGCTCGCCGATGGCCCCTTCGAGACGCGGGCAGCCGCACTGGAACGGGCGAACAGCTCACCTCAACTGTGACGACATGCGACAGCCGTCCTGTCCGGGGCGGCTTCCGTCGACCTGTCGGTAACCGATTCTCCAAAAATAACTAAATGATATGCCGTATTTGACTACCGGCCGGAAACGACACGATCATTTTTTCTCGCGTTCGAGATCCGTATCTCGTGGCAGGCTGGCTGGGCCGCGGCATGCCCGGTTGCCCGGGCCACGGACGGGCCAGCGGTCGTGGTGTGCYGACAACCTCGCCGGTCAGCCGAGCAGATCGAGCACGGTTGTGGCGACCGGGCCGTTGGTCAGGTCCTGGCTCGTCTCCAGCAGGTGCGTACGCCACAGCTCTTCCGCGGCCCTGGCATCACGCGCCTCGATGAAGTCCACGACCCGCTCGTGCTCGAGGAGGCGCCGACGGCTGGCGAGCCGCTGTTCGGCGCTGCGTTCCGGGTTCGGGTGGGACAGCGTCGCGAGATCGAGAATGTGACGCAGCATCCCTGACAGCACCGACAGYGTCGTGTTCCCGGCAAGCTCGACCAGCAGGACATGGAAGGCGAGATCGGCCTGCAGGTACTGGCCGGGGTCGTCGCTGCTGACGGCGGCCGCTGTCTCGCTCACCRCCAGCCGGAGCTTGTCGAGGTCTTCCTGGGTACGGTTTGCCGCCAGCAGCGCCACGCACGGTGGTTCGATCACCGCGCGAGCCTGGTGGATGTCGGCAAGGGTCGTCCCGCGGTATTCCAGGACCAACGCGGCGTAGCGAGCCGCGATGTCTCCGTTCGGGGTGTGTACGCGCGCGCCACCATGCGCGCCGCGCCTGACCGTGATCAGGGCTTCGGATTCCAGGACCCGGAAGGCCTCGCGTAGCGTCGGCCGGGAGACACCGAACTGCTCCATGAGGGTGGCCTCGGGCGGGAGGGCGTCGCCCTCGACGAGCTCTCCTCGCACGATGCGGCGGCGAAGGTGTGCAGCGACGAGCTCGGCGGTCTTCGGGACCCGGACCTGCTGCCCGATCGCGACCACCGTGCCGGCCCTGCTAGTAGCAGGCATCGCCAGCTCTTGTACAGCCATCGTGGGCGCCTCCGTCGACGACGAACAGGTAGGTCTGTGTAAACGTGGAACTGGTGAACCAGGTGGGGTAGGTACAAATGTTGTTGGTGCTTGAGGTTACCAATGGGTCGTCCGGTTTCCCTAGAGAGCCTTGACACATTTGGGGTCTGGATGTTGTCCGCTAGTAGCCTTTGCCTTGTCCTGGTGCGGCCTCGGGCCGCGGGTGTGGGCTGGACGGTCGCGGTGCCGAAATGTCTGAGTACCCTTCTTCCAACTACTTTTGGCCCCGTGCTATAAGCCGGTCGGGACGTAGGCGTCTGCCGCTGGGCCAGCCGCCACCTGCGACCGCCGCTCGCCGCCGGTTGTCGTCATTGCGACATATCACCGTTGTTGACACATGGGACGTGGTTGACCGGGTGAAGCGCACGGCGCTGCCTGTCGCCTCCCGGACAGTTCCTCCCACGGGCGCTGGTCGATAGTTACCAGTTGATCCAGTGGGCTTCAGTGGCCGCTGTGGTCAATCGATGGCCATGGGTTGCTCAACCCATGGTTGTTGCTTGGTTGATTCGTGGCAGGAGATCGTTCGGCTCACGGCTGGGCTGCCGGCTTGTCGGGCCGGCGGATCCCCGGCGTTACCGGGTGAAATTGTTCGTGCTGCTTCGGATGTGCTGGCGGTGCGACGTTTCCGACAGGGAAACGGATGCGTTTTCGGGCTGCTCCGAGAAGATCCGGCTCTCTTCGCATCCCCGCGGGTGCCGTATGCGGGACGTTACTTCTTGTCGCGTGACTCGGCCTGCTCCCGGGCGGCCGTCTCGGATGCGGGCGCGCTGCCACCGAGATGAGCCGGCAACCACCATGGCGATTCACCCGGGGGCGGCGGTGGATAGTCACGCTGGGCATCGGTCAGCAGCTTCAACACGGCATCCGAGAGCAGTTGGGTGCCAGTCGCCGCGGGTGTGAGCTCGGTGGGCGGAATCGGTTCGCCGACGATGATCGAGACCGGGGTGCCGCGGGCGGCACGGAAGTTGCGTGGCCGCCCCTTGGCCAGAATGCGCTGGCTGCCCCAGATGGCTACCGGCAGCACCGGGACGTTGGCTTCGACGGCCATCCGCGCTGCCCCGGTCTTGAAGGGCTGGAGGCAGAAGCTGCGGCTGAGCGTCGACTCGGGGAAGACTCCCACGAACTCGCCGGCCCGCAGCGCCGCTACCGCGTGGTGGTAGGAGCCCGAGCCCGATGACCGGTCCACAGGGATATGACGCATCCCACGCATGAGGGGTCCGGCGATCGGGTGGGAGAAGACGTCGTGCTTGGCCATGAAGCGGACCAGGCGGCGGTGGGAGCGCCAGAACGGGATGCCAACGAGGGCGAAGTCCAGGTAGGAGACGTGGTTGATGATGACAACGCATCCGCCCGTAGCCGGTACGTGTTCCTGGCCCCGGACGTCGATCTTGAGATCGAGAGCCTTGAAGAACCCGAGCGCGAAGCGGATCACTGGCTTGTAGACGAGTTCCGCCACCCGCTCCTGCCCTCCGACCTATCTGTGTTGTCCCAACTGTSCCATGTTGGGATGATCGATTTCGACCGGCCACGGAAAGTGGCTGGCTGATCGTACCGTGAGTCGTCGTGGGCCGTTGGAACGCCATGCCGCTGGAAGGGCGGGCAGGTCGTGCCGGACAGGCACCCGACGATCGTTTTCCGCAGCATTGCATACTCAGGTCCACCTGAGCCACATCGGCATCCCAGAGGCCGTCAGCGGCACCAGTTGGACACGATCGGATGGGAGACGTACGACGCCTGACGAGTGGACGCATCTGCTCAGTTCGGGGGATCCGCCRCGTTGGACGGCGCTGGTAGGTGCTGTGATCGCCTTTGTTGTGGTGTTCGACAGCCGGTTGTGGCCGCTGGCCCGGCATGTGATCACCATTGCCCATGAGGGAGGACATGCGCTGGCCGCGGTCGRCAGTGGCCGGCGGCTCGGTGGTATCCGGCTGCATTCCGACACGTCCGGTGTGACCGTGTCGGCTGGGCGGCCGACCGGGCCGGGTGTCGTCGTCACGGTCGCGGCCGGCTATATCACGCCTTCGTTGCTCGGCCTCGGCGCCGCCGCCCTGCTTGCGGCCAATCAGGTGAGTCTGATGCTGCGGCTGAGTGTCATCCTGCTCCTGGGGGTGCTCGTCGCCATCCGCAACGCCTTCGGTGTGTTGTCCATCGTGCTCAGCATCGGGACTGTCGTGGCGGTGTCGGTCCTGGCGTCGGACCGTCCCCAGCAGCTGTTCGCCATGTCCATCACCTGGTTTCTCCTCTTCGGAGGACTGCGGCCGATCATCGAGGTGCAGCGGACCCGCAGCCGGGGCCGTGCGCCGACGTCGGATCCGGATCAGCTGGCCCGGCTGACCGGTATGCCCGCGGGACTGTGGGTGGTCTTCTTCGCCTCGGTCTCCCTGTTCTGCCTTGTCATGTCGGCCGAATGGCTCGTGTGGTAGCAGCCCGTATGACGGCAGCCCGTATGGTGACTGTGCGGCGCAGGAATACCGCGCTCCGCGCCCGGCCAGCCATGCTTCCGACGGACGTGGCCCTGGTGAGCATGGCTTCGGCGGATACGGCTGTGCCGGGTACAGCCTCGGTGGGTACAGCCTCGGTGAGCGGTTACCGCCGGCGGCCGTCCGATATTGGGCGGTCGCGGATGGGCACCATGCGGTACGGACGGTTGTCTGGCACACTGCGAACACATGTGCGGTCGCTACGCCAACGCCCTGGGTGGGCAGCAGCTCGCAGAGTCGTTCTCCGCATGTGACGAAACAGGCGGCGTACAGCCGAACTTCAACGTCGCGCCGACCGCTTCGGCCCCGGTGGTCGTCATCCCGCCGGGCCAGCAGCCGACACCGACCTCCCGGCTGCGGCTGGCGCGCTGGGGCCTGGTGCCCTCGTGGGCCAAGGATGCCGCCATCGGCAACAAAATGATTAACGCCAGGGCAGAGACGGTGGCGACCAGACCCGCGTTCCGCGCCGCGCTGCGGGCCCGCCGCTGTCTCGTCCCGATCACGGGTTACTACGAATGGCAGCGGACCGAAGGGGCCCGGCGCGCGCAGCCGTACCTGGTACGCCCAGTCGACAACGAACCTGCCGCGCTCGCGGGGCTGTACGAGCTGTGGCGCCCGCCCACGGGCGGTACGCTCGCGACCTTCACCATCATCACCACTACGGCGCCGGCCGGTCTGGAGTCCCTGCATCCGCGGTCGCCGGTCGTCCTTCCCCCGGTGGCCTGGTCGCACTGGCTTGATCCTGTCCTGGCCGATCCTGCGGTGCTGACCAGCATGCTCGGGCCCGCGCCAGCCGGGGTGCTGCGTGCCTACCCGGTCGACACCCAGGTCGGCAACGTGCGTAACAACGGTCCGCATCTGCTGGAGCCGGTCACCCTGGCCGACGACGTGGACGGAGCGGGTTCGCGGGCCGTCCACCCCGGTGCGGTCCCGATCGACCATGATTGACTTCCGTCCGCGGGCCACCAGCCGGATGACGCGCTCCAGGTGCGTCCGTGAGAGCGTCCTGAAGCTGCCGAAGAGGCTCCTCACGCGGCCCACCGCCAGGACGCGCTGATCCGCGGGCCGCAGGAAGCGACTTTCGGGACCGCATGCTCCCAGTCGGCCTGGCAGCGGCCACCCATCACCAGAAGATCTCCGGACGCGGGGAGCAGCGTCCGACCGGCACCGCCACCGCGCGGACGGAGCCGGAAGGGGCGCCGCGCCCCCAGCGTCACGATCGCGATCAGGGTGTTACCGAGCCTGCGCAGTTCACGGTCGCGATGGAACGCGACGCTGTYGTCGCCGTCGCGGTAGAAGTTGAGCCCGACCGAGCCGAACGGCACCTGATAATGCGCGCACAAAGAGCTACATATCGTGGCCAGGATGGGGTGGGGGAGAGGCTCGGTCGCCTTGTACCACCGTGACAGTCGTGGATCGTCCACCATGCGCTCGTACATCCACCGTCGACCCTGCCGCCAGGGGACCTCGCTGGCGAGGGTCCCGTAAAGGTCGTCAGCGCCGCGCAGCCACCCCGGCGCCACGTCGACCCATGACGTCCCGTCGAGGCGGATGCGGCTGAACGTGGGGTTGATGGAGACCGCGGGGTCGCCGCTGGTCAACAGGCTGCACTGGAGGGGCATAGAGATACAATACCCGAACATACGTTCGATATCGAGCGTGTCGGGCAGGCCAGCCGTCGTGCGCCGCGCTCTGYTTGCCGCGCTCTGGTTGCCGAGCGTCTGGCAACGCGGATGACCGGAGCGGCCCCGTGGTGCCCGATGCTCGGCGGGGCCGCTCCCGGGGTGTCAGGCCCGTGACTCCCGGCGGGCCGCGAGAGCGAGCGCGATCTGGCCGATGCCATGCACGATCAGCTCGATCCCAAATAGCACCGCCAGGATGAAGACGGTGGCCGCTGGCCACGCCAGGGCGAGAATGCCGATGCCCATCGCCAGGAGGCCGATGAACACACCCCACCCCCATGAGCGTCCGTGCCCGCGCGCGTAGCCGGCCATGGCGATACGCGCGACGCCAGCCACCAGCAGGCAGATTCCGACGATGAGGGCCACCGCCCGCAAGGTGACACCCGGCCAGGCGAGYACGACGATCCCGCCGATCACGAGCAGGACGCCGAAGAAGCTGGCAGTCTCCTCGCCCGCACGGGCTGTCGCGACCATATCCATGATCCCGGCCAGCACCAGCCCAGCGCCGATCAGGATCGCCAGTGTGCGCGCGGCGGCGAAGGGGTGGGCGACCAGGAGCACGCCGAGAACCGTCACCGCGATCCCCAGGAAGAGTCCTGCCATCCAGACCGCGCTCGAAGCTCCGCCGTGGTGGCGGTGCGTCTCTGCCGTCGTCATCATGATCGCCATCTCCAGGGCCGCTCATACCTTCCGACCTGGACAAGGGGTTCCCCGCCCTGGACAAGGGGGTTCCCCGCGTCGGGTGCCGCCAGTCCTCGATACCGGCCCTGGCCGGCGCCCGCTCCTTACCGCTACGGTCCTTCTCCGATACTCAGCGGCGTCCCGGCCGTTCGTGTCGCGCCCGCCCGCCGCCCGCCGGCCCGGTGACGGGCGGCTCCGGCCGGGTGCACCGGATATACCGGGATGCCCTGGCCGGAGCGGTGCTGCCGGCCCGTCGGCGGCCTCGCGCGGTCCTGGATTCTGGATCGAGGCAGTTCCTGACCACCACGCGGCCACCGGTCATTGGCCCTGCGCAGTTCTGATCAGGACGTCCTGATGGCCGAGATGTCAACGTCGATCTTGACTGTGTCGCTGATGAGGACACCCTCGCCTCCAGCGGCGCGTTCCAGGTGAGGCCGAAGTCCTTCCGACTGAGGGAGGACGTGGCGGCGAACCCCACCCGGCTGTTGCCGAACGAGTCCACCGCGCTGCCCTGGAACTCGACCGCCACCTCGACCACATGCGTGGTGCCGTGAATGGTCAGGTCGCCGGTGACCACATAGCTGTCCGGATCGTCCCCTGGTTTGATGCCCGTGCCGGTGAAGGTGATCGTCGGATACGTGTCAGCGTCGAGAAAGTCGGGGGAGCGCAGGTGGGTGTCGCGGTCGGAGTTCCCGGTGTCGATACTGTCGGTGTTGATGCTGATCGTGGCATGCGAGGCCGTGGGCCTGGAGCCGTCGAGGTGCAGGGTGCCYTCGAAGGACCTGAAGCTGCCCCGGACGGTCGCCACCATCGCGTGTCGGACGGCGAAGCCGAACCGACTGTGAGCGGGGTCGATCGTCCAGGTGCCGGTGAGGTTCTCGATGGCGGTGCCCGGTACGGTCATGATGATCTCCTCTTCAGGCCTTCTCCTACGAGTCGTGTTCCCGCGAGCGGGTTCTTCCCAGGACTTCGCAGACTCTGCTCACATGATCATTTTCATGCGGCCCCGAAGTCAGTTGTGCGGGCAACAATCTATTCCCTGGAGGCGCTGGCCGTCGATCGCTTCGCTCCCGGCCCGGAGCCATGGCTGCTGTCGGTGAGGTCGGCTCCCACCGTGTCGTCCGATGCGTCGGTCCGGGAGATGGCGGTCGATCCGCGCAGTTCGGCCTCCCGGAGGAACAGACTGATCGCGAATGCTGCGATCCCGATCGGAACGGCCACCAGAAAGACCCGGCCGAGTGAGTCGGCATAGGCGGTTCGTACCGCTTCACGTATCGGTGCGGCCAGCCCCGCGACATCGCGCGGAGTTGAGACAAAACGGTTGGCGGCGGCATTTCCGGGCTGCGCGCCGGGTATTCGCAGGGCGATGTTCGTGGCCAGTTGGGTGGTGAGCACCGCCCCCAGGGCGGACGCGCCGATGGCGCCTCCCATGGTGCGCAGGAATGTCACGCTGGAGGTCGCGGCGCCCATGTCCCKCGGATCGACAGAATTCTGTACGGCCARCAGGACGTTCTGCAGGAGGAAGCCGAGGCCGAGCCCCGTGACAAACATCCACAGGCCGAGCTCCAGCGCGCCCGTGTCGGCGCTGACACGACTGAGCAGAAAGAACCCGATGGTGACCCCGACCGTGCCCGCGACGACAAACCGCTTGTAATGCCCGGTAGCGCTGATCAGCCGRCCGGACCCGATGGACGTCAGCAGAATACCGGCGAGCAGCGGGAGCATTCGCAGCCCGCTGACGGTGGCACTCGCGCCATGGACGATCTGTAGATACTGCGGGAGAAAAATAATCGCCCCGAACATGAAGGTACCGGTGACAAGGCTCAGCAGAGCGCACACCGTGTAGATGCTGTTGCTGAACAGCCGTGGTGGGAGAATGGCTTCCGGCGCCACTCGTTCACGCAGCGCGAAAGAAACGATCAGTACGACTCCCGCGGCGATCAGCGCGGCGATCTGCCAGGAGAGCCAGGCGAAGCCCTTGCCTCCACTCTGAGTAGCGAGCAGGATGGCGCTCAGACCCGTGACCAGCAGGATGGCGCCGGCCCAGTCGATGGCCGCCCGGCGTCGCCGGAACGGTAGTCGCAACGTCCGGTTGATGACGACGAGCGCGGCGAGCCCGACCGGAAGGTTGACGAAGAACACCCAGCGCCATGACCCATGATCGACCAGGAAACCGCCGACGAGCGGGCCGAGAATGCTCGACGCGCCGAAGACCCCGCTGAAGTATCCCTGGTAGCGCCCCCGTTCCCGGGGTGCGACGATGTCGCCGATGACGGCGAAGGCCAGGGAGATGAGGCCGCCGGCACCAAGGCCCTGTAGAGCGCGAAATCCGACGAGCTGGTACATCGACTGGGCAAGCCCGCACAGTGTGCTGCCGATCAGAAAGATCGTGATGGACAGCTGTAGGACGGTTTTGCGCCCGTAGAGGTCGCTGGCTTTCCCGTACAGCGGGGCGGAGATCGTGGAAGTCAACAGGTAGGCTGTGACCAGCCAGGAAAGCATGTCACTGCGATGGAACTCACCGACGATGGTCGGCAGTGCGGTCGCGACGATGGTCTGGTCCAGCGCTGCGAGCAGCATACCCGTCATCAGCCCGATGATGATGGCGACGATCTGCCGGTGGCTCAGGTCCGTACCGGTGTCGTCTGGTGGATTCCGGTTGCGGCTGACATTGTTCCCGGTAGTCGTCATTCATCCTCCGTCAGGCGGACCGCTCAGGTGATGCCGGCACAGTGAGAACGCAGGGCGGCCACGGGCATTCGAGGCAGGTCGCAACGGGATGTATCCCACGGCTCGACATTTCGCTACTTGATTGTGCGATACAACTATACGTGATCATTTCAGTTGGGCATCGGGTGTGTTGCTGCGTGTCGACCGTGGTACCGAACATAGCCGGTTTTGTCCGTCACTTGCCGTGTCCTGTGGACAGAGCATGGTTGTCCACAGATGCGGGATACACGATGTACCGCCACGACACGGGGTCCTACCGTCACGGGCATGGCTGATCTTTCTTTTGTCCCCGACATCCGCGCCGCCACCCGCTCGGGTGTGGCTGCCGTGGTTCGGCCACGTGTTCCGGTGACCCATGCCCCGGTCACGGGAGAACACGACAGTCTGGAGCCCGACCGGCCGTACCCCGCCAGCCCGGATCCGGTCGCTTCCGACGGGGAACCGAGCCGTGTCGGGCCGGACTCCCGTCCGGGGGAACCACCCGTGTTCGGCGAGCACAGCCGGTCGTCCCGGTCCGACGCGGCCGGCACGGCATCCGTCGATTCCTCCTTCCTCGACGAGATACTGGCCGAGCGTGCCGGCCCCGGCGGCGGGGAGCGGCAGACGATCATCCAGCGGGTTGGATCCGGCCTGGCCGGACGCCTGCCGCATACTCTGCGCGGCGGGCTGGTCGACCCGGCCATCCGTGGCGCGTTGCTGATCGCGCTCGTCGCCCTCGTCGCGGCGCTGGCGGCCGGCTGGTTCGCCTGGCGGGGCAGACCGGTGCCCGTGCTGGCCCTTCCGCCGGCGGCACAGGTGACGGACCTCGCGAACCCGGGGCACGGCACGGTGGCCGGCGCCGTGGCGACGGCGGCACCGCCGTCGTCTGCCGCCACCGGGAGCCCACAGGCACAGGTCGTCGTCGACGTCGCGGGCAAGGTCCATCATCCCGGGGTGCTCACCCTGCCGGGAGGATCCCGGGTGGTGGACGCGGTGGCCCGTGCCGGCGGGGTGCTGCCCGGGACGGACACCTCCGGCCTGGCGCTTGCGCGTCGCCTGGTGGACGGCGAGCAGATTCTCGTGGACGGCCGCCCTGGACCGGCGCCACCCCAGCCCGCGGGCGGTGCCGCCGGAGGTGACAGTGGCGGGGGCTCGCCGGGCGCCGCGCCCGGGGCGCCGGTGAACCTCAACACGGCCACGGTCGAAGCCCTCGACGCGCTGCCCGGCGTGGGCCCTGTGCTGGCCCAGCGGATTGTCGAGTGGCGTGCGGCCCACGGCGGTTTCGCCTCCCCACGGCAGCTGGGGGAGGTGACCGGAGTCGGTGATCAGCGGCTCGCCGACCTTCTTCCGCTCGTCACCGTCTGACGGTCAGTACGCAATGGAGAACGTGTCGGTTCGCCGGTGGCCGTGTGGCATGGAGCACGAACATGACCGTTGTTGGTCACGATCCACAACGTCAACCGCCCGACCTGCGCCTGGTTGCTCCGGCCCTTGCGGCCTGGGCGGGAGCAGCGGGCACCGGGCTGGCCGTGCCACCGGTGGCTGTGCTGTGGATCGCCGGGATGTTGCTGTGCGTGACACCGCTGTGCGCGGTGACCCTGCTCCGCCGCCGGACGGTCCGGCGGCCGGTGGGCGCGGTTCTGGCATGTCTGGCCTGTCTTGCCGCGGGTGTGCTGGCGGCGGGTCTGCCGGCCCGGGCCCGCGCGCTTGGTCCGCTCGTGGCTCTCGGCGCGGCCCGGGCGGCCGCCGACATCGAAGGCACGGTGACCGGCGACCCGCGGGTCAGCCAGGGGGGCAACGGCAATCTCGTCATCGTCCCGGTGCGGGTGGAGCGGCTGGCCGCGGACGGGCACGATATCCGGCTGCGGCAGCCGGTACTGGTGCTCGCGACCGCGTCGGACTGGGAGGATCTGCTGCCGAGCCAGCATGTCAGCACCTCGGGGAAGCTGGCGCCGCCGAGGGCAGGCGACACCGTCGCGGCTGTCGTCTTCGTCCGGGCCGCGCCGGCCTCGGTCGGCCCGCCCTCATCGGTGCAGCGGGCGGCCGGTCAGCTGCGGGCGGGTCTGCGCGACGCCGCGTCGGGGCTTGCCGGCCCGCGCCGCGGGCTGCTGCCGGGTCTTGTCCTCGGCGACACGAGCAACCTCGACGACGAGGTGCGGGAGGACTTCCGGACCGCCGGGATGTCACATCTTGTCGCTGTTTCCGGGGCGAACTGCGCGATCATCATCGCCGCGGCGACCGTAGTCGTCCGGCGCAGCCGGTTGGCCCCGTGGGTGCAGGCCGGCTGGGTCGCGATGGCCCTGGTCGGTTTCGTCATCCTGGCCCGGCCGTCACCGAGCGTCCTGCGTGCCGGTGTCATGGGGCTGATCGGGATCGTCGCGGCCGGCAGCGGACGGCCACGGCTGGCCATGCCCGCGCTCGCGGCCACCGTGCTGGTGCTCGTCCTCAGCAGCCCCGATCTTGCTCGTTCGGTCGGTTTCACCCTGTCGGTTGCCGCCACCGCCGGCCTGGTGATCCTCGTTCCGGGCTGGCGGGACGCACTGGCGGGCCGGTTGCCGAGGTGGCTGGCCGAACCGCTCGCGGTCGCCGCGGCGGCACATGTCGCCTGCTCGCCGGTCCTCGTCGCCATCGGCGGCGGGGTCAGCCTGGTAGCCGTTCCCGCCAACATGCTCGCCGAGGCCGCGGTCGCACCAGCGACCATCCTCGGGGTCCTCGCCACGGTGGCGGCGGTCGTCCACGATCCGCTGGCCCGGTTCCTGGCGACCCTCGCGGGTGTGCCGTGCGGATGGTTGATCACGGTGGCGGACGTCGCGGCGCGCGTACCCGGCGCGGAGATCGGCTGGCCAGCCGGCCCGGCCGGCGCCGTGGCCCTCGTCGCCGCCACGGTCGTGCTGCTCGCGACCGTCCGTCGGCGCCGTGGGCGTCGTGTCCTCATCACACTGTCCGTCATTACTTTGGGTGTGCAGGTGATATTAATGTCACGTATTGTCGGAATCTGGCTCACACGTTGATGGCGGATCGTAATCATTTGATGTTCCTGACCAGGTCGTGCGGTCCGGGTACCGTCCTTGTGACATGCTCGCCAGCGTGCCGCCGACATCCGCGCCGCCACGGTTGGTCCTTGTCTCCGGTGACGAGGAACTGCTCGTCTCCCGCGCTGTCCGGGACGTCATCCACGCCGCCCGGCGCCACGACCCGCAGACGGAGATCGTCGACCGAGCGCCGGGTGAGTTCACCGAGAGCGATGTGGTCGATCTGGCCAGCGTATCGATGTTCGGCGGGCTACGGGTGGTCGTGGTCCGCGGCGCGCAGGAACTCGCGGATGATCTACGGGAGGCGCTGCTGGCCTATCTCGCCCGGCCGCTGGACGACGTCGTGCTCGTCGTCGTCCACAGCGGTGTCGTACGCAACCGCAAACTGGCGGAGGCGATGAAGTCGGCCGGTGCGACGGTCGTCACGGCGGCGCGTATCACCCGTCCCCGGGACCGCCACGACTTCGTCGCGGCCGAGGTCCGCCGTCTCGGCGGCCAGATCAGCGCGGGCGCGGTGAAGGCGCTGGTGGACGCGGTCGGTAGCGATCTGCGCGAGTTGGCGATGGTATGTGATCAGATGGTCGCGGACGCCGGTGGGACGATCAGCGAGGCCCTGGTTGCCGGATACCGTCGCGGCCGGGCTGAGGCCACCGGTTTCGCGGTGGCGGACGCCGCGATCGCGGGAGACCTGCCCGAGGCCCTGACCGTGCTGCGCCAGACGCTTGCGGGCGGCGTCCCACCCGTCCTTGTCGTGAGCGCCATGACCACCGGGCTGCGTGACCTGGCCCGGGTCGCGGCCGCCGGCGGTGGCTCCACCTGGGAGCTGGCCCGCAGCCTCGGCATGCCCGACTGGAAGGTGGAACGTTCCCAGCGGGCGGCCCGCGGCTGGAGCGACGAAGGGCTGGCCTACGCGATGCGCGCGGTCAGCGCCGCGGATGCGGCCGTCAAGGGCGGCGCCGTGGATCCGGTCTACGGGCTGGAAAGGCTTGTTACTCAGATCGTGTCGGCCCGTGGCCGTCCGGCGGGAGCCCGGCGGTGACGTTGCGTGCGCCCCAGCCCGATCAGGAGGACTCCTCCGGCCCGAACGGAGACGACCCGGACGAAGCCGGCCCGAACGGAAGTGATCGGGACGGAGGCGGCGAGGACGGCCAGGACGGGGAGGAAGAGGAAACGGACAGGGGTGCCCAAGACACGGACGGAGCGGCGCAGGACGACCAGAGCCGGGGTGATCCGAGCCGGGGTGATTCGGGGCGGGGTGGTCTGAGCCGGTGTGATCTCAGCCAGGGTGATTCGGGGCGGAGCGCCGCTGAGTACCGGATCGGCCCGGAGCGGGGAAGCACACCGATGTCGGAACCAGCGTCATCCTCGGTCACCAGCGACCCGGTCGGGCGACCGCACAGGTTCCTCTCCACCAGCCGCACCCTGRCCGGCAGCAGCCTGCTCGGTGTCCTGATCGCCCTGGCTGATCTGGCGAGCGCATGGGTGATCGTGGTGCTGCCGCTGACAGCGGCCGTCATGGCGGCCTACAACGACGCAATCAAGAAGATGCTGGCCGCGGACGACACACGGAGCCGTCCCGCGGAGAACGAACCGCCGGCCTCCGGAACGCCGCCGGACTGACAGCACGGATTCCGGCGCTCCTCGGAAGCCATCCTGGGAGATCCGGCATGCCGCGGGTTTCCCCGGCCGCCATCAGAACGTCGACGTCCCTGGCAGCCAGCCGGTAGCACCAGGTACCGGTAGCACCAGGTATGTGTACCGGCTCTCCGGGCTGCCCGCAGGATACCGACGAACCTGTGGGAGGTTGGGCGGACGGGCATCCCACGGACAGACGCCTCGCGCCGCCCGCTCAGCCGAACCGGCCCGGCTCCGGTCGGAGCCCGGTCGGGGAAGGGACGGGCGGACGGCGTACGAGTGGACGCGTCGGACGGGTGGCGTCAGACCTTGGTCAGCGAAGCGTACCGGGTGGCCAGCGCCGACTTCTTGTTGGCGGCCTGGTTCGCGTGGATGACGCCCTTGCTCACGGCCTTGTCCAGCTTGCGCGACGCGATGCGCAGCTCCAGGCCGGCACGCTCCTGGTCGCCCGCCTCCACGGCTTCCCGGAAGCGGCGGATGAGCGTCTTCAGTTCGGACTTCACGGCCTTGTTGCGCAGCCGTCGCTTCTCGTTGGTGAGGTTGCGCTTGATCTGCGACTTGATATTGGCCACGCGAAAGAACCCCTGGTCGTCGAAGTCGAATCGGTATGAAAGTCGGTTGAGCCCCGGCGTCGGCCCAGGACTGGCCTGCTCGCGACTGGCCTGCCGGCGTCCGGCCGGTGCGTGGATGGCACCGGGGAAGCCGGGTGGCCCCGGGAAACATCGGTAACCTTACCAACTTACCCACGAACGGTGTCGGAGGGCGTGCCAGTGGCGCCCACCGGCCGGGACTGACCGCGGTGTCCGGGGGCTGTTGCGGCGGGTGGGTACCGATGTGACCATCGGCGTCCGACGGGTGAGTCCGGCACACCAGGGCCGCGCCGGGCCTGTGTCGGGCCATGGTGCGCCGGGCTTTGCGCGGCCAGCGCCCTGGCGCGTCAGTGCTTGCTGCGCCGGGCCTTGCGCGCCGGCGCTCTGGTACGTCGGTGCTTGCTGCGCTGGGCCTTGCGCGCCGGCGCTCTGGCGCGTCAGTGCTTGCTGCGCCAGGCTTTGCGCGCCAGCGCTCTGGTACGTCGGTGCTTGCTGCGCCGAGCCTCCTGGTATGCCGAGCCTTGCGTGTCAGKGCCTGGCACGATGACACAGTCCATCCCGACGAAACGAGAAGACTCCGCGTGCCCCCAGCCTCCGACCCCCGTCGTATCAACCAGGCATYGGTCGACCAGGCGTCGATCCGCAACTTCTGCATCATCGCTCACATCGACCACGGCAAGTCGACGCTCGCCGACCGGATGCTCGGTGTCACCGGTGTCGTCGAGGCTCGTAACATGCGTGCCCAGTATCTGGACAAGATGGACATCGAGCGCGAGCGCGGCATCACGATCAAGGCGCAGAGTGTCCGGCTGCCGTGGCAGGCCGACGACGGCCGCGACTACGTCCTGCATCTGATCGACACTCCTGGCCATGTCGACTTTACCTATGAGGTCAGTCGGTCGCTTGCGGCCTGTGAGGGCGCGGTGCTGCTCGTCGACGCGGCTCAGGGTATCGAGGCGCAGACGTTGGCAAACCTGTACCTGGCGCTGGAGAACGACCTGCAGATCATCCCGGTTCTCAACAAGATCGACCTGCCGGCCGCACAGCCGGAGAAGTACGCCGCCGAGCTGGGGCAGATCATCGGCTGCGACCCCGTCGACGTGCTGCTGGTGTCGGGCAAGACCGGCCAGGGGGTGCCCGAGCTGCTCAACGAGATCGTCCGGCGGGTCCCCGCGCCGATGGGCGACCCGGACGCCCCCGCGCGAGCCATGATCTTCGACAGCGTCTACGACACCTACCGGGGTGTGATCACGTATGTGCGGGTGGTCGACGGCCGGCTGACCGCCCGGGACCGCTGCCTGATGATGTCGACGCGGGCGAGCCACGAGACCCTCGAGGTCGGGGTGATCTCGCCGGAGGCGATCCCGCGGGAGGGACTGTCCGCCGGGGAGGTCGGCTACCTCATCCCGGGGGTCAAGGACGTCCGGCAGGCCCGGGTCGGGGACACCGTGACCTCGGCGGCCCACCCGGCCCAGGCGCCACTGGCCGGTTACCGTGACCCGCGTCCGATGGTCTACAGCGGCCTGTACCCGATCGACGGCAGCGAGTATCCCGCCCTGCGGGAGGCCCTGGACAAGCTGCAGCTCAACGACGCCGCGCTGACCTACGAGCCCGAGACGTCCGCGGCGTTGGGCTTCGGTTTCCGCTGCGGCTTCCTCGGGCTGCTCCATCTGGAGATCGTCCGGGAGCGTCTGGAACGGGAGTTCAACCTCACGCTCATCTCCACCGCGCCGAACGTGGTCTACCGGGTGGTCATGGAGGACGGCAGCGAGACGATCGTCACCAACCCGAGCGACTGGCCGGCGGGAAAGATCTCCGAGGTCCACGAGCCGGTCGTGGATGCCATGGTGCTGCTGCCGTCCGACTTCGTCGGCCAGGTCATGGAGCTCTGCCAGGGTCGGCGCGGCACGCTGGACGGGATGGACTACCTGTCGACCGACCGGGTCGAGCTCAAGTACCGGCTCCCGCTCGGAGAGATCATCTTTGACTTCTTCGACGCCCTGAAGTCGAAGACCCGGGGGTATGCCAGCCTCGACTACGAGCCGGCCGGCGAGCAGGTGGCCGACCTGGTCAAGGTCGACATCCTGTTGCAGGGAGAGACCGTCGACGCGTTCTCCGCGATCGTCCACAAGGACAAGGCGTACGGCTACGGGGTCGCGATGACCTCCCGGCTGCGGGAGCTGATCCCGCGCCAGCAGTTCGAGGTGCCGATCCAGGMCGCGATCGGTAGCCGAATCATCGCCCGGGAGAACATCCGTGCCATCCGCAAGGACGTGCTGGCCAAGTGCTACGGCGGTGACATCACCCGCAAGCGCAAGCTGCTGGAACGGCAGAAGGAAGGAAAGAAGAAGATGAAGACCATCGGCCGCGTCGAAGTCCCGCAGGAGGCATTCATCGCGGCCCTGTCCACGGACGCGTCCAAGAGCGGGAAATAGTCCTGCCGTCCGTGGCCGGGCGGTGACTCCGGCCGGCCGTCTCTCGGCCGCCGGCGCGGCCGTGACCCTCTCGTCTCCGCGGGGTTCCTCCCGGAGCCGGCGGCTGCGCGAGCCGGTCCGGGAGGCCCGGGCCCCTGGGCGGTTCGGGTTGCCTGTTCGGGCAGCTCAGGGGGTTCGTGCGGACGAGGGGGGTAGTCGGATGGGTTCGGTGGCGGGTTCGTCATGGCCGGCGGGACCGACCGATCCGGCCAGGGTGCCGGATCGGTACTCCGTCGCGTGAGGGGGGAGAAGATCCTCGATGTTGTCGAGGACACCGCGCACGGCGTCGTCATTCATGTGATTGAGTTTTCCGGACGCGGGACCACGAACTCACGACGCTTCACCTATATTGACCAGTCGATTATCAATGTCAGGTCAACGTCACTGCCGGCTGGTGCTCCGGTGGGGTTCCAGGCCCATTCGACGGGCGTATTGGACGGTTGAATCCGACAAATCCGATAACTGAATACAAAGATCATGAGGCGGCTGTCGTCCGAACGTCCGGTGGGTGGGACGCGCGATCGCCGGAACGGCAGGTGGGTGTTGAGGGCAGGCTTGGAAGCGGGCTTGAAGGCAGGCACAGCGTTGCGAGTCGGGCACACTATGGCCATGCCGCACATCTCGACGGCCGTGTCAGYCCTCGGCCAGCCCAGCGCAGCCGGTCCCGGTGAGCCGGACAGGCCGGACAGGCCGGCAGGCCCGGTTCACGCGGGAGGCCCGGCGGGCCCGCGGGGCACGGGCTCCCCAGCCGCTGACGGCAGCCTCCAGGCGTGGGATGGCGTGCTCCCGGCGCGGGCCACGGACACCCTTGGCAGCCGCCCGTTCGGGGTCTACGTGCACGTCCCGTACTGCGCGACCCGCTGCGGCTACTGCGACTTCAACACCTACACCGCGACCGAACTCGGGCCGGGGGTCGCGATCGGCACGTTCGTGGAGACGCTGGCGGCCGAGTTCCGCCTGGCCCGGTCCGTTCTCGGCCCGGCCGACGTCGCGGTCTCGACGGTCTTCGTCGGCGGCGGGACGCCGACCCTGCTGCCCGCCGAGGACCTCGAGCGGCTGCT
Organism: Protofrankia sp. BMG5.30; assembly: GCF_001983005.1. NCBI lineage: Bacteria > Bacillati > Actinomycetota > Actinomycetes > Frankiales > Frankiaceae > Protofrankia > Protofrankia sp. BMG5.30. The sequence goes on along the minus strand of NZ_MOME01000010.1, from coordinate 288,654 downwards.
CCGGATGATCGACGCCGAGTTCGGCCTCGCCGCCGGCGCCGAGGTGACCACGGAGGCGAACCCCGAGTCCGTGGACGCCGGTGCCCTGGAGCGGCTGGCCGCCGCCGGGTACACGCGGATCTCGTTCGGGATGCAGAGCGCCCGTCCGCACGTGCTTGCCGCGCTCGACCGCCGGCACACCCCCGGACGCGTCCCGGACGTGGTCAGCTGGGCGCGCAAGGCCGGCTTCGCCCACATCAACCTCGACCTGATCTACGGCACTCCCGGCGAGTCCGCCCGGGACTGGCAGGCGAGTCTGGACGCGGTGGTCGCGCTCGATCCCGACCATGTCAGCGCGTACGCGCTGACCGTCGAGGACGGTACCCGGCTGGCCCGGCGGATCCGGCGCGGCGAACTGCTCCCGCCCGACGACGATCTCATGGCGGACCGCTACCAGCAGGCCGAGGAGACCCTGACCGCGGCCGGCCTGAGCTGGTACGAGATCAGCAACTGGGCGCGTGGGCCCGCCGCTCACAGCCGGCACAATCTCGGCTACTGGCGGGGTGCCGACTGGTGGGGTTTCGGGCCGGGAGCTCACAGCCACATCGGGGGTGTCCGCTGGTGGAACGTGCGCCATCCGGCCTCCTACAGCGCCCGGCTCGCCGCGGGCGCAAGCCCCGCGGCGGCCCACGAGGAGCTGGACGCCGCCGCCGCGCGCATGGAACGGGTCATGCTCGAGGTGCGCCTGGCCGAGGGCCTCGTGGCCGAGGAGCTCACCCCCGCGGGGCGGTCCCAGGCCGCCCGGCTCGCCGCCGACGGGCTGGTGGATCCCCCTGCGCTGGCGGCGGGACGCGTCCTGCTGACCCTGCGCGGCAGGCTGCTCGCCGACACCGTCATACACGCTCTTCTATCGGACTAGCCGCGGCCGTCACCGGGAAACACTCCTCAAGCTCCCGGTGGCGGTGACACATTTGTCCGTCTCGCCTGGTCGCCAGGACGGCTACAATTGGCACTCGCGGCAATCGAGTGCCAGAGCGTCCCGCCGGCGGGTTTCTGGCCTCGGCGGCCTCGGTGGCTTCGTGTGGTCGTCGCTGACCTCGCCCGGCGGCTTCAGCGTGGCAAAGGGGTGATACGGCGTGCTGGAGGAACGGCGGCTGGACGTACTTCGAGCCATCGTTGAGGAGTTCGTGCTCAGCAACGAACCCGTGGGCYCCAAGCTGTTGGCCGAGCGCCACCAGCTCGGGGTGTCTCCTGCTACTGTCCGTAACGACATGTCCGCACTTGAGGAAGAAGGCTACATCACCCAGCCGCACACCAGCGCCGGCCGGATTCCCACGGACAAAGGCTACCGCCTCTTCGTCGACCGGCTGTCGGGGGTCAAACCGTTGTCCCGGGCCGAGCGGCGGGCCATCCAGAGCTTCCTGGAGGGCGCGATCGATCTCGACGACGTGGTCCGGCGGTCGGTCCGGCTGCTCGCGCAGCTGACCCGCCAGGTCGCGGTCGTGCAGTACCCGTCGCTGTCGTGCAGCGGCGTCCGGCACATCGAGATCGTGACGATCACGCCGGTGCGCCTGCTGCTCGTACTGATCACCGACACCGGACGGGTCGAGCAGCGGGTCGTCGAAGTACCCGAGCCGGTGGACGACCCGACCGTCAGCGAGCTGCGCACCGTGCTCAACGCGGCGCTGAACGGGCGCCGGCTGGCGGACGCGCCCGAGGCGGTCGCCAACCTGCCGGACGAGGCCCGGCCGGGGCTGCGTCCGCACCTGAACATGCTGATCACGGTTGTGATGGAGGCGCTGGTCGACAAGCCGGAGGAACGGATCGCTCTGGCGGGTACCGCCAACCTGACGCGTTCCGCCATCGACTTTGCCGATACGCTGCGTCCGCTTCTGGAGGCTCTGGAGGAGCAGGTCGTTCTGTTGAAACTGATCGGCGAGGTACGGGACCTCGATACCGTCACGGTCCGTATTGGCCACGAAAACAACGTGGATGCGTTGCGTTCCACATCGGTGGTAGCGACAGGGTACGGTCGCGGGGCGTCCGCGTTGGGTGGCCTGGGGGTGGTCGGTCCAAGGCGGATGGACTATCCGGGAACCATGGCGGCCGTCCAGGCCGTCGCCAAGTATGTGGGTGATCTCTTGGGTGCCGACTGATGGCCACCGACTACTACGAGGTGCTCGGCGTACGCCGGGACGCCTCGAACGACGAGCTCAAACGGGCCTACCGCAAGCTTGCCCGCGAGCTGCATCCCGACGTCAACCCCGACCCTGAGGCGCAGGCTCGCTTCAAGGCCGTGACCGCGGCCTACGAGGTCCTCTCCGACCCGGAGAAGCGCCAGATCGTCGATCTCGGCGGGGATCCGCTGGCGCCCGGTGGGGGAGCCGGCGGGTCGTCGTTCGGAGCCGGCTTCGGCGGACTCRGCGACATCATGGACGCCTTCTTCGGCGGCGGCGCCAGCCGTGGGCCGCGTTCGCGGGTGCGCCGGGGCAACGACGCGCTGCTCCGTCTTGAGCTCGACCTCTCCGAGACCGCCTTCGGGACGACCCGGGACATCACCGTGGACACCGCCGTGGTGTGCGGTACCTGCTCCGGGGACGGCGCGGCGCCGGGCAGCCATCCGGTGACCTGCCCGGTCTGCCACGGGCGCGGGGAGATCCAGCAGGTCACCCGCTCCTTCCTCGGGCAGATGGTCACCTCCAGGCCGTGCACCCGCTGCGGCGCCACCGGGACGGTGATCGAGCACCCGTGCCGGGAGTGCGGCGGCGACGGCCGGGTCCGCAAGCGGCGCAACCTCACCGTCAAGATCCCTTCCGGGGTCGAGGACGGGATGCGCATCCGGCTGTCCGGCGAGGGTGAGGTCGGCCCGGGCGGCGGCCCCAACGGCGACCTCTACGTCGAGGTCCAGGAGCGCCCCCATCCGGTGTTCACCCGGGAGGGCGACGACCTGCACTGCGAGCTGCGCGTCCCGATGACCGCCGCCGCGCTCGGCACCACCTGCACGCTGGACACGCTCGACGGCAGCGAGACCATCACGGTCAAGCCCGGCACCCAGCCCGGCCACGTGATCACCATGAGCGGTCGGGGCGTCCCGCACCTGCGTTCGGTCGGACGCGGCCACCTGCACATCCACGTCGTGGTCGAAACACCGACCAAGATCGATGCCGAGCAGGAGCGGCTGCTGCGCGAACTGGCGAAGCTGCGGGACGAGGAGCAGCCGGCGGTCATCTCCGGCGGCAACGGCTCCGCCGACGGCCAGGGCTTCTTCTCCCGGCTGCGCGGCTCCCGTGGCACCCGGTAAGCGTGACCGTCGGTGACCCTCGAAGGGCCTGAGAGCTGACCGCACCCCTGTTCCACCAGGTGTCGGTGCCGGACGTCGCCGAGCTGACGCTGGCCGGTGCCGAGGGTAGGCATGCGGCTACGGTACGGCGGCTACGCCCCGGTGAACGGCTGGATGTCACCGACGGGCGTGGCGTGGTTGCCGAGTGCACGGTTGTGCGCTGCCGGCGGGACGAGCTCGACTGCGCGGTGGAGCGCYGGGTCGTGCACCCGGCGCGGCTGCCCCGGCTCGTGGTGGTCCAGGCGCTGGCCAAGGGCGACCGCGGCGAGCTCGCCGTCGAGCTCATGACCGAGGTGGGGGTCGACGAGATCGTCCCCTGGGCAGCTTCCCGCTCGGTCGTGCGCTGGGCGGGGGAGCGGGGCGCCCGTGCCCATGACCGCTGGTCGGCGACGGCCCGGGAGGCGGCGAAGCAGTCGCGGCGGGTGTTCTGGCCACGGGTCGCCGCTCCCACCGACACCGACGCCGCCGCCGCCCGGCTCGCCGCGGCCGAGCTCGCCGTGGTCCTGCACGAGGAGGCCGCCGAACCGTTGACCCGGGTGCTCGCCGCGGCGACGACGGCCGCTACCGGGTCCTTCGCCACCGCGACGGCTGCCGCTGGGCCGCCCGCCACCACGGCGTCCGTGGCCGGGCCGGCCACCGCTGGGTTGACCGCGACCCGGGCGCCTGCTGCTCCGCCGGACGCCGTCCCGGCAGCGGAGATCGTCGTCGTGGTGGGCCCGGAAGGCGGAATCACCGACACCGAACTGGAAATGTTCACCGCGGCCGGGGGGTGGCCGTCCAGGCTCGGTCCCACCGTGCTGCGGACGTCGACCGCCGGCGTGGTCGCCGCCGCGGTCGTTCTCTCCCGCACGTCCCGATGGGAGCGTTAGATCATGTACCCGGTGTGCCCGCGGCCGGTGTCCCACCGGCCTTCGTTGTGCCTGTCGTGCCGGCTGTTGTGCTGGTACGGCCAGTGCGACGACCGGCCCGGCGGCCGGCCCGGGAGGTCCAACAGGCCCGAGGATCGCTACACTGAAGGACCGTACTGACTCATGTCGTTCGAGAGGTCCCGTGGCCGGCGCCGGCCGCAACCCATGACCGATTCCACCTCCCAGTCCGACCAGCGGACCGTTACGCGCATCGTCGTTCCCGGTGCGCACAGCATGGTGAGCCTGCTCGGCCACCAGGACGAACTGTTGCGCGTTGTCGAACAGGCGTTATCGTCCGATGTCCACGTCCGAGGCAATGAGATCACCATCACCGGTCCTCCGGAGGAGAACGCGCTGGCGGCCAGRCTCTTCGCCGAGCTGATCGCCGTGCTGGAGTCCGGGGCCGAGCTCACCCCGGCCCACGTGGACCATTCGCTGTCGATGCTGCGCAGCGGCAGCGAGGAACGCCCGGCCGAGGTGCTCACCCTCAACATCCTCTCCAGCCGGGGCCGGACGATCCGGCCGAAGACGCTCAACCAGAAGCGTTACGTGGACGCGATCGACGCCCACACCATCGTGTTCGGCATCGGCCCGGCCGGTACCGGCAAGACGTACCTGGCCATGGCCAAGGCCGTGCAGGCGCTGCAGTCCAAGCAGGTGAACCGGATCATCCTGACCCGGCCGGCGGTCGAGGCGGGGGAGCGGCTCGGCTTCCTGCCCGGCACCCTCTACGACAAGATCGACCCATACCTGCGCCCGCTGTACGACGCCCTGCACGACATGGTCGACCCGGACTCGATCCCGCGGCTGATCCAGAACGGCACCATCGAGGTCGCGCCGCTGGCGTACATGCGCGGGCGGACCCTCAACGACGCGTTCATCATCCTGGACGAGGCGCAGAACACCTCCGTCGAGCAGATGAAGATGTTCCTCACCCGCCTCGGCTTCGGCTCCAGGATCGTTGTGACCGGGGACGTCACCCAGGTGGACCTCCCCAGCGGCACCCGCAGCGGCCTACGGGTGGTCCGGGAGATCCTCGACGGCCTCGACGACGTCCACTTCGCGGTCCTGACCAGCACGGACGTGGTGCGCCACCGGCTGGTCAGCGAGATCGTCGACGCCTATGCCCGGTGGGACGCGGCAAGCGCGCCGCGACCCCGACCGGCCCAGGCCGCCCGCCGGGACCGGCGGTGACGGGCACGCCGACCGGCGGGCCGCGGCGCGCACCGGCTCGCGGACCGGCTCGCGGACCGGAGCGCATGCCGACGATGATGGGCCTGCCGACGACGATGGGCCGCGTACGGCGCGGCGCCGGATGAGGATGGATCACTGATGGCCGTGTTCGTGGCGAACGAGTCGGGTGTCGAGGCCGACGAGGTCACCCTTACCGCGCTCGCCCGGTTCGTGCTGGACACCATGAAGGTCAACCCGCTGGCGGAGCTGTCGGTCATGCTGGTGGAGCAGACCGCCATGGAGGAGCTCCACGTCCGCTACATGGGTGAGGAGGGCCCGACCGACGTGCTGGCCTTCCCCCAGGACGACGCGTTCGACCCGTCCGCGCCGGACTCGGGCGAGGACGACCCGACCCTGCTGCTCGGCGACGTCGTCCTGTGCCCGGAGGTCGCCCGCCGGCAGGCGGCCAAGGCGGGGCACTCGACCGAGCACGAGATGCACCTGCTGTGCACGCACGGCATCCTGCACCTGCTCGGTTACGACCATGCCGAGCCGGACGAGGAGCGGGAGATGTGGGCGGTGCAGTCCCGGCTGCTGACCTCCTGGGCCTCCGCCCGTGCCGCCGGCACGCACTGAGCGTGCCTGGAGAGCGCCACGCACTGGGCGGGCCGGAGGAGCGCCGCGCACTGAGCCTGCCGGGGGAGCTGACAGGGCGGACCAATGGGCTACGGTGATGTTCCACTTCTGCTGCTCGCGGTGCTGGCCACGCTGTTCGCGGCCGGGATCGGATGCATCGACGCCGCGCTGACCCGGGTCTCCCGGGTCGCGGTCGAGGGATTCGTGCGCGCGGGGCGCCCCAGAGCCGCGAGCCTGGCCACGATCGTCGCCGACCCGGGGCGCTACCTGGCGCTGCTGCTGTTGCTGCGGATCGTCGGGGAGATGGTCGCCGCCGCGTGCGTGACCGTCATCGCGGTCCACACCTATGGTGCCGGGTTCATCGCGGTCGGTTTCGGTGCGCTGGTCGGGACCCTGTTCGCCTACATCTTCGTCGGGGTCGTGTTCCGGACGCTGGGTCGCCAGCACGCCCCGGTGATCGCGCTCGCGACCGCCGGGCTGACCAGCTGGCTCGGCCGGATGTTCGGGCCGCTGCCACGGCTGCTGATCGCCTTCGGTAACGCCGTCACCCCCGGCCCCGGCTACCGCGACGGCCCGTTCGCCACCGAGGCGGAGCTGCGCGACCTCGTCGACCTCGCCGAGGAGAACTCCGTCATCGAGCGCGGCGAGCGCGACATGATCGCCTCCGTCTTCGAGCTCGGGGACACGCTGGTGCGCGAGGTGATGGTCCCCCGGCCGGACATGGTCTACATCGAGTCGGTGAAGACCGTCGCCCAGGCGATCTCGCTGGCGCTGCGCAGCGGCTTCTCCCGCATCCCGGTGATCGGGGAGAGCGTGGACGACGTCGTCGGGATCGCCTTCCTCAAGGACATGGTCGGCCGGGAGCGCGAGGGCTGGGACACCCGGCYCGTCTCCGACGTCATGCGGCCACCCGCGCTGGTGCCCGAGAGCAAGCACGCCGACGTCCTGCTGCGCGAGATGCAGGCGTCCCGGACCCACATGGCGATCGTCATCGACGAGTACGGCGGGACCGCCGGGCTGGTCACTATCGAGGACATCCTCGAGGAGATCGTCGGTGAGATCACAGACGAGTACGACGCCGAGATCGTCCCGGTGGAGTGGATCGACGACGACACCGCCCGGGTGACCGCCCGGCTCGGCGTGGACGATCTGCGCGAACTCTTCGGCACGGACGAGCTGCCCGGCTCCGAGGACGTGGAGACCGTCGGCGGGCTGCTGGCGAACGCGTTGGGCCGGGTACCGCTGCCGGGGGCGACGGCGGCCGTCGGCGTGGTCACGCTCACCGCCGAGAGCGCCGCCGGCCGGCGCAACCAGATCGGTACCGTGGTGGTGCGCCGGTCGTCCGGGCAGGCCGGGGACGCCACCGCTGGTGGGTCCGCGTCCACACCCACGGGCGACACGGCCGGTGGCGGCCCACCCCGGGGCGACGGGCCCGGGGACTCCAGGGCCGCCGGGGGTTCCGGGGGCGAGGCCGCGTACGCGGGCAGCCACCGGGCCGACAGGGAGCAGGGTGGCGGTGACCGGACCGGTAAGAATCGTACGGACGGTACGAGCGGGACGGGTGGTACAGGCAGTACTTTTAGTACAGATAATGACATTGTGGGTGCTGCCGGTGGCGGTGGCGGGCGCAGRCAGGGCAGTGACGCGGGTGCCACCGGCCCTGTCACGCACCGTGCCGCTTCCGGGGTGCGCACATGATCTTCGATGAGGCAGGGGCAGGCGGCGTGTCAGAGCTGGACCTGGACGCACAGGCCGACAACGCACAGGCCGACAACGCACGAGTCGACGGTGCACGGGTCGACGCACAGGTCGACGCTGCGGGGGCCGACGACAGCGCGGACAGCCGCCGGGCCGACAGCGGGCCCGACGCGCCCGCCGCCGGGGACGCCGTCCCCGGCGGCCGCCCGGCCGTCGTCCGGGTCGCTCACGACTCGCTGTCGGCCGAGGACGCCAAACTCGTGATCCTCGCCCGGTCGGCGAGGCTGCGCGCCTATGTCCCCCGGGGCGGTACCGCGACCGCCGAAGGCGCGGCCGTCCGGGACACCGACGGGCGGACCTACGTGGCGGCGACCGTGGAGAACACGCGGGAGCGGCTCACCGTGTCCGCGCTCACCGCCGCCGTCGTCGCGGCGGCGTCCAGCGGAGCGCGCCGCTTCGAGGCGGCGGCGATCGTCTCTGACCGTCTCACCGGACCGTTGGCGGGTTCCGGGCCGGACACCGCGGACACCGCGAGCGCGCCCGACGTCCCGGCTGCGGTGGGCGCGGCCGGAACGTCGGCCGCCCCGGGCTCGGGCGTGCCGGGCGTGCCGGGGGCCGACGATCTGCTGGTGCTGGGCGAGTTCGGTAGCGGCGTGCCGGTGTTCCTCGCCGGCTCCGACGGGGCGGCCCGGGGCCGGGTGACCACCTAGTGGCCGCCTCGGCGGAGGCCGGAGCACAGTTCCGGTCCGGATTCGCCTGCTTTGTCGGACGGCCCAACGCGGGCAAGTCGACGCTGACCAACGCGCTCGTCGGCTCGAAGGTCGCCATCACCAGCGGCCGTCCGCAGACGACCCGGCACGCTGTCCGCGGCATCGTGCACCGCGACGACGCCCAGCTCGTCCTGGTCGACACCCCCGGCCTGCACCGGCCGCGGACCCTGCTCGGCCAGCGACTCAACGACGTGGTCCGCGCGACCCTGTCAGAGGTGGACGTGGTCGCCTTCTGCGTCCCCGCGAACGAGGCGGTGGGCCCGGGCGACCGGTTCATCGCCGGGGAGCTCGCCCGGCTGCCCAAGCGGACACCGCTGGTCGCGGTCGTCACCAAGAGTGACCTGGTGTCCGATCGGGACGCCCTCGGCGCGCAGCTGCTCGCGGTCTGCTCGCTGGCGGACTTCGTCGACGTGGTGCCGGTCAGCGCGGTGTCGTCGTTCCAGGTGGGGCTGCTCGCGGACGTGCTGGTCAGCCGGCTGCCGCCCGGCCCGCCGCTGTACCCCGACGGGGAGCTGACCGACGAGCCCGAGCAGGTGATGGTCGCCGAACTCGTCCGCGAGGCCGCCCTGGAGGGCGTGCGTGACGAGCTGCCGCACTCGCTCGCCGTCGTCGTCGAGGAGATGATCCCCCGTGAGGACCGGCCGGCGGACCGGCCGCTGCTCGATGTCCACGTGAACGTCTACGTCGAACGGCAGAGCCAGAAGGCGATCGTCATCGGCGCGAAGGGCGCCCGCCTCAAGGACGTCGGCACGCGCGCCCGCACCCAGATCGAGGCCCTGCTCGGCACCCCCGTCTACCTGGACCTGCACGTCAAGGTCGCCAAGGACTGGCAGCGCGATCCCCGCCAGCTGCGCCGGCTCGGCTTCTGACAGCCGGCCGGCCGCGGCCGCGCGTCCGAGGAGACGAAGAACTTGACCCCGGACCGGCGTCGCGAGACATTCAACAAATGGTTGTTTTGTCTGTTCGGAAATGAGCGCGGACGCAGCCCCCGGTGACGGGGTGAAGGTCAGGCGGATCGACCACGTGGCGATCGCCCTGCCGGACATGGCCGAGGCGGCGCCCCTGTTGTTGGACACGCTCGGTGGCGTGTTCATCAAGGGCGGTGACAACGACGAGACGGGAATCCGTCTGGCGCACATCGGCTTCCCCGGTTTCAAGATCGAACTCATGCAGCCGCTCAGAGCGGACTCGATCCTCTCCGAGAGCCTGCGGCGCAAGGGGCCGGGGCTGCACCACGTGACGTTCATCGTCGACGACGTCACCGACACCGACACCCGCCTGCGCGCTCGTGGCTACGCCACGGCGGGCCTCGACACCTCCTCCTCGGCGTGGAGCCAGACCTACATCCGCCCGAAGCTCACTTTCGGCGCGCTGCTGCAGTTCGTCGCCACCGACCTGGACTGGCACACCCCGACCGAGGAGTACACCTTCGAGGACGTCCTCGCGGCAAAACTCGTCTGGCGCGACTACGTGGCCTGCTTCCGCGACACCCAGCCCGAAGGCGTTTCCTGACGCCCAGCCATGGAAGACCACCCGACGAACCGTCCACCGCTCGACGGAACCTCCCGAGCCGTAGGTGAAAACTGTGGCCAGAGCAACGTTTTCCACCTACGGCCGCGGAAGTTGTAGGTGGAAAACGTCGTTGTGACAGCGGTTTTCACCTACAAGGCGGCGGGTATGGACCATGCGCGTTGTCCGCCGCCGACGACGACAGCCRTACCCTGCGGATTACCGAGGCGGGCGCCGGCCATCCCAGGAAAACGGACATCCACTCCCACGCCAGGCGGTGAGGCTCTGGCGCATTCCCCGGTCGGTCAGCGGCGGCGGAACCAGCCGCGCGATGACGAGCCGGATGGCGGCTGTGAGGGAAGGGGATCCGGCAGAGCGACGGGATGCCAGCCCTCGGGCAGCGGCAATGACGCGTCGTCAGGCAGCCGGCGGATAGCCGGATCATACGGATCAAGCTCGTCCAGGTCGAAGCGAGCATTTCCGATTTTCCACTGAAGCGACTCGCTCGCTGTGCCACCGAACTTGTAGGAACCGTCGCGCACGAACACGGCCCACGCGTCTTTGGTGGGCCCGAGCAACGTGGCGATCAGAGTACCCGTGTCGGCCCGCCAGAGCCGTACGGTGCCGTCGTTCGATCCGGAGGCGATGACGGATCCGTCCGGGGAGAACCGCACGGACCATACCGTGCTGATGTGCCCCTGGAGGGTGTGCAGGGGCTCGCCGGTGGTGGTGTCCCACAGCCGCACCGTGCGGTCGCCGGCCGCGGCGGCGATGGTGGATCCGTCCGGGGAGAAGGCTACCGACGACATCCAGCTTGTGCGGTTGCCGGTGAGGGTACGCAGACGTCGGCCGGTGGCGATGTCCCACAGGCGTACCGTGCAGTCGTTCGATCCAGAGGCGATGGTGGTTCTGTCGGGGGAGAACTCCACCGACCGTACCGGGCCGATATGGCCGGTGAGTGGCGGCAGGGGCTCGCCGGTGGTGGTGTCCCACAGCCGCACCGTGTGGTCGCCGGCCGCGGCGGCGATGGTGGATCCGTCCGGGGAGAACGCCACCGACGACACCCACTGGGTGTGGTCGGCGAGGATGCGCTGTCGGCGGCCGGTACGGACATCCCACAGGCTGACCGGCCCATCCTGTGTTCCGGTGGCCAGGAGCGTACCGTCCGGGGAGAAGGCCACCGCTGTTGCGTCCACAGTGTTTCTGGGCGAGGTCGTGGGAAGCGGGGCCAGGTGTGCGCGGTCACGACCGGCTACCGCGGCATCAGCCAGCTCGGGCCTGCTACCGAGGTGCTCGGGCTGTCCTCCGAGGACGGCCGTGCGGTGCCAGCGGCTGCCCGTTATGACCGCGGCGGTGAGATCCACCGCGGTCAGCCGCCCGTCGGACAGGTCCGCGTCGGTGAGGTCCGCGCCGCGTAGGTCTGAACGATCGATTCGAACGTGGTCGAACCGCGTTCCGCGGAACGCGGCCCCATCGAGACGGGAGTCGCGGACTTCCGCTCGGGTCAGCCGCGCTCCGGAGAGGTCCGCGTGGGCGAGGGTGGCGTCCTCGATGGTGGCGCCGGTCAGGTTCGCCTCGCGCAGGTCGGCGCCGGTCAGGTCGGTGTGGGCGATCCGGGCGTCGGTCAGGTTCGCCCCGTGCAGGTCGGCGCCGGTCAGGTCGGTGTGGGCGATCCGGGCGTCGGTCAGGTTCGCCCCGTGCAGGTCGGCTTCCCGCAGGTCCGTCCGGTGGGAGAGGTCCTGACCGGCCAGGTCGGCGTTGGCGAGCTTTGCTCTGGTGCGTAGTTGGATGCCCAGCCGGCGGGCCACGCGTACCGCGTTCGCCTTCGCCTTGGCTGCGGCGTCCGGGTCGTCGACCACGTCCTGGGCCCAGCTGCCGGCCCGGTCACGGCCGGTGAGGTCCGCGAAGAAGTCGGCCATCAGCTCCGACATCTCCCGGGCCCCCAGCAGCTCCTGCGCGCTGCCCGCGGCGAACTGGCGGGCGGCCGCGGCGGCGACCAGGTACTCCATCACCGAGGAGTGGATGAACGAGAACCGGCCGTCGGCGTCCCGCACGAGCAGGGTGCCCGAACCGATCATCTGGGTCAGCTCGTCACCGGTGAGTCTCGCCGGGTTGCTCATGCTCGCCAGCACCGCGGCGGCGGTGGCCGTCAGTTCTTCCACGCCGATGTGATGTTCGGTGGTGCCCCAGAGGGTCAGCGCCAGACGGGTGGCCGCGTCCAGCCGGTCCTTCCTGGACAGTGAGGGTGACGCTCCGCGTTGGCGGGCGCGTCGTTCCTCGTGGTCGAGCCAGGCGTCGACGAGCTCCCGGTACAGGTCGGCGGGGCGGATCGTTCCGTCGCCGCCGCGGGCCTGCCGCAGGCGCTCGTCGTCCAGGGCCGTGATGAAGGACAGCATCCGGGGATTGCGCGAGAGCCCCAGCAGGTCGCGGATGCCGCGGATCAGCGTCATCCGCTCCGTGGCCCGCCGCTCGGCCGTGGCCCGCCGCTCGGCMTGGGCTCGTCGTTCGGCCTGGGTTTGGCGTTCGGCCTGGGTCTGGCGGTGTGCCGGGTCGGTCGTGCGCACCGCCGGATCCCAGGTGTACCGCTGGAGCAGGAAGCTTGCGATCTGGGTGTCGGTGAAGTCCTCGATCCGGACGATGCGCCGGCCCGGGATCAGGTCGACCCGTTGGGCGAGGGCCTTGAACACCTGGTCGTCGGTGAGGAAGTACTGCGTGCGGCTGGTCAGCACGATCTTCGCCTTGTCGTGCACGGCAGCCAGCAACGTGCCGAGATGTTCGGCCGCACGGTCGTAGGTCACCCGCAGGGCCAGCTCGTCGAACCCGTCGAAGAGCAGGACGACCCGGCCCGCRCGCAGCATGTAGCGAAACCCCTCCAGCTCGATGCGGGTCTGCCCGCTGTTCGCCAGATGGGCCGCCACCAGCGTGTCCAGGTCGTGCGACTTCTCCAGCCCGCGTAACTCGATCAGCATGGGGGTCACGTGCGGCAGTTCGGCGGGCAGCCGCCGGGCCAGTTCGCGCAGCAGGAAGGTCTTGCCCCGGCCGAAGTCACCGAGGATCAGCACGAACCGGGACTGGTCGGTGGTCAGCCAGCCCGCCACGTCCGCGAGCGCGTCCTGCGACAGCGGGCGGTCCGCCACGTCTAGGCGGGTGCCGCGCTGCGGCACGTACAGGGCCGGCGGGTAGATCTGATCGGACTCCAGCCTCCCGGTCTGCCGGTCGAGGTAGCCGCGCAGGTCCAGCACACCCTGGTACTCGGGCATGCTCAGCAGCCGCACACCCGCCCGTTCGGCCTGCGCGACCAGCTCGGGGTCGGCCTGGTCGTCCCCGCAGTAGACCAGGTCGCAGAACAGCGTCGGGCTCGCGGCAAGATAGCGTCGACGGATCGTCCGGACGAACTCCTCCACCGCGCCCGCGTCGGCGTTGCCGTTGATCAGGCCGATCACACGCTGCTCCACCACCTGCCCTTCGGCGCGCCAGACCCGCAGGTGGGCGGAGATCTCCCCGGCGGCCTCCACCCGCTCGACCCTGGCGGTCGGGTGGCGCAGGCGGGCCACCTCGGCGGCGTCGTCCAACAGGTCCCGGGGGCGGTCACGGACCCGCGCGGGTGGCAGGGGCGTCCCGTCGAGGCCGGTCGGTCGGTATGGCCACTGCCCGTTGTCACCGTCGTCATGGCCGTCACTGTCACTGTCACTGTCACTGTTACCGCCGCCGTCGTGACTGGTGCCTTTTCGGGCCGGTGGCTGGGGAAACACGACGTATGCCGAGGCGAGATCGTGGGGCGTACGGACCGGCTGCTGCCGGCTGGCGGGGCCCCGGCCACCCGCGGGGTCCTGGCCAGGCGTGAACCGGGTGAACCCCGTCCGATCGATCCGGATCACCTGGTAGGGCAGCCGGCCGCCACCCTGTTCCAGCGGGAGCGCGGGCAGACCTGAGGGGAGCGTGCGCGCCTGCCCGCCCCGTTCGTTCCCGCCCTGCCCGTGCAGAAGCAGGTTCAGGCGCGGGGCGAGAGCTCGGTCGAGTTCCTCGGTGTCCCGCAGTTCGCTGTTGTGCGGTGCCGCCGCGGAGACCGGGTCGTGGTGTACGGCGCCGATCCGCAACCAGCCCTCCCACGCGGGCTCAAGCAGGGCGTCGGCGACACTGTCGAGCTGCCCGGTGCCCAGCCATCCATGGCGCACCAGATGCGACTGGGCCATCGTCGAGTTCAGCCCCGCCACCACGACCTTCAGGTCGGGCATGGCGAAAAGCGACCATTCTTCGCCGACCTGGAAACCGACGTCCGCGGCCGGGCCGTAGAAACGGCGCAGCAGCCCGTTGAAGAACGTCCATTTCGGCCAGTACGGCGCGACCGGCTCCTCGTCCATGCCCTCCTGCTGGAGGAAGTAAGCTTCGCAGAGTTTCTCGTTGACGTCATGACTRCCCGGGATGACCGCGAACCGGTTGTGGTTGAGGCGTAGCCCGTCGGCGAGCCCGGCCAGGACGTCGTACGCCTGCTCGAATTCGCGTTTCGCGCCCGTTCCGGTGATGTCGCCGGTGATAATGACGAGGTCCGGACGTAGCTCCTTGGTGCCGGTGCCGGTGCCGGTGCCGGTGCCGGCGGCGAGCCTGCGCAGGTCGTCGGACAGCCAGGTGACCAGCTCCGCAGGCGTCCAACCGTCCGTGGGCGGTGCGGGTAGTCGCATTCCTGACAGGTGCAGCATGGTGACGGAATGTTCGTCGGTATCCCCCGAAAAGCCTTTCGGGGAGTTTCCCGGAAAGGTCGGTGCGGTGCTGCCGCCGCCGGTGCCGGGAAAGATGGGAGCGGTCGTGGGTTTTCCTCGTCCGGTGATGGACGCGGTGATTCCCCGGATCAACTCCTCGGTCGCGGTGTTCTCGTCCCTGCCGACCAGGTCGATATAGGTGCGTGAACGCAGAAGGCCGTCCGGCTGGCATTCACCGACCCGTATCGGAATGATTCTGCGCGTAAACCCGTCCGGATCGTCCGGCCAGACCGCCAGCCATTCGGCGTTGCCATACCGGGAATCGCGCAGGTACGTCTCCGACAGTACTGGCACCACCCGCGTGGACGCGGGCAGCACGCGATGCATGCGGGTCGTCCAGTCCGATCCGGGTACGAGGTCCCACGCCTGTACGAACACCCGGGTAGGACGGTTGTTGATCTGGATTTTTTTCTCCAGATGCCAGGCGATCCACTCCGCCCATCTCCCGTCCACACCGGTGTAGCTGATGAAGAAGTCGAACCCGGCATCGCCGCCACCGGCCGCATCATCCCCGTTGCTCACAGGTCGAGAATGCCACTGTGTGCCATTGATCGTGCCGTCCGGGTTGACTGTGCCGCTCGGGTCGTGGGTTAAGGTCGGGTGGACGGCTGTCGTGCTCGGGGATGCGAGGGCGACTGATGCGAGGGCGGCTACGGCGGGAGGGCTGCGCACACCGGCCCGGCGGGAGGCGGTGGTGGGCAGGGGAGCGCGGCGGGTGATTCCGCTGACTCTGGGCTGGGCCGAGGTGCCGTATTCGATGTCCGTGCACGGCGCTCCGGACGACGTCCGGTTGCGTGAACCCGTACCGGCGCTACTGGTCGAGGCGGACGGCGTCTGGTTGCTGATCGACACCGGCTTCAACCCCGCGTTCGTGCGTGACAAGGCCCTGTGCCGCCGTTTCCACCACGACACCGGCGTGGCCGTGTGGCTCCCGGCCGGGGACGGCGATCCGCTGGAGGCCGAGCTCGAACGGGTCGGGCTCGCTCTCGAGCGAGTCGACGTGGTTGCCGTGTCCCACCTCCACAACGACCATGCTGGGGGACTGCGTCACTTCGCCGGGCGGAGCACGCCAGTGCACATCCAGCGCCGCGAGCTCGACCACGGCCTCAGCACCCATCCGGCGGCTCTGGAGGCAGACGGCATCATCCGTATGGACTTCGACCACCCGGCGATCACCTGGCAGGTGGCGGACGGCGACATCGAGATCGTGCCAGGGGTGACCGCGGTCCTCACCGCCGGGCACACCCCCGGTCATCAGAGTTTTGTCGTCGAGCTGGACCCCGCGGTGGGCGGTGGTGGGTACGTCTTCGCGTTCGATGCCGCGGATCTGCAGGAGAACATCGACCGTGAACGGCCCGTCGGGGGCACGATCGACGTTCCGCCRGCAGCGACCGTTGAGCCGATCCGGCGGCTGAAGGCGATCGCGTCCGAACGCGGCCTGCGTCTGGTACCCGGCCACGACCCTGTCGCCTGGCCTGCGCTGACCGCCGAACTCTCCGCGCCGGCCGCCCGCGACCCCCTCGTCAACCGGCCTGACGGCGCCGTTCCACCGACGCTGTGCTGACCACGTTGATCGCGTTGGACTGACAGCGCGTTGGACTGAACAGCTGGGTCCGGTCAGGGATCCGCGGTGGGGCTGCCGGCAGCGTTCAGGGCGGCGTCCAGGATGGCGTCCCGGTTGGCCAGGATGAACTCCCCGAGTTCCGGTGGCAGCAGCGTGAAACCGGCGAGGTCCTCGCCGCGCAGGTCGATGCGTTCGATCTCGTAGCCGCCCTTGGCCGGGTTGGTGAACTCCGAGCCGGTACGGGCGGCGAGGTCCATGGCGACCAGCCGGCAGACGAAGAAGTGCTGGACGACGATGCCGGGCCGGCGGCCRTCACGGTCGCTGCCCACCTTCGGCGCCCTCGGCGCGCTGGTGAGGAACACCTGCTGGACGCGGTCGACGGTGGCGCCGAGTTCCTCGGCCAGTTCGCGGTGCAGGGCCGCCTCGACCGAGGCGTCCTCGGTGTCGACCCCGCCACCGACCGTGGACCAGTAAGGCGCCACACCGGGCGGTGTCCGGCGGAACACGATCAGATGCCCGTCATTGTCGATCAGGATCGCGCGGGCTGCCCGCCGTACGATTCGCACCGGTCCATCATCGCCTCCGCACCGGTGTCGCCGATATCCGGACGCTCCCGGGCCGTTCCGGGCATACGGTGGAGGGAGGAAACACGGCGAATGCGGACAGTGATGACGGCGGTGTGTCCAACTCCGCCCGGGGCCGGGGCCGTCGCGGTTCGGTCCCGCATCGATCTTCTGACCTGGCCGCGGCCGGCACGTGTCGCGATCATCTCGACCGTGCCCTGCCCCCTTACCGGAATGCGTGCAACCATGGGCAGGTGCCGGTCTATCGAGATGAAGGTGTCGTCCTGCGGACGACGCCGCTGGCCGAAGCCGACCGCATCATCACCGTTCTGACCCGGCGGACCGGGCGGATACGCGCGGTGGCCAAGGGGGTGCGTCGCACGTCGTCCCGCTTCGGCGCGCGGCTGGAGCCGGGTACCTACGTCGATCTCCAGCTCTACGAGGGGCGCTCTCTCGACACCGTCACCCAGGCCGACATACTCAGCCCGTACGGCGCGGTGATCGCGTCGGACTATCCCCGGCACACCGCGGCGGCGGTCATGTTGGAGACCGCCGAGCGGCTGACCAGCGAGGAACGCCAGCCGGCGATGCGGCTGTTCCTGCTCCTCGTCGGTGGTCTGCGCACGCTTGCCCAGGGCGAGCGGGCACCGTCCCTCGTCCTGGACGCGTTCCTGCTCCGGGCGTTGACCATCGCCGGTTACGGGATGGCTCTGGCGGACTGTGCCCACTGCGGTGACCCTGGACCCCACCACGCGTTCTCCGTCCCGGCGGGAGGCGTAGTGTGCCCGGAATGCCGACCGCATGGAGCGGTGTCGATGTCCCCGGCCGCCGTGAAGCTGCTGTCCGATCTGCTCACCGGGGACTGGGACCGCGCCGGGATAAGCGAGGCCCGTACCCGGCGCGAGGCCGGCGGATGTATTGCTGCCTACCTTCAGTGGCATCTCGAATACGGGTTGCGCACATTGCCCCATCTGGAGCGGGTGTGAACAGGACCGGGCAGCGGGCCGCGGGCATTCTCGACACAGCCACCGTCGACAGGACCACTGACAGGGCCGTCAACAGGCTCATTCACAGGGCCGCTCACAGGGGCCCTGACGGGGCTGACAGGACTGACGGGCCCGACAGGGTCGCCAAGCCGTCCAAGGCCGTCCAAGGCCGTCAACAAGCAGGAGGGGGGTCAAGCCGGTGAATCCGCGTAACGGGGGGGCTGGGCAGTTCCGGGCGCCTCACCCACATCCTTCCGGCGCATGCCCGCCGGAAATTCCTTCCGCGTTGATCCCACAACATGTCGCCATCGTCATGGATGGTAACGGTCGGTGGGCAAAAATGCGCGGCCTGCCGCGGACGAAGGGCCACGAAGCCGGTGAGGACGCTCTCTTCGACTGTGTGGAGGGGGCCATCGAACTCGGCGTCCGCTGGCTGTCGGTGTACGCCTTCTCCACCGAGAACTGGAAACGGTCGCCGGACGAGGTCGCGTTCCTGATGCGTTTCACCGACGGGGTGTTCGGCCGGCGCATCGACGACATGGACACGCTCGGGGTCCGGGTCCGGTGGGCCGGTCGGCGTCCACGGCTGTGGAGCAACGTCATCCGGCGGCTGGAGACGGCCGAGGAACGCACCCGCGGGAACGATCGTCTCACCCTGGTGATGTGCGTCAACTACGGCGGGCGGGCCGAACTCGCCGACGCCGCCGCCGCCATCGCCCGGGACGTCCGCGACGGCCGGCTGCGGCCGGAGCGCATCGACGAGAACACCCTCGCCCGGTATCTCGACGAGCCGGAGATGCCCGACGTCGATCTGCTGATCCGTACTTCCGGGGAACAGCGGCTGAGCAACTTCCTGCTCTGGCAGGCGGCCTACGCGGAGTTCGTGTTCGTCGAACGGCTGTGGCCGGACTTCGACCGGCGTGACCTGTGGGCGGCGTGCCTCGACTTCGCCAAGCGGGACCGCCGCTACGGTGGTGTCGTCGCACATCCCTCCGGAGTCTGATCCGGGCCTGCCCGGCCGGCTGTGACCGGTCGCCGCCGCGGCCCGGCAGGAGCCCGGCAGGGCCGGCCGGACTGATAGAACCGTCCAGTGGTTGTCGTCACCCGGCTACGGGTCCCAGCGGAGGAGGCTGTCACCTTCCGTGAACGGGCAGAACGGACGCTGGCGGTTCTCGCCGCCGCGCGAGGCTACCGTTCGGCTCGGCTGGGGCGAGCCGTGGACGACCCGGAACTCTGGGTGATCACATCCGAGTGGGACGGGGTGGGTGCCTGGCGCCGGGCCCTGGCGGCCTTCGACGTCCGGGTGGAGCTGACGCCGCTGATGGCCTATGCCGTCGACGAGCCGGGTGCGTTCGAGGTGCTGCTGGCGCATGACGCCGCCGGCGGCCCGGTTCGCCGTGGTGGCTCCGACCTGGCGGCGGACGCCRCCACCGCCGGGCCCGGTGACAGGCCGTCGGGATGACCAGCCCGCCGCGGGCGAGGCCGTACCTGCCCGATCATGATCACCGTTTGGCCCGTAGGCTGGGTGCYCGACTCCCTCAACGGCACCTGATCCTCTTCAGCGGGCCGACGGCCCTGCGCGTCGCTGGCGGCGCGCGGGGGAACACGATCGCGTCGCCGGCGGTCCGCTGGAACGTCAGCGGGCCCARCCGCCCCGCGGCCGGCCGGTCCGCCAGGTTGTGCCGGGGGGCAGGTCGAGGACCCCGCAGCCCATGTCACCGACGACACCGGGCAGAAAGGAAGGGAGCGCCCGCGTGGCCAGTGCATCCGACCGCATGGACACCATCGTCAGTCTGTGCAAGCGCCGGGGGTTGGTCTTCCCCTCGAGCGAGATCTACGGTGGCCTGCGGGCCTCGTGGGACTACGGTCCGCTCGGGGTCGAGCTGAAGAACAACGTCAAGCGCGCCTGGTGGAAGGCCATGGTCCAGGGCCGGGAGGACGTCGTCGGCCTCGACTCGTGCGTGATCCTCGCCCGCGAGGTCTGGGAGACCAGCGGCCACGTGCAGGTCTTCGTCGACCCGCTGACCGAGTGCCTGTCCTGCCACAAGCGGTTCCGCGCCGACCATCTGGAGGAGGCGTTCGAGGCCAGGCGCGGCCGGCCGCCGACGGCGCTCACCGAGATCGCCTGCCCGAACTGCGGGTCGCGTGGCACGTTCACCGAGCCGCGGATGTTCAACGGCCTGCTCAAGACCTACCTGGGCCCGGTCGAGGACGCCTCCGGCCTGGCCTACCTGCGCCCGGAGACGGCCCAGGGCATTTTCATCAACTACGCGAACGTCCAGGCGACGGCCCGGCGCAAGCCACCGTTCGGAATCGGCCAGATCGGCAAGTCGTTTCGCAACGAGATCACCCCGGGTAACTTCATCTTCCGGACCCGTGAGTTCGAGCAGATGGAGATGGAGTTCTTCGTCCCGCCGGGCGAGGACGAGACCTGGCACCAGTACTGGATCGACGAACGGACGAAGTGGTATCACGACCTCGGCGTCCGCCCGGAGAACCTGCGTCATTTCGAGCATCCGAAGGAGAAGCTCTCCCACTACTCGAAACGGACCGTCGACATCGAGTACCGTTTCGACTTCGTCGGGCTGGAATGGGGCGAGCTGGAAGGCATCGCGAACCGGACGGACTACGACCTGTCCGTGCACGCGAAGGCGTCCGGCGCGGACCTGACCTATTTCGAGCAGGCCACCGGCACCCGTTACACCCCCTATGTCATCGAACCGGCGGCCGGAGTGGACCGCGCCACCCTGGTGTTCCTGCTGGACGCCTACGCGGAGGACACCGCGCCCAACACCAAGGGCGGGGTGGACCGCCGGGTGGTGCTCCGGCTGGACCGGCGGCTCGCGCCGGTGAAGGCCGCGGTGCTGCCGCTGTCGCGCAACGCCGACCTGTCACCGGTCGCCCGCGACCTGGCCGCGGCGCTGCGCCGGCACTGGAACGTCGACTTCGACGACGCCGGCGCGATCGGGCGTCGCTACCGCCGGCAGGACGAGATCGGCACGCCGTTCTGCCTCACGGTCGACTTCGACTCGTTGCAGGACCAGGCGGTCACCATCCGCGAGCGCGACAGCATGGCGCAGGAACGCGTCGCCATGGACCAGGCGGTCTCCTACCTCAACGCCAAGCTCGGCCCCTGCTGACTCCTCCGGCCGGTCACCCGCCCGGGACCCTCCGGGGGAGTCAGGTCGGACGTGGTCGTGCCGGCGGGATGGTCATACCGGCGGGCTCGGCGGGCCTGGCAGGTCCGGCGAATCCGCCGGGCCCGACGGATTCGGTGGGCCCGGCAGGGCGAGGTCGGTGGAGCCGAACCGGTCCGCGAGGAAGCGGCCGTGGGACAGCAGTCTGGCGGTGTCCCCGGCCGCCGCCTCGGTGACGTCCCGTACGCCCCTCTCCAGCAGGCTCATCTGGTCGACGACGACCTGGCGCGGGGTACGTCCGTCGTCCAGCCGGTGCGTCTCGGCGTACCGGGGTGGCAGGCCGAGATACACCTCCAGCGCGGTCGGCAGGTAGTCGTCGATGGTCCGCACGATCACGAACGTCTCGGGCGAGCCCGCACGCAGCAGGTGGGGGCGGTCGAGCACCTCCCGCAGCGCGTCGACAACCCGCGCCGCGGCCGCGGTGACCTCGGCCGGCGCATGGGCGGCCAGAGCCAGTAGCTGCGCGTCGACGGCCCTGCGAAGCTCGGCGACGCGCAGCCGGGTTCCTGCCGGCGCCGCCGGACGGGGAGCCGGTGCCACCAGGGCGCCCACCGCGTACAGAGCGGCGACGACGAACGGCCACTCCGGCAGGCCGACCACGCCGGTGACGGTCAGTCCCAGTCCGCCGATCGCGGCGGYACAGCCGGCGATGTTCTTCAGCGATCCGAGCCAGGCCAGCACCCTCTCGCGGGGCCCGCTGGCCGGYGGTGGCGATGGCGGCGGTGGATCAGGCCGCGGCAGCCGGATCGCCGTCACCATGCTCTCCAGGGCGGCGCTGCGGTATCCGTCGATCGTGTCGATCGTGGCGTAGATGTTGGCGAACGCCTGCTGGAGGGTCTGCACCGACACGGTCGAGGACGCCGCCTGCTCGTGGATCTGGCCGGTCTGCTGCCGCAGCAGCTCCGAGGTGCCGACGATGATGCGCTCGGTCGTCTCGTTCAAYGCGGAGATCTGGTCGAGTACCAGCTTCTGGTTGGCCAGCGCCTGCGCGACGATCACCGCGGTGCGCAGCGCCGCGACGGTCGTCGTGCTCGCCTGGTCCACACCCTTGATCAGTTCGAGGTTGTTGCGCCGGACCATCTCCAGCGCGAGGTAGCCCTGCGCGCTGACCGCGAGCTGGGTGAGCAGGTCCTGGTGTTTCTGCCGCACGTAGAACAGGACGTCATCGCGCAGCGTCCGAGCCCGCTCCGGGTCGCTGACGCTGATCTGGTCGATCCGGGTGACAAGTTCGGCGTCGAGGTTCGCGGCCAGCTGGATGTACTCACGCAGCTTGCCCATGGTGGTCCACAGATTGTGTTTTTCCTGCTTGATCGCGGCGTTGTCCCGCCGCAGCTCCTCCTGCCCGTTCTGCAGCGCCTGCAGAATCGCGTCCAGATGTGCCTGTGACGACCGGTAGGAGGCGAAGTAGTCCCGCAGCCGGTTCCCGAACGGGATCACGCCGAGCAGCTTTTTCGGGCCCAGCAGGTTCGCCTTGGACGGATCGAGGTCGCCGACCACTCTGCGCAGCTCCACCAGGGAGGTCGACACCGACGAGGTCGCGTCGAGCGCGCCGGAGTTCATCGCCCGTGTCGGCTTGTCCAGCAGCCGGTTGGAGACCGAGGCGGACGCGCGGATCTCCTTCTCGCCCATCCGGTGCACCGCGGCGACCTTGGTGGTGAAGGCGGGGGAGGCCGGGTCGATGCCGATCAGGGCGTCGGCGAAGGCCACTGCCTGGTCGGCCAGGCGCGCGGCTGCCTGAGGGCTGATCGGGACGGCGGGCCCGGCCTGTTCAGGGGCTACCGGCGCGACGGCCGCGGGCGGCACCAGGACCAGCTGCGCGCCGGTGTCGTCCGCGGCCGGCCGCCGTGCGGGTGCCGGTGTCGTCGGTGGCAGGCTCATCAACCCGGCCCCTTCGTGTACTGCGCCTCGATCCGACTGATCATCCGTTCGGATATCTCCGCGCTCGGTGGTTCGATGACGTTGACCAGCTGCGGTACGGGGCCGCTTCCGCGTTCGGCGGCGTACTGCCGGCCGTAACCGGCGTCCGCGGTGCGGAATCCGTGCCGCACGGCGAGCCGCTGCAGTTCCGGGTCGGTCGTGAGCAGGCGCCCGACCGTGTCTCCGGCGGAGGTGAGCGGCACAACGGTGTGTTTGGCGTAGATGGTCGGACTCGGATACATCAGCACCACGTCGTTGGTCAGCGAACCGTCCCGGGCGAGCGCGTGGGCCCGGAACTGGGCCTCGTAGACCATGGCCATCGGCGTTTTCCCGATGCCGATGGTCAGGAAGTCGTCGAACGGCTCCTGGGACGACGCGTCCAGATAGCCCTGTTTGAGGAAGAGGGGCGCGAGCCGGTCCGTGATCCGTTCGGCCGCCCCGGGATCGGCGACCACGTTTCCGCCATTGCTCACATAGGAGGCGATCGCCAGGTAGAGGGCGGCCGAGTTCGACGTCCGCACGTCGGTCGAGCTGATGAGGAGGGACTTGTCGGTCCGGTAGACGTTGTTCCCGGGTAGCTGCGACCATCGGGTGTCCGCCGCCACCAGGTCGAGATACCTGCGCATGTCGAACAGGTAGTGGTCACCTTTTCGGCTGCTGACGCCCGCCGCGGTCAGCAGTTCCGCGATCGGGGCGAAGGTGGCTATCGCCATGGGCGTGAAGAAGGGTACGTAGGAGGCGCTGATCCCGCGATCGCGCCTGATGCGGTCGGCCTGTGGAGCCGTCGGCCGGGAAGGCCAGGTCGAAGCCGGCCAGGTCGCGGGTGGTGGCGATCTCACGCGATCCGGCAGAGGTGATCTCAAGCCGGTAGCCRGCACGGTCGAGGGCGGCGACCACGTCCGGATCGGAGAAGAAGGGCTGTTTCTCCGACGAGACCAGCGCCCGGACCGTGGTCCTGTTCCCGTGCGGAGCGGGCCGGGTTCGCGGGATGATGATCACAGCGAGGACGCCGATGGTGAGCAGTCCGGCAAGCGCGAGTCCAAGAACGCAGTGGCCTCGCACGGCGTCCTCCCCCTCCTTCGACGCTGTTGGTCCGGGCAGTGCTGGTACGCATCATGGTCTGTCCGCTGTGACCGGCAGGCTCCTGGCCGGCAGGGTTTGGAATATGTACGAATTTTATTCATCTGTCGGACATGGACAGAATTTCTCCTGTTTATCCGGTTGGGACGCGTCCGTCGTGAACGAATAATGATCGGGTAGTTTTCCGGCAGGGCGGCGGGGAATCGTGACGGACGACCGGTGAACGCTTCGGATATTTCCCGGCGCGGCCGGGAGCCGCCTGCGCGTGGCGCGTGGGACAGCTGGTTCCCAAAACATGTTTCAGGACGATCTGTGACGGTAGGCTGCTGGCCATCAGGGGCCAATCCGACGGACTGCCGGGCGACTTCTCGGGAGGGGGAGCCTCGGATCTGTCCGTATGACCTGCGCGAGCCGGGGTGACGTGGCATGGTCGAATCGGCGGTGGTTCGCGGGAGGCGGGACACGAGGGGGCGACCATGACCACCTATGTGTACGACTTCCACCAGGGGAACAAGGATCTCAGGGACCTTCTCGGCGGTAAGGGCGCCAATCTCGCCGAGATGACGAACATGGGGCTTCCCGTCCCGCCCGGTTTCACGATCACCACCGTCGCCTGTCGTGAGTATCTTGCGCACGGCCGGGTGCCGGCGGCGCTGCGCGACGAGGTCGACGAGCATCTGCGCGCGCTCGAACAGGCAATGGGCCGGCGGCTGGGTGACCCGGACGACCCGTTGCTCGTCTCGGTGCGTTCGGGCGCGAAGTTCTCCATGCCGGGCATGATGGACACCGTCCTGAACATCGGCCTGTCGGACGCGTCGGTATCTGGCCTGGCCAGGCAGTCCGGCTCGCCGCGCTTCGCGTGGGACTCCTACCGGCGCCTGCTGGCCATGTTCGGCAGGACCGTGCTCGAGGTGCCCGACGAACTGTTCGACGACGCTCTGGAGACGGTGAAGAAGGCCCGCGGAGCAAACAGCGACCTGGAACTCGACGAGACCGACCTGTGCGGGCTGGCGGGGACGTTCAGGACGATCGTCCGCGACCGGACCGGCCGGGACTTCCCGCAGGACCCCCGGGAGCAGTTGGACCTGGCGATCCGGGCGGTGTTCGACTCCTGGAACGGTGAACGCGCCCGTCTCTACCGCCGGCAGGAACGCATTCCCGCGGATCTCGGCACCGCGGTCAACGTGGTCGCGATGGTGTTCGGCAACCTGGGTATGGACTCGGGCACCGGCGTGGCGTTCACTCGCGATCCGGGCAACGGCGACCAGGGCGTTTACGGCGACTATCTGCAGAACGCCCAGGGGGRGGACGTTGTCGCGGGCATCCGGAACACCCTGCCGCTCACGGCGCTGGCGTCCGTCGACCGGCCCGCCTACGACCAGTTGTTGTCCGTCATGGCGACCCTTGAACGGCATTACCGCGACCTGTGCGACATCGAGTTCACCATCGAGCGCAACAAACTGTGGATGCTGCAGACGCGGGTCGGGAAGCGCACCGCCGCCGCGGCCTTCCGGATCGCCGTCCAGCTCGTCGACGAGGGCCTGATCACCATGGACGAGGCGCTGGCCCGGGTCACCGGCGCCCAGCTCGCCCAGCTGATGTTCCCCCGGTTCGCCGCGGACGGGCGGGCCCGGCAGATCGCCCGGGGCATGAACGCGTCCCCCGGCGCCGCCGTCGGGAAGGCCGTCTTCGACTCGCGGCGGGCGGTTCAGCTCGCAGCCGCCGGTGTCCCGGTCATCCTGGTCCGCCGGGAGACCAACCCCGACGACCTCGACGGCATGATCGCCGCACAGGGCATCCTGACCTCCCGCGGCGGGAAGACCTCTCATGCCGCGGTGGTCGCCCGCGGCATGGGCCGGACCTGCGTGTGCGGCGCCGAGGAGATCGACGTCGACACCCATCGGCGGCAGGCGGCCGTGCCGGGCGGCCTCGTCGTCCACGAGGGGGACGTGCTCTCGATCGACGGCTCGTCCGGCGTGGTCTACCTCGGCGAGGTGCCGGTGGTGCCCTCGCCGGTCGTCGAGTACTTCGAGGGGAAGCTGCGCGTGGACGGCTCCGACCCGCTGGTCGACGCCGTCCACCGGATCATGACCCACGCGGACGCCGCCGCCCGGCTCGGAGTGCGCGCCAACGCCGACACCGCGCAGGATGCCGAGCGCGCCCGCCGGTTCGGGGCCGTCGGTATCGGGCTGTGCCGGACCGAGCACATGTTCCTCGGCGAGCGCCGGAAGCTGGTCGAACGGCTCATCCTCGCCAACGGTGACGAGGAGGCCGATGCCGCGCTGGCCGCGCTGCTGCCGTTGCAGCGCGACGACTTCGTCGAGATCCTCGCGGCGATGGACGGCCTGCCCGTGACGATCCGGCTGCTCGACCCGCCGCTGCACGAGTTCCTGCCCGACCTTACCGATCTGTCGGTGYGGGTGGGCGTTGCCGCCGCGACCGGCGAGGCCGGCGTGGACRGTGAGGTCGTGCTGCTGGAGGCGGTCCGCCGGCTGCACGAGGAGAACCCGATGCTCGGGCTGCGCGGGGTGCGTCTCGGGCTGCTCATCCCTGGGCTGGTCGCCCTGCAGGTGCGGGCGATCGCCGAGGCCGCGGTTATCCGCCGCCGGCGGGGCGGGGACCCGCGTCCGGAGATCATGGTTCCGCTGGTGGGCGCGGTCCAGGAGCTGGAGGTCGTCCGCGAGCAGGCCGAGCGGGTGCTGGCCGAGGTCGCCGCGGAGAGCGGGATCGATGTGCCCGCGCTGATCGGCACGATGATCGAGGTGCCGAGGGCGGCGCTGACCGCCGGCCAGATCGCCGGAGCGGCACAGTTCTTCTCGTTCGGGACGAACGACCTGACCCAGATGAGCTGGGGTTTCTCCCGTGACGACGTGGAGTCGTCGTTCTTCTCCCGCTACCTCGAGCTGGGCATCTTCGGCGTGTCCCCGTTCGAGTCACTGGACCGGGACGGGGTCGGCCGGCTGGTGCGGCTCGCGGCCGAGGAGGGGCGGGCGGCCCGGCCGGAGCTCAAGCTCGGTGTCTGCGGGGAGCACGGCGGCGACCCGGACTCCGTGCACTTCTTCCACCGGATCGGGCTCGACTATGTGTCGTGCTCGCCGTTTCGCCTGCCGGTCGCCCGGCTGGAGGCCGGCCGGGCCGCCGTCCTCGCGGCTGACCAACCATCGGACACGGCCTGAAACCCCGTCGGACACGGCCTGACCGAGCCCGGCGGGCGCCAGGGTGGCCGGTTGGCCGGCCGGTGTGCCCACTGTGCGGTGGAGCACCTGCCATCCCGCGCCGATTTGGGCATACCGTGACTGCCTGTGGTTACTATCCCGCGGCCGTGGACAGCGCGGTGGCTGCACACGCGCTGGTGGGTGTGGCTACTGAGGGTGGTTGCGATCCTTGTCCTGGCCGGCGTGATGATCAGCGTTTTCACGATGATCCAGATATGGGTGGTGGGGCGTTCGGACGACCAGCACCGGTCGGACGTCCTGATCGTGCTCGGCGCCTCCCAGTTCAACGGCCGCCCGTCCGCGGTGTTCGCGGCCCGGCTCGACCATGCGCTGGCCCTCTACCGCGCCGGTGTAGCACCCCGGATCGTGACGGTCGGCGGCTCCCAGGTCGGTGACGTCTACACCGAGGCGCGGGCCGCGGCGAACTATCTGGTCTCCCGTGGCGTCCCGGCCAGTGCCGTGGTTGTGGTGGGCGAGGGCAGGGACACGCTGGGGTCGTTGCGGGCGGTGGCAAGGATCATGGCGGTGAACCGCTGGCGGTCCGCGGTGGTCGTGACCGATCCGTGGCACTCGCTGCGCTCACGGACCATCGCTCGTGATCTTGACATCGACGCGGTCACCTCGCCGGTCACCACCGGCCCGGCTACCCACGGTATTGCCACCACGCTGCGTTACATCGTTCGGGAAGGTGCCGCGTACCGCTTCTACCAGCTCTTTCACCGGGCGACCCCGGTCGGCGCCGCCCCCGGCGCGCTCTGACCCGCCGGCTGACTTCCGCGGCCCGGCCGCGCGGGAGCGGGCACCGCGGGCCGCGGCCGGGAAACACGCCCACCGGTACCGTTCGGGACGGTGGAACCCGGGGTAGAGCCCACATGGCCGCTCGCGTGGGCGGTGCCTGTGCATATCCGCTGGATCGCCTCCGGTAACGCCACCGGCTGCCTTCCAGCACTGCCCAGGCACGGATACGCAGGCGTACAGGAGGCTGGTGTGGCAACTCCCGTGTCCGAGATCGCGATCGACCCGACCGACCTCGACCAGATCCGTGAGCTGGCGCGGCAGTTGCGGGTGGACTCGATCCGGGCGACGACGTCCGCCGGGTCGGGCCATCCGACATCGTCGATGTCGGCCGCGGACGTACTGGCGGTGCTGGTCGGGCGGCACCTGCGCTACGACTGGGACAGGCCGGACGACCCGGCCAACGATCATCTGATCTTCTCCAAGGGGCATGCGTCCCCGCTGCTGTACGCGGTGTTCAAGGCCGTCGGTGTGGTGTCCGACCACGAGCTGATGACCGGCTACCGCCGTTACGGCCAGCGTCTGCAGGGGCATCCGACGCCGGTCCTGCCCTGGGTCGACGTGGCCACCGGCTCGCTCGGGCAGGGGCTGCCCGACGCGGTCGGGGTGGCGCTCGCCGGCCGTTTCCTCGACCGGTTTCCCTACCGGGTGTGGGTGCTGTGCGGGGACAGCGAGATGACCGAGGGCTCCGTCTGGGAGGCGCTGGACAAGGCGTCCTACTACCAGCTGTCGAACCTGACGGCGATCGTGGACGTCAACCGGCTCGGCCAGCGCGGCCCGACCGAGCTCGGCTGGGACCTCGACACCTACGCCCGCCGGGTCGAGGCGTTCGGCTGCCGGGCGCTCGCGGTCGACGGGCATGACGTCGCCGCGGTCGACGAGGTCCTGACCGAGGCGTCCGGCTCCGACCGGCCGGTGGTCGTGCTCGCCCGCACCCGTAAGGGCGAGGGCTTCTCCGGGACGGTCGACGCCGAGGGATGGCACGGCAGGCCGTTGCCGGCCGATCTGGCCGAACGCGCGATCGCCGAGCTCGGGGGCGAGCGTCACCTGCGCGTGCGCGGCCCGCTGCCGCCGCCGGATGCCGGCCGCCGACCGGCATCCGTGCCGCCGGCCGAGGTGCGCCTGCCGACCTACCCTCTCGGCGCCCGGGTCGCCACCCGCAGGGCGTACGGGCAGGCGCTTGCCGCCATCGGCGCCCGTCCGGAGGTGGTGGCGCTGGACGCCGAGGTCAGCAACTCCACCTACTCCGAGGACTTCGCGTCGGCCCACCCGGACCGTTTCTTCGAAATCTTCATCGCGGAGCAGCAGCTCGTCGCCGCCGCGGTCGGGCTGTCGGCGCGCGGGTACGTCCCGTTCGCGTCCACCTTCGCCACGTTCTTCTCACGGGCCTACGACTTCATCCGGATGGCCGGGATCTCGGCGGCGAACATCCGCCTGTCGGGATCGCACGCCGGCGTCGAGATCGGCCCGGACGGCCCGTCCCAGATGGGGCTGGAGGATCTGGCGATGATGCGGGCGGTGCACGGCTCGCGCGTCCTCTACCCCAGCGACGCGGCCAGCGCGGCCAGGCTCGTCGAACTCATGGCCGAACTGGACGGGGTCAGCTACCTGCGCACGACCCGGGGCGCCTACCCGGTGATCTACGGACCGGGGGAGTCCTTCACCGCCGGTGGCTCCAAGGTGCCGCGTCGGTCGGACGCCGACGTGGTCACCCTGATCGGCGCCGGTGTCACCCTGCACCACTGCCTGGTGGCGGCGGACGCGCTCGCGGCCGAGGGCGTCCCGGCCCGGGTGATCGACCTCTACTCGGTCAAGCCAGTGGACGTCGCCACCCTGACGGAGGCGGCGCGGGCGACCGGCGGCCGTCTCGTCGTGGCCGAGGACCACTACCCCGAGGGCGGCCTGGGCAGCGCCGTTCTGGAGGCGACGGCCGCGGCCGGCGTACCGGTGCGCCTCGCCCATCTCGCCGTGCGCGAACTGCCCGGGTCGGGCACCCCGGCCGAGCTGCTCGCCGCGGCGGGCATCGACGCGGACCACATCGCGGCGGCGGCCCGGACCCTGCTGCGATGACCGGCCCACCAGCGGCGCGACAGGCCCGGAGGGGCAGATCTTCTCGCTCGTCCTGGTCGGGCGTGAAAAAATTCCCGCGCCCGAGGAACGCGGCACGGGCAGCCGTCCTGGCAGGGGGCGTCGGGACAGRCCAGGAGCCGCCGTCGTACGGGCGGGGCGTCCAGGTGAGGTCAGTCGTCCGAACCGCTGGGCGCCGGCGCACCTCCGAACATCATGTCGCACATCGTCAGGTAGAGCCGGTCCGGGCGGGGCAAGAACTGGATCTTCGACAGGGCCTGGTCCTGCCCGGCGGATTCGACGATGAACTCGCCGTATCCGAGAAGTCGGCCCATCGGGTCCCGGTTGTAGGTGAGGTCCGTCACTTTTTCCAATGGCATGGTCTGCACCTTGCGGAAAAAAATCCCGGACACCTTCAGCAGACGCTTGTCCGTGACCATCAGGTGCTCGAAGTGCCAGTCGGCGACTTTCCACAGCATCCTGAGGATCATGAAGAGCGCGAACCACCAGGGCAGCGCCAAAACGTACCCGCTGGCGTCCAGGCCGTTCAACAGAATCACGAGCAGGATCACGCCGATGACGGACGCCAGGGTCTGTAGAAAGACGGTGAGCAGGATCGCCCAGTGCATCCGGACCTTCACGACCAGCCGCTCCCGGGTGGCGAGGTACTTGTCGTCCCTGGCGGTGGGGTCAGGGATCCGGATTCTCACCATGGCCATCGTCTCCCGGATCGGGTTGCTGGCTCACCTTAGCTTCACAGAACGGTGTCGGTGACGAAGTCTGACAAACCGTTACCAACAGACTCCAGTCCGTCGATGGCCCGCTCGATGATGCTGGCGGCGCTCGCGGGAAARCTCACGACGAAGAAAATGACGAACGCGATGAGACCGTATCTGACGATCTTGTCCACGGCGGGCCTCCGGGCCGAAGTTGGGCGGGCTGACCACAAAGTATCGCCGCTTCGCACCTCGGACGTACGGAAATCGCGCCTATACGCTCGGGCTTGTGGCCAAGAGGTGGTACGCCGCGTCCGACGTGGTCCGTTGGGGCGAGGAGCGACAGAAGAGTACACCGGACGATCGGACCTGGTTCGAGCGGGACCGCGCGCGTGTCCTACATTCCAGCGCCTTGCGCAGGCTGGCCGGCAAGACCCAGGTGGTGGGCCCGCTCGACGACGACTTCCCGCGCACCCGCCTGACCCATTCCCTGGAGACCGCTCAGGTCGGCCGGGGCCTGGCCCGCTCGCTGGGCGCCGACCCGGACCTGGTCGACGCGGCCTGCCTCGCCCACGACATCGGCCACCCCCCCTTCGGCCACAACGGCGAAGCCGCGCTGGACGCGGCCGCCGGGGAGTGCGGGGGGTTCGAGGGCAACGCGCAGAGCCTGCGGGAGCTGACCCGGTTGGAGGTCAAGGTCGTCGACGTCCGCGGGCGGGACGCCGGCCTGAACCTCACCCGGGCGACGCTGGACGCGTCCCTGAAGTATCCGTGGGCACGGCGGCCCGACACGCCGAAGTTCGGTGTATACGCCGACGATCTGCCGATCTTCGACTGGGTCCGCGACGGCGCGCCGGCCGGCCGGCGCTGCATGGAGGCTCAGATCATGGACTGGGCCGACGACGTGGCCTACAGCGTCCACGACCTGGAGGACGGAGTGGTCGCCGGCCTGATCGACCTGGGCCGGCTGGAGGATCCGGGACGGCGGGCCGAACTGGTCGCCTCGACCGCGCCGCGCTACCCGGTGGCGCCGGCGGCGGCGGTGGGCGAGGCGCTGGACCGGCTGCGCCGACAGCCGTGGTGGGTGACCGGGCCGGCCACCACGCCGGACGCGCTGCGCGCGGTCCGGACGATGACCAGCGAGCTGATCGCGCGCCTGTGCATGGCGGCGGTCCGCGCCACCCGGGAGGCGCACGGCGACCTGCCGCTGCGCCGTTACCACGCCGACCTGGTCGTGCCCGCCCCGACCGTCGCCGAGTGCGCGCTGCTCAAGGGGGTGACCGCCTCCTTCGTCATGGACCGCCGGGACGCGCACGAGCGCCAACGGCGCCAGCGGGAGGTCATCGCGGAGCTTGTCGCGCTGCTGCTCGCGCGCGCGCCGGAGGCGCTCGACCCGCTGCTGC
This sequence comes from Protofrankia sp. BMG5.30, assembly GCF_001983005.1. Taxonomy (NCBI): domain Bacteria; kingdom Bacillati; phylum Actinomycetota; class Actinomycetes; order Frankiales; family Frankiaceae; genus Protofrankia; species Protofrankia sp. BMG5.30. Next base: position 256,381 of record NZ_MOME01000010.1, on the reverse strand, counting down.
GGCCGGCCTGGGCCGCCGCCCGCGACGACGCGGCAAGGCTACGGGTGGTCGTCGACCAGATCGCCCGGCTCACCGACGCCAGCGCGGGCCGTCGCCACGCGCAACTGACCGGCCGGCGCTGGCCGGCGGTTCTGTGACGGCGTCCCCGCCCTGGAAGCAGCGCTCTCACGGACTGTCTCCCGCGGCCTGCTTCGTGTGGACGGCCCGTGTGGACGGCGCCGCCCCGGCGGTGGCCGCCCGGCCCGTGGATCGCGTGGCCGGTCACGCTCCGCGCGGACGGCTCCGGGACCGGCTGTGACCCCCTGCCGCCGGCCGCGTGACGGTGCCGCGGTGCCCGGCGGTGCCGGACGCCGACCGGCGCGTCGCCGGCCCGTTGGGAGCGTCCGGGACACGGCGTGTTACATGCTGCGGTCGTAAGATCGGCACTGCGGTCCAGATGACAAGTAACATCGGGGAAGAATGCGGGTCTGCGGGGGCCCGGACAGTCTTCCGGAGGGCTGCCTTCCGGAGGGCTGACGGCCGGTGGTGACACCCGGTGGTGACACAAGGTGCTGCGCCGGACGGCCTCCGTGACACCAGCCCGCTGGCGCTCCACCCGGGACGCAGGGAGGGACGTGTGGCCGGACGCATCCGTGACGCCGATGTCGCTGCCGTGCGTGACCGCTCGCCGATCGCCGACATCATCGGCGACTACGTGCAGCTCCGCCCGGTCGGCAGCGGCCAGCTGCGGGGCCTGTGCCCGTTCCACGACGAGAAGACGCCATCGTTCAACGTCCGGCCGCAGGTCGGCGCCTACCACTGCTTCGGCTGTGGCGTCGGCGGCGACGTGATCGCCTTCGTGCGGGCCATCGACGGGCTGTCCTTCCCGGAGGCGGTCGAACGGCTGGCCCGCCGTGCCGGGATCACCCTTACCTACGAGGGTGGGGGAGTGACCAGCCGCGCGGTCACCAGCCAGCGCCAGCGGCTGCTCGACGCCCACCGGGCGGCCGCGGAGTTCTACGCCGAGCGGCTGGCCGGCGCCGAGGCCGGCGATGGCCGGGCCTTCCTCGCCGCCCGCGGCTTCGACCAGGAGGCGGCGGCGCGGTTCGGCGTCGGTTACGCGCCCGCCGGCTGGGACACGCTCACCCGTCACCTGATGGGCCGGCACTTCACCGCCGCGGAGCTCGTCCTCGGTGGCCTGGCCAAGCAGAGCAGCCGCGGCAGCCTCATCGACCGGTTCCACCGCCGGCTGGTCTGGCCGATCCGCGATCTCGCCGGGGACGTGGTCGGGTTCGGCGCCCGCCGTCTCGCCGCCGACGACCCCGGGCCGAAGTACCTCAACACACCCGAGACCCCGCTGTTCAAGAAGGCCAACCTGCTCTACGGGGCCGACCTGGYCCGGCGGGAGATCGCCCGGCGGTACCAGGTCGTCGTCGTCGAGGGTTACACCGACGTGATGGCCTGCCACCTCGCCGGGGTGCCGACCGCGGTCGCCTCCTGCGGCACCGCGTTCGGCAGCGAGCACGTGACGGTGCTGCGGCGGCTGCTGATGGACCAGAGCGAGCACCGCGGCGAGGTCGTGTTCACCTTCGACGGCGACGAGGCGGGCCGCAAGGCCGCCATCCGGGCGTTCGAGTTCGAGGAGCGTTTCGTCACCCAGACCTTCGTGGCGATCGAGCCGTCCGGGCTGGATCCGTGCGATCTGCGCGTCCAGCGCGGGGACGTGGCCGTGCGTGACCTGGTCGCCTCCCGCCTCCCGCTGGTGGAGTTCGCCATCCGCGGGAAGCTGGCCGGGTTCGACCTCGACACCACCGAGGGACGTCTGGCCGCGATCGACGCGGCCGCCCCTCTGATCAACAGATTGAAGGATCGAGGGCTACGACACCGTTACGCGGTTAATCTGGATAACTGGCTTGGTTTTCTGGACGAGGAGTTCGTGGTGCGGCGGGTCGCTGAGCATCGGCCACGAGGGGCCGCCGGTGGTACGGCGTCCCTCGACGGCCCTGCCCACGGCCAGGGCGACCACGCGGCGCGCGGCGGTCGCGCCGGCGGCCGGGCCGAGCTGCCGCGTCGGCATGACGCCGTCGCGGACGACACTGTCGTGGCGGTGGAACGGGAGGTACTCAAGGTCGCCCTCCAGTATCCGGGRCTTGCCGGCCCGGTGTTCGACACGCTCTCCCCGGAGCTGTTCACGGTCCAGGAGCACCGCGCCGTCCGTGAGGTGATCGTTGCCGYGGGCGGTGTGTGCGCCGGTCTGCCCGCCGCTGGTGACGTCCAGACCTGGGTCAAGACGGTGGTGGAGGCGGCCGGGCAGGACGAGCTTCGGCGGTTCGTCATCGAGCTTGCCGTGGAGGCGGTGTTCTGTGACCACGATGTGGACGACCGGTATGTCGATGAGCAGATGTCACGCGTACAGGAGTTGCAGGTGACCCGTCGCATTGCGGATCTGAAGTCGCGTGTGCAGCGGCTCAATCCCGTAACCGACGCCGAGACGTTCAGACGCGCATATGGTGAGCTGATCGCCTTGGAACAGCACAAGCGCCAACTCCGGGAGCGGGGCCTGGGTGCCGCGTAACCTGGGTCGATCCCGAGAAGGAAGTGACGAGATTCCGACCATGAGTCCAGCCGTCCTACCGCGCGAAGCCCAGGTGGACGAGGTCAAGGACCTCATCACCCGAGGCAAGGAGATCGGTTTCCTCACTACCGAGGACGTCACGGTCGCCCTCCAGGCGGCCGAGCTGCCACCGGAGCAGACCGACGCCGTCCTGCAGGTCCTCAACGACGAGGGCATCGAGATTCTCGAGGCGGGTGGGGAGGACGCCGAGGAGAACGACCTGCTCGCCCGGCGTCGTCGTGAGGAGGAGGAGCTGGCGCTCAAGGCGCCGACCTCCGACCCGGTGCGCATGTACCTCAAGGAGATCGGCAAGGTCCCGCTGCTGACCGCGGAGGAGGAGGTCGACCTCGCCAAGCGGATCGAGGCCGGCCTGTTCGCCTCCGAGAAGCTCGCGGCGGCCACCCGCAAGACCTCCCCGCAGATGCGCCGCGACCTGGAGGCGATCGAACGCGACGGGCAGATCGCCAAGCGCAAGCTCGTCGAGGCGAACCTGCGGCTGGTGGTGTCGATCGCCAAGCGCTACGTGGGCCGCGGCATGCTGTTCCTGGACCTCATCCAGGAGGGCAACCTCGGTCTGATCCGCGCGGTGGAGAAGTTCGACTACACCAAGGGCTACAAGTTCTCCACCTACGCCACCTGGTGGATCCGGCAGGCGATCACCCGGGCCATCGCCGACCAGGCACGCACCATCCGCATCCCGGTGCACATGGTCGAGACGATCAACAAGCTGATCCGCATCCAGCGGCAGCTCCTGCAGGACCTCGGTCGTGAGCCGAGCCCGGAGGAGATCGCCAAGGAAATGGATCTCACACCCGACAAGGTGCGTGAGATCCTCAAGGTGTCCCAGGAGCCGGTCTCCCTGGAGACGCCGATCGGTGAGGAGGAGGACTCCCACCTCGGCGACTTCATCGAGGACTGCGACGCGGTCGTGCCGGTCGACGCGGCCAGCTTCATCCTGCTGCAGGAACAGCTCGACTCGGTCCTGCACACGCTCTCCGACCGGGAGAAGAAGGTCATCCAGTTGCGCTTCGGGCTCACCGACGGCCATCCGCGCACGTTGGAGGAGGTCGGCCGGGAGTTCGGGGTCACCCGCGAACGCATCAGGCAGATCGAGTCGAAGACGCTGTCGAAGCTGCGCCACCCGTCCCGGTCCCAGAAGCTGCGCGACTACCTGGAGTAGACGACCTACGGGGTACCCTGTCACCGCCGCCGTAGTCCGGTGCATCGCCGGTGTCACCGAGTCCGCTGCTGCCGCCCCTGCTGCGTCAACGGTTGTGGGCGTCGATCGTGCTGCCGTGCCTGCTCGTCCTGGGGGTTCTGTCCTGGGAGCTGGCGGGCCGGAGCGGCCCCAGCTATGTCGACGGGGTGGTCGACTCGCGGTTGGCCCACCACTTCGGCCGGCACCCGCGCCTGTTTGAGGCAGTCGTCCAGCTGGGAGATCCGGGGAGCGTCGTGCTGGCCTCCGTCGCGCTGGCGGGGCTGTGTATGGCGTTTCGGGCTCGTCGGGCGGCCCTGCTCAGTCTGTTCGGGCCGATCTCGGCCGCGGCACTCACGGAGTGGGTTCTCAAACCGCTGATCGACCGCCGGCTGAGCGGCGGGCTCGCCTTTCCCAGCGGACATACGACCGGTGCCTGTGCGGTCGCGGTCGTCCTCGTGCTGCTCCTGCTACCCGGTGCCGCGCTGCGGCGGAGGCTTCCGGGGTTCGTGCGTGTTCTGCTCTGGTATGTGGCGGCCCTTCTCAGCGGCGGTGTCGGCGTCGGCGTGGTCGTGTTGCGCTACCACTACGCCACCGATGTCGTCGGTGGTGTGGCTGTCGCGGTGGTGGTGACCGGTGTACTGGCATGGATGCTCGACCGGCACGCCGACCAGCGGCGCCCTGTCGCGGATCCTGGCTGACGGCCGTCAGCCTCGTGGCTGTGTTCTGGCCGGCTGTGCTCTGGCCGACTCTGGCCTTGGCCGGCTGTGCTCTGGCCGGCTGTGTCCTGACGCCGGCAAATCGGTTGGAGCCACCCCGCGGGTCTGAGTGGGATAGTAGCCATCTGATGACTTAAAGTGCTGACATGGGTACTGCGCTGCCTCCTCCGCGGTACCGGAGCGTCTCAGAGTCCTGGAACGAGCCACGGACGGACGCCACCGGGCCCGCCGCCGCGCCGGGGGCAGCGGCGCGGCTGACGCGTCCGCCCGGCAGGCGGATCAGCGCGGATGGCCGACAGCCCGTRCCTGGCCGATCCACCCGCCAGCCCGTGCCACGCGCTGGCGGAGGGCTGTCCGGATGCCTCGTGCGTGGCCTCGGCGAGCTGTTGATCACTGTAGGGGCCGTGGTGGCGCTTTTCGTGGTCTACGAGCTGTGGGTCACCGACATGACGCAGGCGCACACCCAGAACCGGCTGCGCTCCRAACTGTCCCGGCAGTGGGCGAGCGCGGCCCCCACGGTAGGGCCGGGGACTTCGTCGGGGTCACGGCCGGCGGCCCCGACCCCTGGTGACGCTGTGGCCGTGCTACACATACCTCGTTTCGGCAGCGGCTACGCTCCGGTCGTCGTCGAGGGGGTGTCGGCCAGCGCGTTACGGGAGGGCCCCGGGCACTATCCGGGGACGGCATGGCCCGGCGATGTCGGCAATTTCGTCGTATCCGGGCATCGCACCACATATGGTCGCCCGTTCAACCGGCTGGACGAGCTGCGGATCGGGGAGCCGGTCGTCGTCGAGGTACGGGACCGCTATTTCATCTACCGGGTGACGGGCTCGGATGTGGTCGACCCCACACGGACGGATGTTATCCTGCCGGTGCCCGAGCAGCCCGGCGTACCACCCACAAAAAGCCTGTTGACGTTTACGACCTGCAATCCGAAATATTCAGCCAGGACCCGGCTGATTGTTTTCGGCGAACTCACCGATACCTGGCCGAAGTCGGCTGGGTCGCCACCCGAACTGACCGGGGGGTGACAGGTGTACGGATGGATCTTCCGTCATCTTCCCGGTGGATCCGCCGCGAAGGCGGTGCTGATGGTCCTGCTCGTCCTGGTGGTGGCCGGCGTCCTGCTTTTCGTCGTCTTCCCGGCCGTCGAATCCCGCCTGCCGTTCACCGACGTGGTTGTTGGCCAGTGACGGGGCGGTTGTTCGGGGGCGGCCGCGGTGACTGAAAAATACTGTTTCGGATGCCTGCCGGAGGCAGGCTGCCTCGGCCCTTCCGTCCTGGTAACCGGAGCGGATCGCGGATGCCGCGGGCCCCCGTTCACGGGGCTGTGGCGAGACACGCCGTCCGACAGTCACACTACGAAGGGTGACTGATATGGCACACTATGCTCATGGTTGGTGTGCTGAGAGGAGGAAGCATGAGATCTGGTCCGCTTCGCTGGCATCTCGCGGCGTGGGTCGCCGCGCGTGCACCCGATGTCAGAGGCGTGGATCGGGTCAGCGGGTTGATCCGGGGGACGGCGGTGTTCAACGGCTTGTTGGACGGCCGGCTCACAAACGGACTGACTTTCAGCGTGGACGACTCGCGCGACGGATCGGTGCGCGCCCTGCTCGCCCTCCAGTACCGGCCGCCGGCTCTGGCCCGAGTGTTCGAAGCCGCTCTGAAACCCGGGGACGTCTGCTACGACGTCGGAGCCAACATAGGGGTCTATGCGCTCTGGTCGGCGAATCTGGTCGGCCCCACCGGTTCGGTCCAGGCATTCGAACCGGTACCCAGAACCGCTGACCTGCTCGACAGCCTCGTTCGCCAGAACGCCCTGTCCTGGGTGACAGTAGTTCGATCAGCGGTGGGCGCCACGGTCGGCGAGGCCGGTGTACAGATCTATTCCGACGCGTCCGGCCTGGCCCACATCACCGATGCCGCCGATCCCGACATCACCGTACCGGTGACCACGCTTGACACCTACGTCGAAGATCATCCCTGTCCGAACTTCGTGAAAATTGATGTCGAGGGTCACGAGCTCGATGTGCTCCGGGGAGCTTCCAAGCTGTTGCGCAACCGCCGGCCGGTCCTTCTGATGGAGATGATTTCGGGTCATCTGGATCGTGCCGRCTCCGCCGCGGGGGAGATCATGCGGGAGCTCACCGAGGTCGGATACACGCTCTTCGGCCTGACTCCCGCCGGTATAAGAGTGGTCACCGACACCGTGCCGTCCGAGAACGTRCTGGCCCTGTGCCGCGACGTCCCCCGCCACCAACTGCTGATAGACACCCTCAAGAACACCCGGTTCCCGCGAAATCAGACGACCTGACCGTGGCACGGCATCGGGACTCGCGGACTGCCGGCGGCTACCTGAGACTGGTTCGCGAGACGGCCGCGGCAGGCGTGGCGGCGACGGCCTTTGGAACGGCCACGGGCCTGTTGACCGCTCGGTTTCTTGGGCCATCGGACCGAGGCTTCTACGCGGCTATTTCGACATATCTGATGTCCGCCGCGATGATCGGTGAGGTCGGGCTCACGGCGGCAGTGTGCTACTTTGTCGCCAATCGACCGGACGAAGCGCCCGACGTCATGCGCACGTGCTTTGCCGCGTTGCTCTCCCTGKGGCTTGTCACCGGTGCGCTGGGAATTTTTTTCGGGCCAATGATCATTGGCTTCCACGGGCCCGCGGCGGTCATGTTCCAACTGGCGTTCGCGGCTCAGCCGATAATATTCGTCGGGGGACTCTGGAGTTTTTCTCTGCAGGCTAAGGATCTCCGTTTCTGGAATATGCTACGTGTTTTCCAGCCGGCCACCTACCTGTTGGCGATCGTAATTCTTGCGGTGCTGGACAGAAGTACGCTGGGTTATACGGTCGGTAGTCTGGTCCTCACCGCGACACTACAGGCCGTGCTGGCCCGCGCGATCTCAGGACGCCACATTCCGCGGACCGGCCGGTTTCGTCGGGATCTTCTCCGTCCGCTCTTCGCGTACGGTGGAGCAAACTTCACCGCGTCCGCTCCATATCTCGTGAACTCTCGTATGGACCAGCTCGTACTGGCCGTCCTTGTCACCCCGGCTGATCTCGGGCGGTATGCGGTTGCCGTGTCCCTGAGCCTCCTGAGCTATCCGGTCGCGACAGCGTTCGGCAACGTCGCGATGCCCCGCATCGCCGCGATGAAAGGGAAGGAAAACGGGGCTCCCGGTCAGGTGGCCGCCTACGCCATCATAGGTAGTCTGGCCGTCGGGAGTGTGGGTGCGGTCGTGGTCTGCGCCGCTGCTCCCCTTGCTGTCCCGTCGTTTCTCGGGCCAGGCTATCAGCCCGCTGTCGTGCTGGTATGGATACTCGCGCCAGGTGGAGTTCTGCTGGGATGCAACCGCGTCATGGGTGACATCCTGCGTGGGCTGAACAGGTCGTTGACCATTGCGCGTTGTGAGGGTGTCGCGGCCGGGGGCACCGCCGTAGGTCTCATCATCCTGGTTCCGAGTGTCGGGGTCGTGGGCGCCGCGGTTGCATCCACCGGAGCCTATGCGGTCGCGTTTCTTCTCCTGGCGCGCGCAGTCATCCGGCTGTCTGGCCAGCCACCCGACGCCGCGAAGCGTCGAATAGGCGCGATGGCGCTTGTCGTGGGTAGCAATCTTGTCCGTTCAGCAACCAGTCAGCTCCTGCGGAGGCAGCCGTCATGACCACCCCTGATCCCGCGTACAGCCAGGCCGCCAGGGGAAAACCACTGCGGGTCGGCGTGATCGGTCCGTCGCAGCCGGACGATTTCGGGGACAACATCAGACACTGCCTCTCAGCGCTTGGCGTCGAGGCCCACGCACTCGGTCCGACAGTTCCCCGCGTGCGCGGCCGCTATGCCACCGCCTGCCTGACCACGGCACGGCGCGGCATAGCCTGGTTCGACAACCAGCTCCAACGTCGACTCGTCAGTCGAGTGGCCGATCTGGATCTTGACGTGGTCGTGTCCGTGGACGGCCGGCTGCTGCCGTCCGCGGTCGAGGCAATGCGCCGTCAGGGTGCCAGAGTGTGTCTGTGGTTTCCGGACGGAGTCGCGAACCTCGACCGTCAGCTGATGGTGCTCGGCGCCTACGACGCGGTCTTCTTCAAGGAACCCGTGCTCGCCACCCGCGGGGCGAAAGTACTGGGACTTCCCGCTTATTATCTGCCGGAAGCGTGCAATCCGACCTGGCATCTACCGCCGGCCGACGTGGTCGACCAGCCGTACCTCGCGGTTGTCGGCAACGTCTATGGCACGCGTGCGCGTCTGCTGTCCCGGCTGTTGGACCAGAACGTCCCGATCCGGATCTACGGACCACCGATACCACGCTGGCTCACCGACCGGCGACTGGCCGCGGCGCACACCGGCAGATACGTGGTCAGGGAGGAAAAGGCGAGGATCTTCCGGGGAGCCGTGGGGGTACTCAACAACCTTCATCCCGGTGAGGTCGACGGTGTCAACTGCCGCCTCTTCGAGGCAACAGCCTGTGGCGCGGCGGTGATCTGTGAAGAGCGCAAGGTGCTGCCCGAACTCTTCGACGTCGACCGTGAGGTGCTGACCTTCGCGACGTTCGAACGACTGCTGGCGCACGTGCGACGGTTGATTGCGGAGCCGGCGTACGGCCGGGCGATCGGCGACGCGGCAAGCGCCCGGTCACTTTCTGACCACACCTACCAGATCCGGCTCACCCGTATGCTGGAGATCCTCGTATGACCGTGCCGGCCAACGTCTGTGCCCAGGGTGAGCGAGAACCACTGTCCTTCAGCGGGATACTGCTTTCTGTTGCCGGCGCTGTTCTCGCGGTCCTGCTGTACCTGTTTGCCGGGATTTTTCCGGTGTCGCAGTCCACCGACATGGTGTTGCGTTCGCTGAGCGTCGTACTCGTCGCCGGGGTGGCGCTCGGGCTTGTCGCGCAGCGCGCCCCCGGAAGATGTTTCGGGCTGGCCTCGCTCCGAATGGGTCCGGTATACGTCGTATGGGTCGCGCTCGCGTTCGGGGCGGCGTCGGTGGCATGGCGAAAGCCGCCCGAGAGCTCGCTACTCGGTCAGGTATACCGAAACAGCGTTCTCGAGGGTCTGACGCTCGTAATGGTGGGCCTCGTTTTCTGGACCGTGGGATACCTGGTCGGCCCCGGTGCCCTCGCCACGCGAGCCGGGAGGAGGCTGGGCCGCCTGGCCGCACCGGGGCATGGCTTCGAGCTTCGCTTCGCCACCGTGCCCTGGGTGCTGGCCGGTGTGGCGGCCGCCGCCCGGTTGGTTCAGCTCGGCAGTGGAAACTTCGCCTACCTGGGCGACCCGGCGGCGGTCATGAACGGTTCTTCGCGATTCGCCCAGGTAATTGGCGTCCTTGCGAGCTGCGGAACGTTCAGCCTGATCGTCGCGGCAATGGATCTCGCGCGACACCGGAGCGGCCGACGCTGGTTCACTTTTGTCACCCTGCTCTCGCTGGAGATCGGCGTCGGGCTCGTCGGGGGCATGAAGCAGAGCTTTCTGCTGGCGATTTTCGGACCCGCGGTCGTCTTCGCCCTCATGGGCCGTGGATTTCCGGTCAAGTCGACTGTTCTGGCGGGGCTTGCCTTCACGCTGGTGGTCATGCCGTTCAACGCGCAGTACCGTGACACCGTCAGGACCCACACGCATGCGCTCGACACCACTCAGGCGGTCGGTGTCGCGCCATCGATCATGCGCGAGGTGCTCGATCCGAAAGACCCACGAGAAACGGTACTCGACTCATTTTCTGCGCTGCTCGAACGAATTCGTGAAATTGATGCCGTCGCTATTGTTGTCCAGCGTACGCCGGAGATTTTCCCATACCGTGACCCCGGCGAACTACTGTTCGCTCCCGTGCTTGGTCTGATACCCCGTGCGGTATGGCACGACAAACCGGTGCTGAACGCCGGCTATCGCTTCAACCAGCAGTACTGGGGGCAGGACAGCAGTATTTACAGCGCTGCCTCGATCACGCCGCAGGCAGACCTGTACGTCCACGGCGGTATCATCGTCCTGATGATTGGCATGATCTTCCTCGGCGCGATGATGCGTCTCGTCGACAAGGTCTTCCACCCATCTGTCGACCCAAGGCTCATGCTCCTTTTCCTGCCGCTGCTGCTCCTGCTCGTGAAGTCGGAGAGCGACGTGGCCATCCTGCTCGCGTCGCTGCCGACCCAGATTGTCGCCTGCGTGGCGGTCATTCGGTTTGCGTTCGTGGGGAAGAACGTCGATTCTGAAGCGGTGGTCCCGGGCGGGCCGACACGTCGGTTCTGACGGAAGGGCTTCCCGCCGGGCGAAGGCGGAGGCTGACCGCCGCACAGGAAAGTAAGTACGCCACGTCAAGAGGGTGTCCCACGCTGTCCGTACCACACAACATGGGACACCCTCTGAGGAAACGGTCAGTGAAATCCTTCACGACCGACTCCGCCGGGTGGAGTCCACGCCGGCCACCACAGCCGGTTCACCAGGTTCTACCTGGTGAACGCTCAGCCGGCCTGGTGGATCACCGAAGGCGAAGACGGCAGTGTGTTTCTGGGGTGTGTCGCCTCGAAGGGATAGACAGCTTCCTGAGGTGCCGCCGCGGGGGTACCCAGAAGATGGATCATCTTTTCGTGCCAGGCTCGGTGCAGGCAGAATGCCAGCCCCTGCCAGCCATCCCGCCAGCCGCTTCTGAACACATACATGTAGAAGAATATCGCCAGTGTCTTGAAGGGCAACAGAGGAAAGACGATGTCGCGGGCGATGGTCCGGGACAGYGGTCTGGTGTTCGTCGTCCGGTTGTCGACGAGCGCCTGCCGGAGCCGCTGGAACGGTCTGGCGGAGCTGCCCCGACGGCGCGCCTCCAGTTCCGCATAGGCGATGTGTTTGTGCAGCCAGGAGGCCAGTCCCTTGCTGTCCTGGTTGACGATGTCATGTTCGAGGGCCAGCGTTGTGCCCCTGACCGACGCGCGTTCGCTGAACTCCTCCGCGGTGGCAAACGAGGCGAACCGCCGGTCGAGCAGCCGGGCCTGCCAGCTGTTGGTGTACCACCCGCAGTGAGCCATCCACCGTCCGAGGAAGAAGAACCGGTAGCGGTGGGCATAGGCGACGCAGTCCTCCCGCCCGAGCCGTTCAGCGATCTCCTTCGCGAGTTCGACGGGAACCCACTCGTCGGCGTCGAGGAAGTACACCCAGTCGTGCCGGACATCGGGATGGCGCATTGCCCACTCGCGTTGGCCGGCAAAGCCGCGCCATGGTTCCTCCCACACGGTGGCGCCCAACATCCGGGCGATGTCGGGTGTCCCGTCGGTGGAGCCGGAGTCGACGACCACCACCTGCCCGCACCACCCGACCGACCGGACCGCCCGGGCGATGTCCCGACATTCGTCACGCGCCAGAATGACTGCGGTGACCGGTACGGACCCCGGTGGTGGCGACACCTCGACACCGGCTCTGGGAGAGACCGTATACGGGAGCGACGGCTGTGCTGGCCGCGCCGACACAGATCGAAAAATCATGATGTCGCCTCTGCTTTGTTTGTCCAGGCGATGGCCGTCCGCCAGGCAGCCCCTGAGCTCGGGAGCGGACGCTGTGCGGCAGCCTCCCCGGGCGCCCGGACCGGCAGACGGGGACAGCGCGTCTGCCGGTCCGCACGGCCCGTGCGGCGCCTGATCTGATCTTGACTATGCTGCTTTTTCCGATGTTCCGAGTAGCCAGCTGAAATAGTGGTCCGGGTCGAACGGGTTGACCGTTTCCGGTACGAAGGTGGAGTTCAGAGCGCGGTGGATGGCCGCGGCGATCTCTGTTGCTCCCTCCCGCTGGTACGGAACCAGGACAGGCCCCGCGATGTCACGGTTGTGGGCGATGTCCAGCGCCACCACCGGCACCGAGGCGAGCCGCGCCTCTGCCAGCGGGTATCCGAACGACTCGATGCGCGTCGGGTAGATCAGCGCTCGGCAGCGGTTCTGGTAATCTGCCAGCTCCCGCGGTGCCAGGCGGCCGACGAACTGCAGATGGCGGGTATGGCCGTCAAGTCCCTCGGCGGTGGCTTCCGCACGGGTCGCCGTGACGATGACCCGCAGGTCGATGCCGGTGTCGGTGACAAGCGCCGAGACCGCCTGGTCCACCAGGCGCAGTACCGTCGCCATGTTCTTCCACGGCGAGAACAGCACAGGGCAGAGCAGCAGGTGCGGTTCGCGCGGCCGCGTGGGCACGTGGTCGGGCTTTGACAGCGGGTGCGGGCGGATGGCCAGCCGGGACAGCAGTTCCGGAACCGCGTCGAGAACCCGTTCGGCCATGCTGGCGGCCGGTACGATCACGATGTCGGCGCGGCGAGCGGTCTGCCGGACGATCCGCGTCTGCCGCGACATCCGGGGGCCCAGCCACGAGCCGATGCGCTCCAGTTCAGCCGGCCGGAGAAAGTGCAGCGCGTTGCGGAGCAGCACGTAACGCGTTCCGGACGTCAGCGTGAACCCGACGTTGTTGAGTGCGATCACCCGGGCGAACCGCCCTGGTCGTTCACGGCGGGCGAGCCAGGCCGGGGTGATCGCCCGATCGCGGCCGATAACCCGGATGTTGGGGTGACCGCTTCTGGCCAGATGCCCGTCGAGCTCAAGAAGAAAACGCAGTGCGCCACCCATGCGGGCACCGGCACAGTCGACGAGGACCGGGCGGTCCACCACCGGCATCATCGCCCCCGTGACCGCGGATTCGTTCATAACGTCCACGTTCGTCTCACTTCTCTCCCTGGTCGGTTCGAAAAATGTTGTCGGTGGCCCGGGACCTGCTGGTCAGACATGTCGGGATATTTCCGTGGCCGGGCCGGGTCGATAGCGCTGATCCACCATCACGCCTTTTCCGCGGACGCTCAGGAGCGCCTGAGGAGGGACGACGGCCACCGACACCCGCAGGCGGTCGCCCACCCGCTCCTGCAGGAGGTGGCGGGCCCGGGCCAGGTCGCTGGCCGCCGGCGGCCGGGCGGCGGCCACCCGCAGCTCCACCTCGCCGCGACGCTCCTGGCGGAACTGGAACCGGTCGAAGACGGCGAAGGCGCCGTCGTGGAAGTTCAGGGCCGCGGTGGAGATGGGCTCGTCGTCCGCCCCGTAGACCAGGGACTGGTCCCAGCGCCCGCGGACGTCGGTGAGCACCGGGAACGACGAGCCGCAGACGCAGCGGGCGCCGCGCGACCCCGGGGGCAGCAGGGTGCCGGCGTCCTCGGTGTCGTAGCGCACCAGCGGCATGGCGGCGTTGGTCATCCCGGTGCCGACGATCCGTCCGTCGACGACCTCGGTGAGGCCGTAGGTGGGGGCGAGATGGTAGGCGCCCGGGCGGCAGGGGCACTCACCGGCGAACACCACCTTCTCGCTCTGGCCGTACCAGCGGACCACCGGTGCCGAGAAGACCTCCCGGAAGAGCGCCACCTGCCAGTCGAAGGCGCCCTCGCTGGCCAGCAGCACCGCGCGGACGCGGCTGAGCGCGCGGTGCGGCCCGGTCCGCGCCACCCAGTGGGCGAACGGTGTGACCGCCGACGGGTACCCCCAGACGGCCACCGGCCGGAAGTCGCCGAGCCGGTCCAGCAGATCGGCGAAGGTCCGGTCCGACAGGTGGAAGGGGGAGACCAGGAAGTGGTTGTACGTCGGCTGGAACAGGATCGGCTGGCCGGCGAAGCCTGCGCCGAGACTGCTGCCCCGGAAAGTGATCTTCGGGTCGGTCGGCCGTACTCCCGCCCGTCCCCACACGTGGGCGATGTGGGCCCACTCGGTGAAGAACGACGCGTAGGAGATCCGCAGGTCCAGCGGCCGCCCGCCGGTGCCGCCGGTGGTGACCCGCCGGGCGGGCACCCGCGGGCTGCTGAAGGAGCCGGCAAGGCCGCGGACGGTCTCCTTGCCCAGCACCGGAAGCTCGTCGAGCCGGCCCTGGAGACAGGCCTGGAGATATTCCGGATGCGCCCGGTAGTACGGCACCGACCGGCCCCAGCGCCGGTGGAAGCGGGCCAGCCGGGACACCTGCCACTGGTGGACCTCGGCCGCCTCGRCCGCCTCCAGTCTGGCGAGCGTGCGCAGGTGGCCGCGCACCAGCGGACTGGCGCAGGCGGCGTCGAACGCGGCGGCGCCGGCCCGGGACCCGAACACCGAACCCGCCCGTGCCCGGGTCATCGGGGCACCGCCGGGGGTGGCTGGTGTTCGACGTGGCCCCGCCAGGCGAAGTGTGCCTCGGCCCGCAGGACCGCCTCGACCGGCAGCGATCCGAGGCCGCCACGCCATGGATCGTGGTCAGAGACGATCTCGATGTCTCGCCAGTCACCGTGGGCCAGCGGCAGGCTCCGGCACGCGAAGGCCTGGCGGACCACCGGCACCCGGTCGGGGTCGAAGCCGAACAGGTACGTCGCGGCCGCGTCGACCGCGGCCGGCGTGGTCCCGCAGGCCAGTAACCGGGCGGGCAGCGGGTCGGGGTTCATCGGGCCGTTGCRCTGCCCGGCGATCACCCCGTCCACGATGACGATGTGCCGTCGGTCCGGATCGGGGGTGTCGGCCACGGTGCCGTCCGGCCGGCCGTACTCCAGGATCTTGTTCAGGTCGAGGCACATGCGCCACACCGTGTCGTTGCCCCACCAGTTACCGCTGCGTACCACGGTGTCACCGTCCCCGAACAGCTGGCTGCCGCCGTGGCGGGCCAGCCGCAGCACGCCACCGCCCAGGCGGGGGGAGAGCATGGCCACCCGGCGCAGCCTGGTGGCCACGGCCCGCTCGAGCGAGTGCCGGGAGCTGCGGCTGGGATGCTCGTCGCCGCCGGTGTCGGGCCGGCCCTCGGTGTGGTGCGGTAACCAGTTCTTGTCCGCGTTGATCCCGACCAGGTTCTTCAGGGCGAGGGTGATCCCGGCCTTCTTGTGGCTTTTCAGCTTGGGGAGGTTCACCACGAGGTCGGCCCGCAGGGCCGTGCCGGAGAGCAGGTACTCGTGCCGGCCGTCGCTGTGGTGGGAGTTCACCACCCGGCTGTCGTAGTCGGCGCCGTAGTAGCGGCCCGCTCCGCCGTGGTCGGCGAACTCGCTGGCCGCGGCCAGGTCGAAGGCGATCGCGCCGCCGGGGTCGCCCGGCAGGCGGCGGCGGGCCACGACGACGTCGTCGACCGTGGTCCACTCCTCCTGGCGCAGGTCGACCAGGTCGAGGCGCAGCCCGCGCTCCCGGTAGAACCGGCGCAGTTCGTCCAGGCCGAGCACGCTCACGATCGCGGCGAAGGACGAGTCGGTCTGCGGTGCGTCGGCGATCACCACCCGGCCGGCGCCCCCGACCGCGGCGAACGCGTAGTCGGCGACGGCACGCACCACGGAGCCGTGGGTGAGCACGTACCGCCAGCCCTGCGGATCCCACGGGTGATGTTCACGCACCAGATTGGGTTTGAGGACGACCGTCCCACCCGGTGGGACGAAGTCACCCAGCGGATTCCAGCGGGCGGTGTCCACGTGTGCCGCGTCCATACCGGCCAGCGCCAGGACCCGGCGGACGCCGGAGTACACCTGGTTCGTCGCCGGGCCGAGGTGCCCGTGCGGGTACTCGGGATAGGCGGTGTCCGGCGAGAAGGGCGCGACGTCCGGATATGACGCCGCCCGCGTCCGCGTGACTGCCACCCGATACTGGGAGGCGATGTTCTCAGGCATTCCCGGCTTTCCAGCCTTCTCGGTAGGAGCGCTGGCCGTGGTCGCGGTGCGCCGCCACGGCCGGGGTGGTCGGATACCGTACGTACCGGTCCTTGAAAGGGTGGTCGGTAGATAGTCAGCGATGGCGTATCGCTACTAAGAGTAGCGCTTCTGATGCGTAAAGCGATGACTGGGTCGTGTGCGTCACATCACCGCGGGTCTGGGCCCAACCATGCGAGCCCGGGCTCAGGGGTTCGACACGTGCTCCACCCTTTTGGCCGTCGACCTCGACCACCGATCCTGACTGTCGATCCTGGCCGTCGGCCGCCACGGGCTGACGACGCCGGGCGCGACAAAGGGTGGTCGGTGACTGTGTGACACATGGCCCGGGAAGTCGCGCGTCACAGGCCGTGGTAGCGGGCAGCGGAAGCGTCGCGGAACGAACGTTCCCCGGCGTTCGTGGCAGCTACTCCGGATGGTGTTCCGGCGTGCCGTCAGGCATTGGGCCGTCTGCCGTCCCTGCGAGCGACGACCAGAATGTTCTGGGTGAACAGATGGCCTCGTAGCACGCCGGTCTCCGCCGCGAGAGCGACGGAGAGCGACCCGCTGAGCGCTCGCCAGACCGCCCAGCGCAGCGCACTGCGCGCGCCGTGGACAATCGGTTCACAGGGAAGAATCTCGACGTGCGTGAAGCCGACGGTCCGGGCCACCTGGCGGGCGCTTCTGGCGGTGAACGCGGTTTCGTGGGTGAAGTCACCGTGTTGGTAGTTTCCGCCAAACGGGCTTACCGCGTTCGGTACGCGCGCGATGAGCACACCACCCTCACGCAGCCCGGCATGGACGGCATCCCAGACAGCGAGCACCTCGGGCTTGGTCAGATGCTCGAACAGGTCCGTGGCGATCACGGCGTCGACACCGCGCGCGGCCCGCAGCGCGCTCGTCGCGTCACCCACGTCGACCGCGTGGCCGAGCCCCGCCTGGCGCGCGAGTTCCACCTGTTCGGGACTGATGTCGACGCCTCGTGCCCGGTGGTAGCCGRCATCGAGGAGCTGTCGGACGATGGCCCCCTGCCCACAGCCGATGTCGATGACGTCGATGTCACGATCCGCGGGCAGATGGGCCCGGATCTCTTGGCGGAAGACCAGGTCGTCCGCTGTGGGAGCCCTGATACCGGCGTGCGTGGTGGCGTACTGGCCGTACATGCGGTCTCGCAGATTCGTGATCCTGGCGGGGATCGTGACCACGTCTGCCGGGTGGTCGGTCATCGCCGTCGTCCGTCGTCCGTCATGGTGGGTCGGGCGGCGCCGACCGCGACCGAACGACGGTTCCCGAAGGCGCTCTTGTATTCCACAGGCTCTCCCGTACGTGTGAGTGCCAACTTGATGTAGACCCGGCGGCTCGGCTACCCCGGACCGCTGGGAACGACCGAGGAGGGACCGTCCCGGCTCGCGACGCCCTGGGACGCGCCTGCCCGGGCTGTTGTCAGTCGGCTTCAGCCCCGRCTGTCAGTCGGCGCCCGGCAGCCGGGGTGCACCCCTCCTCCGCATGGCGATCCATCCATCCGGCCGCCGATCCCTGATCGGACGTCCCGCTCCCGAGCGCTCTCGGTTGTCCTGTCTGCGCCGGGTAGCCAGAGGTCCTTGGGAGCTGAGAGTAGCAGATTAGTAACTCTAAGAGTCTAACGGCGGAGATTTCGGCGTTCCTCGCCTCGGCGAGCCCTCGCTGTGACGGCCCGCGGCCTCGGGATGCGCGGGGCTGCGTCGGGTGGGGCGGCACGGGGCGRCACGGCACGGGACGGTGCTGCGGTGTACGGCGGGACCTGTGTGTCGGTGTCGTCGGTTTGGAATGGTTCTCGAGCACAATGTGTGACATGAAGAACTCTGTAAGTCGCAATCGCCATGTGCGGCAKGACGGCCGGACTGGTGACGTGCTGCTGCTCGCGCCGTCGTTGGGGCTCGGCGGCGGTATCGAGCGCTATCTCGCCACACTTGAGCAGGCTCTTGACGGATCGGGCACCCAGGTGCGCAGGGTGGATCTGCTTGCTCCCGGACGCCGTCCCAGCCTCACCGCGAAGGCTGTCTTCGCCGCCCGCGCCCTGGCCGCCGCGCGACGGCACGCGCCGATCCGCTGCCTGCTGGTGGGGCATCCCGGCCTCGTCCCGGTGGCGGCAGTGGTCACGGCGGCAGCCAGACCGCCGCGCTCGTTCGTCGCGTTCTACGGCACCGACATCTGGGGGACCAGGCCGCTGCGCCGGACGCTGCTCACCCGGCTTTCCCGAGCCCGCCCTCTGACGATCAGCAGTTTCAGCGCGGGCGCCATGCTGTCGCTGGGTGTCCCGGCGGTACTGCCACCCGGCATCGACCCGGGTTGGCGGCAGACCCTGCTGAGCATGCCGCGGCTGGCCGTGGCGGACCGCACCCCGGTGTTGCTCACCGTCTGCCGGCTGCCGCAGTGGCGGGGCAAGGGCGTGGCGGAGCTGGTCGAGGCGACCCGCCGGGTACGTGAGCGCATCGGCGCGGTGCGCCTGGTCGTGGCGGGGCAGGGCCCGGCACCCACCGACCTCGTCGACCTGCTCGCCCGGGTGGACGCCGAACTATACGTCTCGCCGTCCGACGCGCAACTGGCGCGGCTCTACGGCGCCGCCGACCTGTTCGCGCTGTGCACCCGGACCAGGGTCCGCGCGCCCAGCAGCGGGGAGGGTTTCGGCATCGTGCTGGTCGAGGCGCAGCTCGCCGGCTGCCCGGTCGTCGCGCCGGTCTCCGGCGGCTCGTCCGACGCCTATGTCGCCGGGATGACCGGCTGGTCACCGGTGGACGAGTCCGCCTCGGCCCTCGCCGAGCTGCTGGAGCAGGTGCTGGCGGACCGGGTCCGGCTGGTCGAGGCCGGCGGGCGGGCGCGCGAATGGGCGCGGACGGTGACCGATCCGGACGCTTACGCCGAGCAGACCCGCCGGCTCCTCCTCGGCCGGGACGAGCCGGCGCCGGCCGAGCGGGCTCGTCCCGGCGCCCTGGCAAGCTGACCGTCCCGCATGGTGGCGGACCGGCGACGAAGCGACGAAGCGACAAAGCGGCGAAGTGGTGAAGCGATGACGGCGTAGCGGCCCGGCGGCCGTTCTAGCCTGGTGGGACGGTGTGGCCGCGCGTGGGGACGGGCTCACGGTCGAGCTCGCCACGCGCGGCGGCCAGGTCGGCGTCCACCATCATCGCGACCAGGGTGCGGAAGTCGACGGCCGGCCGCCAGTCCAGCAGATCCCGCGCCTTGGACGCGTCCCCGACGAGCACGTCGACCTCGGCGGGCCGCAGGAAGCGCGGGTCCTGGACGACGTACGGGCTCCAGTCGGCTATGCCGACGTGACCGAATGCGGCGTCGAGCAGGTCGCGCACCGAGTGCGTCTCCCCGGTGGCGATGACGTAGTCCTCGGGGGTGTCGCGCTGGAGCATCCGCCACATGGCGTCGACGTAGTCGCCGGCGAACCCCCAGTCCCGCCGCGCGTCGAGATTGCCCAGCGCGATCTTCTCCTGTGCCCCGAGCGCGATCCGGGCGACCCCTCGGGTGATCTTCCTGGTTACGAACTCGGTGCCCCGGCGTGGGCTTTCGTGGTTGAACAGGATGCCGGACACGGCGTGGGCGCCGTACGACTCACGGTAGTTGACGGTGATGTAGTGCCCGAAGGTCTTCGCGACCCCGTAGGGGGAGCGCGGGTGGAAGGCGGTGGTCTCCCGCTGTGGGGTCTCGCGCACCTYGCCGAACATCTCCGAGCTCGACGYCTGGTAGAAGCGGACGCGCGACATCTCGTCCGAGGTGGCTATTCGGATCGCCTCGAGCATCCGCAGGACACCGATGCCGGTCGTCTCCCCGGTCAGCTCCGCCTGCCGCCAGGACAGGCCGACGAAGGAGATCGCGCCCAGGTTGTAGACCTCGTCGGGCTGAGCGACCTCGACCGCGCCGATCAGGGACGGCAGGTCGGTGAGGTCGCCCGCCAGCAGGCGGATCCCGGGCAGTGTCTTCTCGACCATGGCGACCTTCGGGTTCGACTGGCCGCGGACCAGGCCGAACACCTCGTAGCCCTTGTCGAGCAGGAGTTCGCCCAGGTACAGCCCGTCCTGGCCGGTGATACCGGTGATCAGAGCGTGTGGCATGCGGTGACACCCTCTTTCTGTTACTTCAAGTGCACGATATATTGCACATAGTAGTGAACACGCATCGTTCCGTCGTCACCGCACGTAGGGGAACAGTCTGATGTCCACCCTGATGTCCACCGAGGTCCCCACCGATCCGCGATCCCGCGGCGCCGGCAACAAGATCCTTCTCGATCTGATCCGCCGGGCGCCCGGCCGGGCACTCGACTGCGGCTGCGGCGCCGGTGACAGCGCGCGGCTGCTGGCCGGACGCGGGTGGAGCGTCACCGGGATCACCAGCGACCCGGCCGCACTGGCAGTGGCGGAGCGGGTGTGTGAAACCGTCCACCTGTACGACCTCACCAAGGGCCTGCCCTTCGCCGCGGACGGCTCCTACGACCTGGTGTTGCTGTCGCACGTCCTGGAACACCTCGCCGATCCCGCCGGGCTGCTGGCGGAGGCCCGGCGGGTCGTTGCCGGGGACGGGCTGGTGGTGGTGGCTCTGCCCAACGTCCTGCACTACAGCCAGCGGGTCAGGTTCGTCCGCGGCCGGTTCGAATACAGCCGGACCGGCGTGATGGACACCGCTCACCTGCGGTTCTTTACCTTCGACTCTGCTCTGCGACTGGTTCGCGACAGCGGTCTGGACGTGGTCACGACGCTGCCCGACGGCGGGCTTCCCTGGCGGCGGCTGCACGGGGTTCTGCCATCGAACGTGACCGGGCGTCTCGACCGGTGGGCCGTCCGACGGCGGCCGAACCTGCTGTGCTCACGGGCGGTGTTCCTGGCCCGGCCACTGCCGAGCTGGGCGGCGTGACCCGCCGGTCAGGGACCCGGCCCGCAAGGAGGCGCACCGACCGGCGGCATCGGCGGCGGTGCCGAATCCGACGGTACGTCCGGCTGCGTCCGGTCTGCCAGGGCTCGCGGCGGCGTTCATGACGGTGCTCCGTTCATGACGGTGCCTGTAGCGAGGCTGGTGACGGGAGCGTCGGCGCCGCGGGCTCCACCGGTCCCGCCAGCGCTGTGGGCGTCGCCGCCGGTTCGGCCTGACCTGCCAGCGCGCCCACCGTCGCCGTCGCCGCGGCGGCGAGGACGTGCGCCGAGGTGACCAGGCCGAGGTCCTCCTGCCCGGCCGCGCCGTCGGCGGCATCGCGCAGCCGCCGGTGGAACTCGCGCACGGCCGCCTCGTGCCCCTTGTCCTGGCGTCCCTGCCAGACGGTGCGGCCACCGACGGTCAGCGACCGGAAGTCGTCGAGGACGAGGTGCGTGTCGCCGGCCAGCGCCTCCAGACGCTCCTTGCCGACGCCGGCCGGGCGCGCGGAGGAGTAGACGATCACCGAGGCCGACTGATCGGTGTGCCCGAGCACGACCGTCACGTCGTCGGCGAGCAGCACGCCCCCACGTCCGGCCGGATGCGCCCGCACCGACACGATCTCCGAAGGGTTCAGGAACGTGCAGGTGTCGACGAAGTGGCAGACCTCCCCGAGCAGCCGTCCGCCCTGGCGGCGGTCGGCGTACCAGTGCCCGTCCGTGACCTTCCCGGCCGCGACCCGGTAGATCATGGTGAGTGGGGACGTCCGGGCGTCGAGCTGTTCCCGGGCGAGCCGGGCCGCGGGTGACCAGCGCCGGTTGAAGCCGGTGAACAGGACGCCGTCGGCGCTGCGGGCGGCGTCCGCCACCGCCCGCAGCTCGTCGAAGGACAGCGCCAGCGGCTTCTCGCACCAGACGTGCCGGCCGGCCTTCAGCGCCCGTACGACCAGGTCCGCGTGGGCGTCGTGCGGGGTCGCGATGACCACCACGTCGACGTCGGGATCGTCGATGACGGCGTCCGGGCTGCCGGCGATCCGGGTGAAGCCGGCGCGCTCCCCGAAACGCCGGGCGCGCAACCCACCGGCCGAGCCGACCGTGACGAAGCGGTCGAAGCCCGCAGCCCGGAAGGCGGGCAGCAGCACGGTGGCGGAGAAGGCGCCGGCGCCGATCCAGCCGATGCCGTAGCGCCGGCCGGCGTCCCGTGTGCTGTCGGTGTGTGCACCGTCGCCGTGTGCGCCGTTGTCGTGTGAGCTGTCGCCGTGTGCGCTGTCGCCTGCGCGGGCGGCGCGGCGTGCCCCGGCAGGCCCGGGGAGGGCGGGCAGCCCGGGGACCCGGGAGAGCCCGGCCGCCAGGGAGGACCCGGGCAGCCGCAGCGGCAGGGACAACCGGGAGGCACCGGACGGCCCCGGCAGCCCGGACAGCCCCGACAGCCGTCCCGGCTGCCCGCGCCGGGACGGCAGGACGATGCTCTCCGGCAGTGTCCGGGAGACGTCATAGTCGAAGCGGATCGCCAGGTATGGCTCGCTCCGGCTCTCGACCAGAGCATAGGCGGACGCGGCGTCGTCGACGGCGAAACTGTGTGTGACCAGGTCATCGACCTTCAGCCGGCCGGTGGCCAGCAGGTCGACGACGGCCTCCAGGTTGCGGCCCTCTGTCCAGCGGACCTGACCGGCCGGATAGTCCACCCCCCAGTCCTCGTACGCCCGCTCGTAGCGGCCGGGACCGTACGAGCGGGCGAAGCGCACCGACAGCTCCCGGTCGTAGAAGGGCGTGCGGTCGAGCTCAAGCCCGACGTCCCCGACAACGACCACGGTCGCGCGGTCCCGGCACAGCGCCGGCACCCGACCGATGAGATCCGACGTCCGGGTGGCGGYGCAGACCAGCACGGCGTCCGCGCCCCGCCCACGGGCCCAGCGCAGCACCGCGGYCGTGGTGGCCTCGCCCTGTTCACGCAGGGTGAGGACGCCGGCCCGGTCGGCCGCGGCCAGCGGCAGGTCGGCGACGTCGATGCCGGCCACGTCGCATCCGCTGGCCAGTGCGATCCGGGCGGCGAGCTGGCCGACCAGGCCAAGCCCGACGACCACCACCTTGGCGCCCGGCCCGACGTCGGCCAGGCGCAGCCCGTGCAGGGCGATGGAGCCCACCGTCGCGAACGCCGCGTCCGCGGCCGGTACCTCGGCGGGCACCGGCACGCACAGCAGACCGGGCACCGCCTGGACCTCGGCGTGGTTCGCCCAGCCGGCCCCACCGGTGGCGACGAGCTGCCCGGGCACGATGCCGGTCCCGTCGACCATCTCCCCGACGTCCAGCACGGTCCCGGCCGCGCTGTAGCCGAGCGGGATGTCCCCGCCGAGGCGGGCCCGTACCGCGCGGGCGGCCGGGCCGATCCCGTCGGCCCGGGCCCGCTGGACCACCTGGCGGACCAGGTCGGGACGGGCCCGGGCCTTGGCCACCAGCCCCGAGCGGGCGAGCGCGGTGACCGCCCGCTCCGTCCCGGGGGAGACGATGCTCGCCGCGGTCCGGACCAGCACCTCGGTCGGGCCGATCCGCGGCGCGGGGACGTCGAGAACCTCGACCGCGCCCCCACTGACCGCCTGCACCACTTGTTTCACGTCCGCTCCACCCTCTTGGCTCCCGCCTGGCCCGGCGCCTCCGGTCGGCCTGCTGCTTCCGGTCGGCCTGCTGCTTCCGGTCGGCCTGCTGCTTCCGGTCGGCCTGCTGCTTCCGGTCGGCCTGGTGCCTCTGACCGGTTTGGTGCCCCCGACCGGCCTGATACGTCTGGCTGGCCTGATATGCCTGGTTGGTTCGGTGCATCCGGTTGGTCCGCTGCCGTCGGCCGAGCTGGTGGTTGCGGCCGGGCGTCGGCCGGCCGGCCGATCTCGATGTCCGTGTGGATCTCGACGGGCAGCTCGTGATCGACGACGTAGGCGGCGGTGAGCGCCGGCACGGTGTCCTGCCAGCCGAGCGCACGGTGCGTCGGGCGCAGCTCCCAGCGGCCCGTCACGGCGGCGGCCGGGTCGTTCCGCACACGCAGGACGATCTCCCCGCTGCCGCTGCCGCTGCCGCTGCCGCTGCCGCTGCCGCTGCCGCTGCCGCTGCCGCTGCCGCTGATCCGGACCGTGTCGAGGCCGTCCACGGTGGCGGTCGCGGTGTGGGTGAGCGGGAAGAGGATCTCGACTCGATGGCCCCGCTGCCCGGCTTCCCGCTCGGTCGCCGGGGCGGTGCGCGTCACCCGGTCGGTGAGCGTCACCCGCTCCGGCCGGACCGTGAAGGTGCGTTCGTGCGACGGGCGTCCGGGCAGGCGCCGGTAGCCGTCGTGGGACGCGGTGAGGACCGCTGTGTCGCCGTCCAGCGCCATCCGGGTGATCGCCGCGCGGGCGCGGCGGCCGGCGCGGAAGGCACCCCAGACCTCGGTCGAGTCGGTGCCGTCGACGACCAGGCTCGCGTGCGCCGCGCTCGAGCGTTCGTGGTCGCGGACGGCCCCCGGATCGTAGGTCGAGGTCGCGGTGTCGACGATCAGGGGGACACCGTCGTACCAGAGCAGGAACGCGAGGGTGTCGGCGTGGGCGTGCGCGGGCAGCGTGTCCGGGCAGGCCGGCCCGACATCGGCGACGAGGTGGAAGCCGCCCGCCCGTAACACGGCGAGACCGCTGTCGGCGAGCAGCCGCGACCCGGTGCCGACGCCGGTGGTTCCGGCACTGGTGGTTCTGGCACTGGTGGTTCCGGTGCTGACGAGTCTGCCGCTGACGGGTTCGCGGTCGCCGGGCAGCAGGTGGTCCACCGCGTCGGCGGGGACGGGGTAGCCGTCGTTCAGCAGCGGCACCTCCCCGTCCGGGCCGAGTACCGTGCGTAGCCAGTCGCGCATCCGGGCGATCGCAGCCGGCAGATCGTCCGGCACTGCCGCGCCGCTCGCCGCGAGCAGGCGGACCACGTCGTCGAGGTCGGCGAGCACCTGGCAGTGGTAGGCGGGCGCCCGCTCGTAGTGACCGCCGTCGGCCAGCACCTGCCGGCGGACCTCGCGACGCAGCCTCTCGACCCACCGCCGGCGGCCAGCGGCGTCGCCGCCGGCCACCGCCAGCCCGATCAGGGCCTTGAGGTTCTTGACCAGATGGTTGCCACCGACGTCGGTCTCCAGGTGCGCCCGCAGGAAGGCCGCGTGCCGGCCGAGGTCGGCGCGGACGGCCGCCTCGGCCGCACCGCCCCGCGCGAGCGGCTCGAACAGCCCGCACAGCGTCCACGCGCGCAGGGAGGCGACATAGGGCGCCCACGCGGTGCCGGCGCCCGGCGGCACAAGCCTGCGGCCACGGCGTGTAACGAATTGTCCGCCGGGGGTCGCCGTGGCGTCCCGGCTGCTGTCGATCAGCGTGGCGGCCCGCCATGACGTGTACAGCCGGGCGAAGACGGCCCGGGCCTCGTCGCGGTCACCGTGCGCCGTCAGCGTCCAGGCCCAGTCCCAGTAGTGCAGGTGGTAGCGCCACAGCAGCGGCGCGCCGTCCTGCGCCCAGTCGAGTTCGGCCGGGTCACCGTCCGGCACACGCAGCCGGCGGGTGTGGCCGAGCAGGGTCAGCGTCCCGTCGATCAGCTCGGCCGGGTCCGGCCAGGGCGCGGCGAGGCGGCCGTCGAACGGTACGAAGGCGGGCGGCCAGCAGCCGATCTCCGGGGCGGCCAGCCGCAGCAGCCGATCGGTCGTCCAGGGGAAACGCCGGGCGAAGGCCCGCTGGCCACGAAGCCGCACCCGGGCCGTGATCTGCCGTGGACGCAGGTGCCGGACGGTCCGCGCGTACCGGGTGGCCCGCGGGTACCGGCCCGGCCGCACACCCGTGGCCGCCACGGGGGAGGCAGCGGCCAGCGAACCATCTCCGGTGCCGGTGCCGGTGCCGGTGCCGGTGCCGGTGCCGGTGCCGGAGGCGGCGCTGCCTGCGGTACCGCTGCCGGCACGGGAACCGGGGGCGGCACTGGCCGGGCTGAGGCTCGGCGTCGGGTGGCCGGCGGCGCTGGCCACGGCCGTGGCCCCACGGTCTGCCGGCGGGCGCGGGTCGGTGACGTCACGCAGGCTTGTCACGTCAGCGGCGCCCTTCGGCCAGCAGCGCCGCCTCGGCCTGGATGCCCCGCGCGAACGGTCGTGGCGCGAAGCCGAGGTCGGCGGCCGCGTCGGTGATCGGGAACGCCTTGTCCTCGGCGAGCCGGGCGATCTGTTCGGCGCGTAGCCGTGGGCGGGCCGCCAGCCGTTCGTATCCGCGGGCCACGGCGAGCGTGGCGCGCAGCGGGAGCGGAACGGTGACGATCCGGCGCCCGACCGCGGCAGCGGCCTCCGCCACGATCGTCCGGAAGGTCAGCGCCTCCGGCCCGGCGAGGTTGTAGGCGCGGCCGACGCACACCTCCAGCCGGGCCGCGGCCAGCACGGCGGCGGCGAGATCGTCGACGTGGACGGGCTGTTGCAGGCGGCTGCCGCCACCGGGCAGGGGCAGCAGGGGGGAGCGGCGCAGCACGGCCAGCAGGCGAGCCATGTTCCGGTCGTCCAGACCTCCGTAGATCATGGTGGGGCGCAGGATCGTCCAGTCGAGACCGCTGCTGGTGATCATTTTTTCGGCGTCCGTCCGGATCCGCTTTGTCGCGGCCGGGAGCGTCGTGAAGATCGCGGTCGTGGAGATGAAGATCGCCCGGTGTAGCCCGGCCGCCTCGGCCGCCGACACGATCACGTCCGCGTGCCCGAAGCCGAGGGAGGCGAGGTTGACCAGGACGTCGCCCTTGGCGGCCTGGAACGCGGCGTCCACCGAGGCGGGGTCGTCGAGATCGCCCGCGACAACCTGCGCGCCCGCGCGCTCCAGAGCCTGGGCGGCCGCCGCGCCGCGGGCGAGCCCGACGACGTGATGCCCGTCCCGGACCGCGCCCGCGACCACCCGGCGTCCGAGGAATCCGGTTCCGCCGGTCACCAGCAGCCTCATGCGCGTCCTCGCTGCCCGGGGATGGCGGTCGTGATGTCAGGCGTGACGCCGGTCGTTCCGAAGGTGCCGGACGCGCCGGTTCCGCCGGTTCCGCCGGTTCCACCGGTTCCGCCGGTTCCACCGGTTCCGCCGGTTCCACCGGTTCCGCCGGTTCCACCGGTTCCGCCGGGTACGCCGGGTACGCCGGAAGCCTCCGGCGCCTCTGCCGGCCCGCCCGCCGGCAGAGGCGGCAGGGGTATCGACAGGAGCGGTTCGGTTACAGGCTGGGATGGTTCGTCTGCTGGCCGGCGCGGCTCACCAGCCGGCCGGGACGGTCTGGGCGGTCCGGTCGCCGGTCGGGACGGTCCGGGCGGTCCGGCTGCCAGTCGGGGTGGTGGCACCGGTGGCCAGCACAACTCGGCGGTGTCGTCCACGGGGCGCGGACGTTGTCGCGGAATGGTGACCGTACGGCCCGTCACCTCCTCGAGGAGGTGACGGTAGCGGCGGGCGAGCGCCTGACGGTCGAAACGCGCCACCACACAGGCCCGGCCCTGTGCGCCCATGGCGGCGCGCCGGGCCGGGTCCGCGGCCAGGGCGCGGACCGCCCGGGCCAGCGCCGACGGGTTTTCGGGTGGGACGACGACCCCGCCCGCCTCGGAGAGGATCCGGGCGGCCTCACCGGCGAGCGCGCCGATGACCGGCCGGCCGGCGGCGAGCAGCTCGAACATCTTCGACGGGATGAAGGTGGCGAACAGCGGCACGTCCCGCAGCGGGACCAGGCAGATGTCGGCCGCGGCGACGATGGCCGGCACCTCGTCGCGGTTGACCGCGGGCAGCATGGTGACGTTGGTGAGCCCCAGCTCGGCGACCCGGTCGGCGACCCGCCCGCGATCGGCCCCCTCGCCGACGAGGGCGACGTGCACCGGATCCCGGGCGAGTTCGGCCGCGGCGTCCACCACCGAGACCAGCCCCTGGGAGATGCCGTGGGCGCCGATGTAGAGGACGAGCGTGTCACCGGGGCGCGCGCCGAGCCTGGCACGTAGCGTCCGGGACGCCTGCTCCGCCGAGGAGGAACCGACCGGGGGCGACGCGGCCGGCGGGCCCAGCGGCTCCGTTCGGGGCGCAGGCTTTGCCGCGACCGGCGGTGCCGGCGGGGCCGGGAGGGCTGGCGGTGCTGGCGGGGCCGACGGGGCCGGCAGAGCCGCCGGTGTGGCCGGGCTGAACCGGCTCAGGTCGGCTCCGTTGTGGATCGTGTGGACCTTGCCGGCGGGAATGCCGCGTCCGACGATGTCGTCCCGGAAGCCGTCGGTCACGGTGACGACGGCGTCGGCGGCCCGGTAGGCGGCCATCTCCAGCCGTTCGAGCGCGGCTATGACCCGGCGGTCGCGCAGCACGCCGAGCTGTACGAAGATCGCCGGCCACAGGTCGCGGACCTCGACCACCAGGCGTGCGCGCCGCAGCCGGGCCAGCAGCCACGCCGAGCCGAGCGGGAAGAAGGTCGGGGACGAGACGACCACCACGTCGGCCGCCCCGGCCGCCCGCCCGCCCAGCAGCACGCTGGTCACCGTGAACGACAGGTGTGACAGGGTCCGGCGGGCGATTCCCTCGTTCGGGGTGGCGTACAGCCAGGTCCGTATCACCCGGTAGCCGTCGCGTCGCTCGATCCGCCGCCACGCGCCGCGGTACTCCGGCGGCACGACGCCGGTGGGGTGGTTGGGCATCCCGGTCAGGACCGTGACGTCCAGGCCGTCCGCCGCCCAGGCTCGGGCCGTCTCGGCGAGGCGGGCCTGTGGGGCGCCCACCTCGGGCGGGAAGTAGTGGGTGATCAGGAGTACGCGCAGCGGCCGACGGCCCGCGGTATCGGCCGCCGCTGTCGGTCCTACCGCTGCTCCTGTTGGCCTTGTTGGTCCTGCTGGTCCGGTCACCGCAGCCACCTCGGCGCTGCGCACGCGATGCGGGCGAAGTTCACGGTTGGCTCCCAGGTGCGAGTGAGTACGAGATGGCTACGAGATGGCGTGGAAAACGTGCAGTCGGCGCGACAGAGCTTATCGTAATCGAACAGATACGATCCGTGTATACACGTCCGGCGTGGCGACGATATGGTCACCTGGAGTAATTAGATCTGGTGGGCTGCTGGATCCCATGGATCCCGTAGGCAGTGRCTCCCGCGGGTAAAGGAACCCCGCGGACAGCGGGGCCGGCCGGCGGTGGATGCGGTGGCCGCCAGCCCGGCCGCCAGCCGATCCGGCCGCCAACCGGTCCGGCGGCCGGCCCGACGCCTCGAGCAGGGAGTCCCCTCGTGCATGTCCTCTTCGTTGCCGGTGCCCGGCCCAACTTCATGAAGGTCGCGCCGGTCCTGGCCGCGGCCGTGGAGCGCGGTGCCGCCACCACGCTCGTGCACACCGGTCAGCACTACGACGCCGCGATGAGCGGGGTGTTCTTCGACGAGCTCGGCCTGCGGGCCCCCGACCACTTCCTCGACGTCGGCTCGGGCAGCCACGCCGGCCAGACCGCCGGGGTCATGACGGCCTTCGAGCCGCTGCTGGCCGCCGTCCGCCCGGACGTCGTCGTGGTGGTCGGCGACGTCAACTCCACGCTCGCCTGCGCGCTGGTCACGGCCAAGTCCGGCATCCCGCTGGCGCACGTCGAGGCCGGGCTGCGCAGCCGGGACTGGGCCATGCCCGAGGAGGTCAACCGGGTGGTGGTCGACCGGGTCTCCGACCTGCTGTTCGTCACCTCGCCGGACGCCGCCGGCAACCTCCGCCGGGAGGGCTACCGACCCGACCAGACACACCTCGTCGGCAACGTCATGGTCGACACCCTGTTGGCGAACATCGAGCGCGCGCGGGCCCGGCCGACCCTGCCCCGGCTCGGGCTGCACACCGGCGGATACGGGCTGGTGACCCTGCACCGCCCGGCCAACGTCGACGACCCGGACGTCCTGGCGGGGCTGCTCGGCGCGCTCGGGAAAGTCGCCGAGCAGTGTCCCCTGGTGTTCCCCCTGCATCCCCGGACCCGGGCTCGGGTCGAGGGGCGGCTGCCGGCGGGGGTGACCACGCTCCCGCCGGCCGGTTATCTCGACTTCCTCGCCCTGCAGGCCGGCGCCCGGGTCGTCCTGACGGACTCGGGCGGAGTCCAGGAGGAGACGACCGTCCTGGGCGTCCCGTGCCTGACGCTGCGCGACACGACAGAGCGCGCGATTACTGTCACCGAAGGTACCAATCAGGTCATCGGTACCGATCCCGAACGGGTTGTGGCGGTGGCGACCGAGGTGCTCGCCCGCCCCCCGCGGCCACGGCGGCCCGCGCTGTGGGACGGACGCGCCGGTGAGCGGATCGTCGAGATCCTGCTCGCGGGCGACTACGGCGGCCACGGACGCCGGCCGACCGACATCACCGCTCGGACCGCTCCGCCGAACGCCGCTCCCGCGAGCGTGCCCCCGCGAAGCGTCGCAGCCCGGGGCAGGTGAGCGCCCCGCGCGCCGCGCCCGGGGCAGACCACGCTGTGACCTCTCCAGCAGACCACGCCGTGGGTGTTGCTGGCCGACTGTGTCCGACGGCCGTCGAAACAGCCGTGAAATGCCTGCTAGCAGGCTGAACAGCCCTGTTCCGGAAGCTGAAGTTCATCCATACCGGGCGAGTCCGACGCGTTACTCTCGGACCGCCTGCCAAGAGCACCCAAGTCCGGATTTCAGGGGAATCGATGCCTGTAGACATCAGCGGCCGCGCCGGCCGGGATCCCGCCAGCAGATCATCAGTCCAATGGTGACGTTGTTCGTGCCCGAGCGGTGGACCCGGCACCGGGCCCCGGACGGACGCGCGACGCGGGACCGGCTGTCCCGCCGACCGGTTCGCCCGGTCGCGGATCCGATCGGCCGCATGGTCGGCCGCGTCACCGATCCGGCGCGGCGGCAGTGGCCGTCCGCGCACGCCGTCCTGTCATGTCCGCTCCGGCCGCGGGCTGTCGTGGCCACCCTGGTCGGCTGGACAGCGGCCTCGACGTCGCTGGTGTGTTGGACGGCCCTGTATACCGAGGCCGGTCTGTGGATGGTCCTCTCGGCGTGTTCGCTGATTCTGGTCGTGATCACGGCGACCATGCTGTCGCTGTGCCGTATGCGAGAAAATCGCGTCGGCGAGTTCGCGGGTACCGACGAGCTGACCGGCCTCGCCAATCGGCACGGATTTCTCGGCCAGGCCGCGCGTCTGTTCGAGGAACATTCCAACGGCTGCCCGGCGCGCTGCCGGGACCCGGACCCGAACCCGGGCTCGGACCAGGAGCCGGACCGGGACCAGAAGGACGCGGGACGCCCTGGCCGCGCTTCCGGCGCGTTACTACTGATCAATATCGACCGTTTCCGAGAGATCAACAGCAGCCTCGGCCACGAGCAGGGCGACCGGCTGCTGATCGAGGTGGGCCGGCGGGTCCGCAAACTGGGACGCGCCGGCAACCTGGCGGCAAGGATCGGCGGAGACGAGTTCGCGCTGCTGCTGCGCAACACGGGCGCCGAACGGGCACAGGCCGCGGCGGCCGGCGTCCGCGACGTCCTCCGGGAGCCGTGCACGCTCGCCGGCACGCCGGTACCGGTCGAGGCGAGCATCGGCATCGCGATCGCTCCCGATCACGGCCAGGACGTGCCCGAACTCCTGCGCAACGCCACCTCCGCCCTGGGCGAGGCGAAGAAGTCGTCCACGGGCCACCGGGTGTACGACTCGAGCTGTGCCCGGCCCGGCCCGGCCCGGCTGCGGCTGCGCGCCGAACTGCGCACCGCCCTGCGCAACGGGGAGATCGAGCCGTACTACCAGCCCAAGGCCGACCTGCGCACCGGCCGGGTCACCGGGATGGAGACGCTGGTGCGCTGGCGGCATCCCGTCGACGGGATTCGCACGCCCGACACCTTCCTCCCCGACATCCAGGCCGCCGGCCTGATGCCCGTCATGACCAGGCAGATCCTCACCAGAGCGCTCGCGGACTGCGCACGCTGGCACGCCGCCGGCGCTCGGCTGTCGGTGTCGGTGAACGTGCCCGCACCCGTGATCGTCGACCCCGGTTTCGTCCCCGGCGTGCACGAAGCCCTCAGCGAGGCGGGTGTCCGCCCGTCCGCGCTCTGCGTGGAGATCACCGAGGACTCCCTGATGATGCAGCGGGAGCGCGCGCAGCACACCCTCGCCCGGCTGCGCGCGCTCGGCGTGCGGGTCAGCCTCGACGACTATGGCAGTGGCTACTGCTCCCTGGCCTACCTGCGGGATCTCCCCGCGGACGAGCTCAAGTTGGACCGTGCCTTCCTGCGGGACGTCGAGCGCAACCCCGCGGCCGGGGAGATCGTCCGATCGACGCTCGCCCTGGCGCACACCCTGCGCCTGCGGATGGTCGCCGAAGGCGTCGAGACGGCCGGGTCATGGGCGCTGCTGGCGGCCTGGGGATGCGACGAGGCGCAGGGTTACTTCATCTCGCCGCCCATGGTCGGTGAGCGGGTTCTGCCCTGGCTGCGGCAGTGGACTCAGCAGGCCCGCCCACCCCAGCAGGTCCATCCGTCCCGGCCGGCGCCGGTACCGCCGTCCGCGCCGCCATCATCGGTGCCGCTGGTGCCATCGTCGCCGGTGGAGCCGGTGCCGTCACAACCGCCGCTGTCGCGAGGGCTGCCGCCGTCGCAACCGCTGTCGTTGCCGCAGACGCAACCGTTACCGATGCCGTCGTCCAGAACACCAGTTATGTAACCACAAGTAACTATGCGGACGACGGTACCCGTGGGTGGGCGACGGCCGCTGGGGAAGATCGCTGTCTGTTTGTCGTCGGGTACGCTTAACGGCCGAAAAAGCGTACTCAACGACCAGCAGGCCCGGATCAGGCCAGATCCGGATCTGGCCTGATCCGGGCCACGCTCGGTGCGGACGGTTGCGGACGCCGTCTGCCGCGCTGTCCGCATCACCGGGCGATGCCGCTCGCGGCACGGGCCAGCAGCTCCAGCGGCTGGGCCAACGCCTCGCCGATCTGTTCGGCGCACATCCGGAACGTCTCGACCGTCGATCCGATCGGGTCGGGGATGTCGTCGTCAGCGGGAGTCGCGGGACGGCGGAGGCCGCGGCGGGCCAACGCGCGGGAGACAAGGGCCTGGCCACACATCCGGATCGTCTCCGGGGTCGGGGGCAGCGGCTCCCGGCGGAGGGGGTCGGTGGCCGGCCGGGCTCCGCCCAGGTTGCGGGCCCCGCCCGGGTAGGCGGTGCCCGGGCTGATGTCGGCGGGTGTGAGCCCGGCGGTCACCCGGGCGAACTCCCGCAGGGTGAAGGTACGGCTGACGGTCTTCGGCGCGGTCGTCACGACGGCCGCGCGGTGCCCGCGCTCCGCGCACAGCACCAGATCGGCGCTGTCGAGCAGCCCGACGTGCAGGCGGCGGGTGGTGAAAGCACGCGGATCGAGACCACGGCCGGCCAGGACGGACGCGGCGTGCGGGTGGATGGGCGTGCCGTCATGTGCGCTGGTACCGGCGCTGGTGACGGTCACCCCGGGTGCGGCGGCGGTACCCAGCGCCTCCTGTAACAGCGCGGTGGCGAGGTACTGGGCCATCGGCGATCGACACAGGTTCCCCGTGCACACGATCAGGATGTGCCACGGTGCCGCGGGGCCGGCGGGCCCACCCGTGCCGGGCGTGCGGGCGGCTGTCATCGCGGCGCGGAGATTCTCGTGATCATTGTGGTTGTTGCCGTTCGGGGCTGTCACACCGCGGGGGTGGTGTTGTGCAGGGCTTCGCCGTGTCCACTCATCTTCGGGTTCGTGGCCCGGTGCCGGCCGGGCGCGGCGGCGCCGGCCCGGGGCTGTCGCCGCCTGCCGTCGAGGTAGCGGGGGAGCAGCAGATACATCCGGACGAGCAGGACGGCGGCGATGCCGGCGGCCACCCGCGCCGCCAGGTCGGCACTGTAGATCACGATGCCGAGGCCGGCGGTCGCCGCGGTGACCGAGGAGACCGCGAGCGTCGCGCGGGTGTGCGACCATCCCGCTACCGTGAGCAGCTGGTACACGTGGCCGCGGTGCGGCGCGTACCAGAGCTGGCCGGAGCGCACCCGCCGCAGCAGCGTGCAGGAGGTGTCCGCGAGGTAGACCAGCAGCGGGGCGACGACGGCGTCGGGCCGCACACCGTGCGCGACGGCCAGCAGCGTCAGCACGGCGATCAGCGCGCCAAGGGCGTAGCTGCCCACGTCGCCGAGAAAGATCCTGGCCCGCGGGAAGTTGTAGGGGCCGAAGCCGAGCGCGGCCCCGGCCGCCATGGCCCCGCCGTAGGTGAGGAAGTCCAGGCCGCTGCGGTGCCCGATGACAGCGAAGGCCACGCCGGTCAGCAGGGTCTGGGCCGACGAGATCCCGTTGATCCCGTCCATGAAGTTGAAGGCGTTGGTGAAGCCTGCGATCCACACCAGCGCCGCGCAGGCGGCCAGCGGGATGACCGCGACCGGCAGGTCGGGCGGTGCCACGGCGACCCAGGCGACGATCGTCAGCGCCGCCGCGATCATCTGTAGGCCGAGTCGGCGGAGCGCGGCCACGCCATGGGTGTCCTCGGCGAGGCCGAGCAGGCCGAACAGCGACGCCGCCACCACCACGGTGAACAGCTCGGCGGGGGCGTCCACGGCCGGGTCGATGATGGGTACCAGCATGCCGGCGAACAGGCCGAGGGCGATGGCCACTCCGCCGCCCCGGCAGGTGGGCACCAGGTGTGAYGATCGTTCGGTCACGGCGTCCATGACGGCCAGGCGCCGCATGCCCGCGATCACGGCCGGTGTCGTGACCGCGGTGATCAGGAGTGCGATGGCTGCCGAAAGCGCCACGTCGTCCACCGCCTTGGGATGGTCCGGAGGGTCCTTCGCCGTCGCCGGCACGGAAAAATCATGGCCGTGCCGCTGGTGGCCAGCTGGATCCGAGTCTGATCGAAGATCGAAAGATGGCTACATTAAGTAGTAGAGAGACTACTACTAGTGTGGATCGGTGTTCGTCATGTCGCGTCCGACATCGGCATCGGCGCCGGCATCGGCATCGGCGCCGACGCCRCCGGCATCGGCGCCACGGCGGGATGCTGGCATCGTGACCGCYGATGTCGGTGTCGCGCCGCTCGTCCACGCGGGGGTCCGTGTCGGATGCCCGTCGGGTGCCATCTGGTGGCGGTCTTCAGGTTGTGACGCGACACGGGGCATGCTTCCGCTTTGACCTCGATTCGATATGTCACTCTCTGCTTATGAATATTTACGGAAAGCTCGTCGTGGTGGGGCAGGGCTACGTGGGTCTGCCCCTGGCGATGCGGGCCGTCGAGGTCGGCTGGTCCGTGGTCGGGATCGAGGTGGACGAAGGGCGGGTCAAACGGCTGAGCAACGGTGAGTCCTACGTGGAGGACATCCCGAGCCTGGCCGTCTCCGAGGCCATCGACAGCGGCCGCTACCGGGCGTCATCGAACTATCAGGACGCGTCCGAATTCGACGTCGCGGTGGTGACCGTCCCGACCCCGCTGCGTGAGGGCATCCCGGATCTTTCCTACATCGAGAGCTCCGGGCGCAGCCTCGGGCCGTTACTGCGGCGGGGAGCCACCGTGATCCTGGAGTCCACGACCTATCCCGGCACCACCGACGAGCTGTTCGGGCCGCTGCTGGAGGAGACCTCGGGACTCGCCGCCGGGGAGTCGTTCTTCCTCGGCTACTCGCCCGAGCGGATAGACCCCGGCAACCCGAGCTGGAACCTGGTCAACACCCCGAAGGTGATCTCCGGCATCGACGAGCGGTCCCTGCGGGCCGTGCGGGCGTTCTACGACTCGATCGTCGAGACGACCGTGCCGGTGGCCTCGGTCCGCACCGCCGAGCTGACCAAACTGCTGGAGAACACCTTCCGCCACGTCAACATCGCCCTGGTGAACGAGCTGGCGATGTTCGCCCACGAGCTCGGGGTCGACGTGTGGGAGGCGATCGAGGCGGCGTCCACCAAACCGTTCGGCTTCCTGCGCTTCACCCCCGGCCCCGGGGTCGGCGGGCACTGCCTGCCCATCGACCCCTCCTACCTGTCGTGGCGGGTACGGCGCAGCCTCGGGCGCAGCTTCCGTTTCGTCGAGCTCGCCAACGACGTCAACGACCACATGCCCGACCATGTCGTGCGCCGGGTTCTGGAGATGCTCAACCGCCGGCGCAGCGCGGTCAACGGCAGTCGCATCCTGCTGCTCGGGCTGGCCTACAAGAAGAACACCGGTGACGTCCGGGAGTCCTCGGCGGTGCGGGTCGCCGCGCTGCTCGCCGGGCTCGGCGCGGACGTGCGGGCCGCGGACCCGCACGTTGACGCCTCCTGCCTGCCGTCGGGTGTCGCCCTGGTCGAGGCGGACGCCGAGGAGGTCGCCGCCGCCGATCTCGTGATCGTCCTGGTCGACCATGACGCGTTCTCCCGGGAGCTGGTGGCCCGCCGCGCCCGCGCCGTCCTCGACACCCGCTGCTGGCTACCCACCCAGCGCTCGGGACACCACGACGCCGCACCGCCCGCCACCGCCGAGGTCGAACTCCTCTGACCCAACCCGACGACGGCCAGCCGCGGCAATCAACAGCCAGGTGGATGATGGCCGAGCGGCGCTCGGCGAGTGACGCGTACAGGTGTACGTACAGGTGTAACAGCCATGCGGTGGACGCGGACCGAGCCGAGCCTGGAGCGCCGGTCAGGTAGCCATACGTATCCGTTACGAACGGCGTGGCCAGCGTGGCCGGCCAGGGAGCGGCCGGCCAGGGAACAGCCCGGACCGGTGGGCCGCGCGGAGCCCGCTCGACGTGCGGTTCGCGATTCTGGCAGCTCTACCTCGTAAGAATGAGTGCGGAAACGGCTGCTACAGCAACCACTTACATACTCGTTCTGGTGATCGCGAGGCGTAACAGGCTGTCGCGCAGGTGCATGGGGAACAGGACGCACGTGTCGAGCAGTGCGGCGAAGGTCATGGTGCTTCCGTGCGGCGGTAGGGCCTGTCGGTCGCGCGGTAGCCGTCGAGCTCCTCGGCGAGGGCGACCAGTTCGTCCATGGCGGCCTCGCGTGCGGTTCGTCGCCGTTCCTGGTAGGAGAGCACGTCACGCAGGAGGACTCGGCGGTGACGGCCTGGCTGGGTGTAGGGGATCCGCCCGTCGTCGAACATCCTGACCAGGGTGGGACGGGAGACGCCGAGAATGTCGGCGGCTTCCTGCGTGGTCAACTGTTGGTGGTGGGGTGCGATGGTGACCGCCTGGCCGTGGGCCATGGCGAGCACGACGTGTTGGAGCACCTCGTAGACGGCCGCCGGTAGCGGGGTGCGCGATCCGTCGGGTCCGATCAGCTCGGCGTGGCTCTCCGCATGGCTGACCTGTCCRATGAAGGCGACCAGATCGTCGAGGGACTCGTCTGGGGGAAGGACGGTGCGTTCGGTGACTCCAGCGTCCATGATCTTCCACTTCCCGTACCGGCGTAGCCAAAATTCGAACGAATCGAAAGACGGTATGGATCAGTTCGCTGGGACGGCACCGCGGATGTTGATGTGGGCGAAGGTATCCGCGGGCTGCCCGTCCCAGCTCTGGTCGCACACTGGCACGTGGTTGCTCCGGGTCGCCGTGTAGCCCATTCCGATCTGTCCTGATCGCCCCGGTTAGAACTGTCGGACCCCCGCGATACAACAGCGGGCAGACCGGGCTGATCGGTAGCGACCGGTCGGTGACGGCCGGTCGAGCGACGGAGGTCGATGAACGGTGGCGACGGGTGACGAGGAGCGGCGCAGCACAGGACGGGTCGGGGYGCCCGTCCCGCCCCGGGCGCTGGCGAAGGTGCCTTTCGTCGAGCTGGCCGACGGACGGCTGCAGGGGGTCGTGTCGAGCGGCTCGGACATCGAGCGGGTGTACGTCTCGTCGATCGCAGCCGGAACGCACGCGTACTACTGCAGCACGAACAACAACCGGCCCTGCGGCGGGCTCAACACCTGGGCGATGTGCAAGCACCTCCAGGCGCTCGTCGACGCGGCGGTGCTCCAGTACGGGGCGGACCGGGTCGCGCGCTACCTGCGCGCCGACGTCGGCGACGGCGCGGCGTCGGCCACCGGCCTGATCGCCGGCCTGAGCGGGCAGCAGGAGAAGCAGCCCGCGGCGACCGTCTTCAGCGGCTTCCTACGACATCTCGGCTACCTGGAGCGGCCCGACATCGCCGGGCCCGTTCCCGAGCTCGACTGGTTCCCGGCGGAACGGGCGGTGCTGTAGATGCGCGCGACTCAGCTGGGTGCGCTGACCGGGTCCGTGCCCGGGGGCGTCCAGGCGACCCTCGCGGTGGTGGACGGGTTCGACGACGCTCTGGCCGACGGCCTCGGCCGGCTGAGCCCGTCGGCCGTCGACGCGCTCGAGGCCCTGGCGGGCGCGGTAGCGGCGACCCCGCTCGGCCCGCGGGCCGCGGAGGCCGTGGAAAAGATCGTCGTCGGGTCGGCCGGTGACGACGCGCTGGTGGCGTTGGCCGGTGCCCGTGCCGCGCTCCTCGGCGCCGCACACGACGCGCTGCTCACGGGCTTCGACATGGCGCTCGGTCGAGACCGGCTGACCTGGGACGCCGGGCCGGAGGGGAACGGGCTGCCGGCGGCCGGCGCGTCCGGGCCGGAGGGGAACGGCGTGCTCGCCGGCTGCCGGTCGTGGCTGCGCGAGCTGGCGATCACCGGCTGGCGCGGCGTCGACGACGAGCTGGTCTCGTCGAGCTCCCGGGCGCGCGAGGCCGCGTGGGCCGAGGCGGGCCTGCGCCGGCTGGCGGTGCTCGTCGACGGCCTGGCCACCGAGCTGCGGGCCTCCTGCCCGGTGGAGGCCGCGGCGCGGCTTCCGGTCCGGCGCTGGGCCGACCTGTGGACGCGCGCCCAACTGCTCGCCTGGCGAGGTGGCTGGACACCGGACGCGGACACGGCGGAGCGGGTGTCCGGTCGGCTGCTGGTGCTCGGCGCCGAGATCGCCGAGCACGACACCGCTGTCCGACTCCAGGTACACGGGATCCTCGAGGCCACCGGCGGCGCGGACGCGCCGCCACGGCTGGTGCGCGCCGGGGTGACCGCCGCGAAGGTGGACACGATCGTCGGGCCTGCGCTGTGGCACCTGCTGAGCGCCTACCCGGTCCTGCTGGGCGCGCTCGCCGAGCACCGCGCGGTCGAGATCGTCGAGATGGCGCTGCTCGAGGGCTGCGACCTGGTGTGGCGGGAGGACGCGGCGCGGCTCGCCGACGCGGCGGACCCGTTCGTGACCGCCCGGGTCCTGCTCGGGAGGGCGGTCGCGCCGGCCGCGGTGCCGCTGGACCGCCACCCCGTCCGGATCGCCGAGCCGGTGCTCGTGGAAGATTACGCGGCCGCGTTCGACGCCGAGCGGCGGACGGTCACGCTCGACCTGGGCGGGGCCGTCCTCGACGTCGACGTCAGCCCGGTCGTCGCGAACCCGGCGGCGAGCCATGGCCCGCTCACTCCCGAGCTGCTGGCCGCCTCGTCCGCCTGCCTCGGGCTGCTGCGCTGGGACGGCGGCGCCTGGCGGCTGCGCCCACTCGCGGCCCAGGCCGTGGTCAGGCGTAAGCCGGCGGCGGTGCACGTCGGTGACTGGGCCCTCGGGGTCACCGATCCGAAGATCGAGAAGGCGCACGCCAGGAACGGCGACACGGTGGCTGTCCTGCGTGAGCGCGCCGGGAGGCTGCTGCGCAAGTGACCGCATCCACGAACGTGACCCGGCAGATCCGGCAGACCCGGCAGACCCTGGCGGGGGAGGCCGGCCCGTTCGACACGGTCGCCGAGAACCGGCGCCAGGTCCTGTACTGGCGGCTGCTCTCCCGGATCTTCGCCGTGGACGAGCAGCTCGCGCTGGAGTCGGCGAGCCTGGCGATCGTCGACGATCTCGACCTGCCGGCCGCTCTCCTGGACCCGGYCGTCTCCGTCGACACCGTCGTGCAGCGCTTCCCCGCGCTCGCCGCCGATCTGCTGGGCCTGCTGGGCCAGGGCAGCGAGACCGCGAACAGCGAGACCGTGGACGACGAGGTCGCGAACGACGGGACCGGAGGAGAAGACGACGCGGTCGAGACCGACGTCGCCCTGGCCGGGAGCGGGCCGCCGCCAGCTGGTGGCGCGACGGCCGACGGCGGCGCGCCCGCGGCTGAGGCGGTGGGCGGGGCGGCGGAGCCGTCGGGCGGGGCCGGCGGGGCTGGCGCGGCGGCCGAAACGGGCACGGGGGTCGGAATGGACGAGGTGCGGCGCGCCGTGCTGGTCTCCAAGCTGCTGCTCAACGTGTTCGCGACCGGGTCGGGCAGCGTGTCGGCGACCCAGCTGTCCGGCTGGCAGTCCGACGCGGAGTGGCTGCGGCGGGCGCTCGGGCCGGGGGCCGGCGCGGGAACGGGCACCGGCGACGGCTTCGAGCTGAACGGCACGCTCGCCGACGTCGAGGCCGATCTGGTGCGCCGCATGCACCTGCGCGAGGTGCTGGCGAACAACGCGCTCGCCAGCCGGCTCATCCCGAGTATGTCGCTGGTCGAGCAGTTGCTGCGTGACAAGCACAACC
Source organism: Protofrankia sp. BMG5.30 (assembly GCF_001983005.1). NCBI lineage: Bacteria > Bacillati > Actinomycetota > Actinomycetes > Frankiales > Frankiaceae > Protofrankia > Protofrankia sp. BMG5.30. The sequence goes on along the minus strand of NZ_MOME01000010.1, from coordinate 215,920 downwards.
TGTCCGGCGTCGCGCTCGCCAACGCGAAGGCGCTGATCCGCCGGTTCGTCGACGAGGTGGCCGAGGTGCTGCGCACCCAGGTGGAGAAGGCGAGCGTCGGGACGATCGACCGCTCCGTGCCGCCGAAGCGGGTGTTCCGCAACCTCGACATCGACCGCACGATCTGGAAGAACCTGCCCAACTGGAACGCCGAGGACCAGCGCCTCTACGTCGACCGGCTGTACTACCGGCAGACCGCGCGGCGCACCACGCCGGCCCGGCTGATCGTGGTCGTCGACCAGTCGGGCTCGATGGTCGACGCGATGGTGAACTGCACGATCCTGGCGTCGATCTTCGCCGGGCTGCCCAGGGTGGACGTCCACCTCGTCGCCTACGACACCCGCGCGCTCGATCTCACCCCCTGGGTGCACGACCCGTTCGAGGTCCTGCTGCACACCCGCCTCGGCGGCGGCACCGACGGCACGGCCGCGATGACGCTCGCCCGTCCGAAGATCACCGATCCGCGCAACACGGTGCTGGTGTGGATCTCGGACTACTACGAGTCCCACGTCGAGCAGCTGTTCGCCTCGTTCGAGGCGATCCACCGCTCGGGCGCGAAGTTCATCCCGGTCGGGTCCGTGAACAGCTCCGGCCAGGCGAGCGTGAACCCCTGGTTCCGGCAGCGCTTCAAGGACCTGGGGACGCCGGTCATCTCCGGTCACATCCGCAAACTCGTCGTCGAGCTGAAGAACTTCCTGGCCTGAGGACGGCCGGCGCTGTCACCCCGCGCGCCGTGCCTTCCCAGCGTCCTTTCCCTCCCCCATAATCCCTCCCCCGCAAGCCGACACCGCAGGAGAACCTCGATGACCGAGATGCTGCGTGCCCCCGCCGAGGTCAAGTACGCCGACGAGCTGGACTGGCTGGAGTCCGTCGACGACGGGCCGAAGCCCTACTCGTGGCGGCTGAGCCCGCGCATGGTCCGGCTGTTCGTACTCGGCTCCCAGAAGTCCGACAAGCTGGGCCGCCAGGTCGACCAGAAGTGGTTCGGTGACGCCAGCCTGGTCGAGCGCGCCGTCGTCACCCTCGCCTCCGACCGCGGTCTGCTGCTCATCGGCGACCCGGGGACCGGCAAGAGCTGGCTCGCCGAACTGCTCGCCGCCGCCATCAGCCGCGACTCGACACTGGTCGTGCAGGGCACCGCCGGTACCACCGAGGACCACATCAAGTACTCGTGGAACGTCTCGATGGTGATCGCCCAGGGGCAGTCCCGCGAGTCGATGATCCCATCGCCGATCATGACGGCGATGGAGCGTGGCGTCATCGGCCGCTTCGAGGAGCTGACCCGCTCGACCAGCGACGTCCAGGATGCGCTGATCTCGATCCTCTCCGAGAAGTACGTGTCCATCCCCGAGCTGGACAACGACAACGTCGTGTTCGCCAAACCCGGCTTCTCGGTCATCGCGACGGCCAACAGCCGGGACCGGGGCGTCAACGACCTGAGCTCGGCGCTCAAGCGGCGCTTCAACTTCGTCCGGATCCCCGTGGTGACGAACAGGCGCAGCGAGGCGGACATCGTCCGGTTCCGCACCGCCGAGCTGCTGCGCCGCCACCAGATCGAGCTCGACCTCCCACCGACCCTGCTCGACATCCTGCTGCAGAGCTTCGCCGACCTGCGCACCGCCGCCGCGTCGGCGACCAGCGACGACGAGAAGCTCGAGTCGGCGCTGTCCACGGCCGAGCAGATCGGCGTCCTGGAGGACGCGATCCTGCACAGCCAGTTCTTCGGCGAGAAGCAGCTGCACGCCGGCACGCTGGCGAGCTCACTGGTCGGCTCCCTCGCCCGGCGCAGCTCCGAGGACCTCGCCATCCTCAACAAGTACCTGCACGGCGTGGTCGAGCCACGGGGCAGGAAGGACGGCGGCCTGTGGCCCGAGTTTCTCGAGGGCGGGCGCCAGGCGATCGCCGTCCTGTCCTGAACATGGCGACGGAGAGGAGCCGGGACGCCATGAGCACCCTCGCCGACGACGGGCTGGCCGACGACGGGCCGGCCGGCGTCGCGCTGGCCGGTGACGCGCTCGCGGGCGTGCCAGGTGGGCCCGCGGCGGACGGCGCCGTGGCGGCGGGCCTGGACGGGCCGTTCGGCCAGCTGCGGGCGCGGCTGGTGGACGCCGCGGCGGCTTTCGCCGCGGATTCGGCCGCGCTCGCCGAGATCCTGGCGGGCCTGGTCGACGACGTCGCCTGGGCGCTGGCCGAGCCGCTGGAGATCTTCCCGGTCTGTCACCACTCGCCGGCCTCCGCCCTGGCGATGGCCCGGCGGCTGCGGGAGAAACGGCCCAGGGTCATCTACCTGGAGCTCTGCGAGGACCTACGGCCGATCCTCGGCGAGCTGCGCAACTGCCGGCTGCCGGTCGCCCTACAGGCCTTCGCCCACGAGCTCGAGGGTTTCCCCGCCGGCGTGGGGCCGCTGAGCGTGGTCGCCCCGATCACCGAGGCGTCGGCCGAGCACCAGGCGATCGCCTACGCGCTCGAGACGCCGGACGTCGAGCTCGTGCTCGTCGACTGGTCGGCCGACCACCTCTTCCAGTGGGAGAACCACCACCGGCCGGACCGGGCCGACGGACCCCCGGGCCCGGCGCCGACGGGCACGGGCGAGCCGGACCATGGTGGCCCGGACCATGGTGGCCCGGACCAGGACGGTGAGGAGGCGGCGCTGCACGGCGACGCCGTCGGCGTCGAGCTCGGCGACCTGCGGCCCCGGTTCGCCGAGCTCGAGGAGTTCCTGTTGCGCCACGGCCGGGTCCGGCACTGGTCCGAGTGGTGGGACCAGTACGTCGAACAGCCGCTCTCAGACGCCGACCACGGCACCTACCGGCAGGCCCTGGCGCTCGTCGGCAGCCTGTTCCGCCGGCTCACCCCGGCCGGGGACGGCAGGCTCGCCCGCGACGAGGAACGCGAGCGCCACATGTGGACCCGGATTCGGGAGCACCTTGCGGCCTCCGGCACCGACCGCGACGACTGCCTGTACGTCTGCGGCGCCTTCCACGCCGTCAGCCGCGTTCCCGAGTTCGGCACGACACCCTCGTCGTCCGGCCCCGTTGAGCACAGCCAGGTCGAGCATGGCCAGATTGAGCACGGCCAGGCCGAGCACGGCCAGGAGGCCGCCGCGGCGCCGGTGGCGGGCTACGAGATCGGCCCGGTGACACCGACCAGGTGGCTGTACGGGCTCATCCCGTCCAGCAACTCCGCGATCGAGGCCCAGTTCGGGCTGGCCGGCGGCTCGGTGTCGATCGCCGCGGCGACGTGGGCGAAGGCGCTGGCCCGCTCGGGCGTCGCGCCGTTCCGGCTCGCCGGCCAGCCCGGCGCCAGCACAGCCAGGAAGGCCGGCGCCGGTGCCGCGAGGAAGGGCGGGCGGACTGCGAGGCCCCGGGCCGCCAGCCCGGCCGCGGGCAGCGCCAACAGCCCGGCCGCGGGCGGCGGGCCCGGGACGGACGCCGAGCGGCTGTCCGGCTTTCTGGAGCGCCCGCCGGCGCTGGACGGGATCGACGAGGACGAGCTGCTCGGCTGGTGCGTCGACATCGTCCGGCTGGCCCGCCGCAACGGCTACCTCGCCAGCACGGCCGACGCCATCGCCGTGTTCGAGACGTCGATCCTGCTCGCCGGCCTGCGCAACCGGGCCCGTCCCACGCCGTACGACTTCCAGGACGCCGCCGTCACCTGCATCGAGAAGGACGTCGTGCCCGGCCGGCGCGACGTGCGCCGGCTGTGCGAGATCCTGCTCGGCGGCGACCGGGTCGGCCAGGTCGGCTACGACGCCCTCCCGCCGCTGGCCCGCGACGTCCACGACCGGCTGACCCCGCTCGGGCTCGACCTGTCCAGACGCACGGTGCAGCGCGCCCTGCTCGACCTGACCGCTGCCCCTGAGCTCGCGCCCTGCTCCGATCTGCTGTGGATGCTGYGCTATCTGCTGCCCGACGGCGCCGTTCGCCCGATCCTCGGCGTTCGCCGGCTGGGGGAGCGGTCGACGCAGGAGAGCTGGGACCTGTCGATCGGTAAGCACCAGCGTGCGCTCATCGAGCTGGGCTACGAGGCGGTCACCGTCGAGCAGGCCCTGGAACAGCGGCTGCGCCGCACCGCCTGGGATCCGAAGGCCACCACGGCCGTCGCGCTCGCCGCCGTCGAGGACGCCGTCACGTTCCTCGGCAGCCGGCGGCTGGCCGACGAGCTCGGCGCCCACGCTGTCGAGTTGCTCACCGGCGAGCGGACGGTGGACGACGCGCCGGAGGTGCTGCGCCGGATCCGGCGGCTGCTCGACCACTACCGTGTCACCGAGCCGGCCGCCCTGCCAGAGTGGTGCGAGCGGTTCGTCAAGGAGGGCTACGCGCACTACTGCACCCTGCTGCCGACGGCGTTCACGGCCGACGACACCGGCGTGCGCCAGGTCGCCTCCATGCTCGGCTTCCTGCTGACGCTGGAGAACCTCGCGCTCGCGCTCGGCTGTGACCGGGCCCAGCTGGAGCTGGCCGTGCGTCAGTCCCACCCGCGGGAGCCCGAACGGACGGCGCTGCTGTGGGCCGCGCAGACCCGTCTCGGCCAGCTCACCCCGGCCGAGCTGCGGGCCCGCTGCGACGACCTGCTCACCAACCCGCTGGTCACTGGCGCGTTCCCGCGCTACCTGGCCGGCTTCGTGCAGGCTCTGGAGCCGGTGCCGACGCTGGCGCCGTTCGTCGTCGAGATCATGTCCAGGGCGTTCGCCCGCCTGCCGGACCGGGTTCTGCTCCCCTGGCTCCCGACGCTGATCACGACACTGCGCGACCACGCCGGCGAGCACATGCCCACGCTGGTGCGGGAGGCGGGCCGCACGTTCCCGGGGGCTCTTCCCGCGCTGGACGCGTGGACCGCCCCCTGGTCGTCCCGGCCGCCGGCCCCGGCGGCCGACGCCTCGACCGCCGGGGCGCGGGCCGGCGGGGCCGACGCGGCGCGGGCCGCGCGGCCGGCGGCCGGCCTGGTACCGGACCTGCTCGTCGCCCACCCGGCCACCACCGACGCGGTGGCGACGCTGCTCGGCCTCGCCCCGGCCTGGCCGGCGACCGCCGCGCCGGGCCAGCCCACGCCCGCCGGCCGAGACGACGGGGCCACCCGGGACGGGGCCATCCTGCTGCTCGACCGCTACCCGGAGACAGCGGCCGCGGTCACCGGCCTGCTCGCGCACTGACCATCTGAGCGCTGGCCATCTGAGCACTGGCCACAGGACGGGCCAGGCCACGCCGACTGCCGGCACGGCCTGGCCGRCGTCCTCGCTCGAGACACCACGGCGCCGCACCGGCTGTCACAGCCGAGATCGAACTTTCCCTGCTCCTGACTCGGCAACCACGCCAGCGGACAGCCACCGGACTCGGGTGGCGATCCGACGGCTCTCCAGACGTCGATCCATTCAGCGGGAGTTTCACCAAATAATACAATCACTGTATTTTCTGGATTGTCGGAACGGCTGACGACGGCGCGTGGGAGAGATGACGCGTGGAAGAACGGTATCTACCGCTTGTATATGTCATGTGTTCCGATCCACAGCAAGATCATGCGCGCATGTCCAGGCCGCACAGGTAACCCATACCGCCACAGAGCACGGCCGTTTCGCGCCCACGTCATCTTGTTGACACCGGGGAGAGACTGGTAACTCTTTACACGTAGTGAGGGATGGAACCGTCCGGYAGCCAGCCCTTCGTGGAACAGCGCCACCGCACGCCGGAATGCGGCCTGATCCACGGCGCTGAGTCGGTGGAACTCGGTGAGAAACCGGCTCCCCGGCTGGAAGGTGGGCATAACAAGCACGGTAACTGTTCCGTGCCACGAAAAAATTGCCGGGGATCAGCTGACCTGCGGGTGCTCGACAAGCTCGCCCAGCAGGTCGTCGAACGCCTGGAAGCCCATGCAGACGATGGCGTCGTCTGTCGTCTCGCCAGACTCTGCGACAGCAGCGACTACGTCCGGTGGAGCTTCGCCCACGACTTCGTGTGGCTCTGGGACTGCCACACCGTAAATCTCCATCCCTACACGCTATTCCGATGTAGACGCAGACGTATGTGGGGGCTGGTGAAAGCCCCGCGGATCGCGGATTCTGCCGCGGACGGCTGGTGCCGCTCCTGAGCAGTTCGGTGACCGCTGGGAGCGCCCTGGTCGGACACCTGGACGCCGCCCCTACCACTGGATGTTCACGTTCGAGAACATCGCCGAACCGCACACTCTGGTTGCGTGCTGCCAGGACCGGCTACGCCTGCCCATCCCGGTCGCAGAGCTCTATCTTGTGACCCGACGCCTCGCTTTCACCGACCGGATCGCCAGCGGGGGACTCGACGCGGCCATCCGCGACGTCGCCTCACGGGCATCCCCCCGTTCACGTCGACCGTCGGGCCCGCTCGCCGGCTCATCCGGCGCCGTTCGGTTCGGTGGGCGGCCTGGGGAGTTGGCCGTCTCCGTACGTGAGAACATCATCGACGCCACCGCCGCCGCACTCGCCCCTCGGCGGTGATCATCGAATCGTACCGATTCCGGCCTCGCGTTMCGGTCTCACGTCGGGATCATCTGCTGCGACGTCCCCACGGACGCACGCCCGGCCGTGTCCACGGCCGAGAAGCTTCGGCAGCTGCCACCGGCCCGGGTCGGAATCGACGCCGTCGCCCTGGTCGCACTGTGCCGCGCGGGCTGCGCATGCCTGTGGGACGCCGTGGTCCGGCTACTGCTGTCGGGACCTGTTCCACGATCGTAACCAAAGGTAGTATGTCAATTCCTGTAGGTTAAGTTTGCTGGTGGATGTGGATGTGGTCGGTTGCGCTGCCGGTCCGTTTCGAGGCGAGGGAGCCGAGACAGCGGCCTGGAGAAGCACCCGCCGAAGGGCACATGATCACTTGTGTTCGCGTGCCTGAAGGGCTGGACAGGCGCTGCCGGAGGGCGCGGCTGGGTCGTCCCGTCCGCCTGGAGATCGTAGCGGACCGGAAGCCTGAAGAGACTTGAAGAGGGAAGCAGGGAGGGCGGTATGGGGGTCGTCGTCGCGACGGACGTACGGTTGCGCCGGCCACCGGAGGGCGGCGTCGGGATGGGTGGTCATGCCGGGCTGGGTGGTTCCGTCGGGCTGGGTGGAAGCGCCACCCGGGACCACGACCGGTGGGACATCCTCGCCACAGGTGGTTCCGTCGGGGTGGGCGGAAGCGCCGCGGGCGAGGCGGTGCGGTGGTCATGACGACCGATCTGTCCACCGCCGCTCCCTCCACCGCGGGCCCCACCGCGGGCCCCGCCGCGGGTCTGGCCGGGTCTGGCCGGGCCGGTGATCCAGGCCGGTCGGCGGTCGGGAGCGAGCAGGCAGGTACGTCCGGGTCGGCCGAGACACCCGACAGGCAGCCACGGACGGTGATGTACCTGGTCGAGGAGATGAACCGGGGCGGGGCGCAGCTGCGCACCGTGGAGCTGATGCGCCGGCTCGACCCGAACGAGTTCCGGTTGGTGTTCTGCTCGCTCAGCGGCCGGCGGGGCGACCTCGACGACGAGATCCGTTCGCTCGGGGGCGAGGTGTACTACCGCCGGCTCGGCCCGGCCTTCCCGCTCACCTTCTACCTGCTGCTGCGCCGCGTGCGCCCGCAGGTCGTCCACGCGTACGCGTCGGATGCCACCGGGCTCGTGTTCGGTATCGCCCGGATGGCCGGTGTGCCGCGCCGGGTCGCGCACTTCCGGGTCAGGGACGACGGGCCTGGTGACACCGTCGGCCGGCCCGGTGGCAGAACCGGAAGACCCGCCGCCGGAACCGGGTGGGCCGCAGCCGGAACCGGCTGGCCTGGTGGCAGCACCCACCGGCGGGGGCGCAACGCCGGTGCGCTGCTGCGGCACGAGACGGGACGGGCGGCGCTCGACGCGAACGCGACCGATCTGCTGGCCGTGTGCGAGGCGGTCATGCGCGAGCTGTGGCGTCCGGAGTGGCGGGTCGACCCACGCTGCCGGGTGATCTACAACGGGCTGGAGGTCGAGCCGTTCGGTGTCGCCATCGCGGCCCGCCGGCGTGCGCTGGAGAGTGTTCCCGAAGGGACGCGCACCCCGGTCGTCATGATTCACATTGGCCGTCCGGGGGCGAACAAGAACCGGGCCCGTGCCATAGACATACTTGTCGCGCTGTGCGCGCGGGGGGTGGACGCCCGCCTACAGATCGTCGGGCGCCAGGACGCGGCGGAGACCGCGGACCTGCTCGCCAGGGCGTCCGCCGGTGGGGTGCGGGACCGTGTCGAGCTGCTCGGCGAGCGGGACGACGTGCCCCGGCTGCTGGTCGCCGCGTCGCTGCTGCTGGTCACCTCGTATCACGAGGGTCTGCCGAGCGTCGTGCTCGAGGCGTGCGCGGTCGCCACTCCGGTGCTGGCCACGGACCTGCCCGGGATCGCGGAGGTCGCCCGCCTGCTGCCCGGGATCACGATGTTGCCGCTGTCCGCCACGGACGAGATCTGGGCCGACACGGCCCGGGTACTGACCGCCGTCCCGCCGCTGCTCGAGGACCGGCGGGCGGCGCTGCGGCACTTCGTGCGCTCGCCGTTCACGCTCGAGAACTGGCAGCGGGAGCTGACGGCGGTCTGGTCGAGGCCGCCTGAGCCGAGGCCGTCTGAGCGGAGGCCGTCTGAGGGGCTGCCTGAACGGCGCCGGTAGACGGGTGGATCGTCGTGCTCCGGCGGGCCGTCCAGCCGCCGTGCGAGAAGAACTCCCCACTCGCCCAGCGGGTGACGACGTCATGGTCGGGCTGGGCGAACCGTTCGGGCAGGGCATCCAGGGGATGCCAGGCCAGCCGGCGCGGCCGGCGGGGGACGCCGGGGGCGGCCGGGTCGTGGGCGCCGGTGGCGCCGTACGTTCGGGTGACGTGGAAGAACAGCCCAAGTTGTTCCCGGTCGTCCGCCCAGTGATGCGCCACGTGTTCCAGCCGGACATCCTCGACCGTTGTCAGCAGCGCCGCCTGTTCGCGCGCCAGCCGGACCGCGGCATCGCCGGCGGCCTGCCCCTGAAGATTTCCGGCCGGCAGCCGCCAGCATGCCGGCGACGTCTCGTCGCCGGTGGCGAGAAGAATTCTGTCCTCGGTGCGCACCAACAGGTGAACCCGCACCGGCAGCGCCGACCGGCTCATTTCGCGGTGCGCTTTTCGTGGGGAGTGTTCCGGCACGTCGTCATGGCCGTATCCCGTTCTTCCGGACACCGTCGGGCCCGCTCCTGGCACGGTGGTGTCGGTGCTGGCGGCCGGTGCCCTGGACCGGCGCGGTAAGGGTGCGGCGGCGCAGGTCGCACGACCGGGGGCTGTCGCCGTAACCTGCGCCGCCGCACCCGCTGTGCGGTATCGGCGATCCCCACCCCGGTGGGGTGAGTGGGGACGGAGGCGGGGATCGCCGATACCAGTTCGACCTCGGTGGCCGGGGCACGGTCAGCCGGCCACCGAGGAGCTCGTGGCCCCCTCGGAAAGGTCCCCGGCGACGCGAAAAAGGGGCATTATCGCGCGCCGCCGGAGGCCAACTTGGAGTGTGGGTGACAACCAACATCCAGCGTCTTTCCACCTCTTTGGAAGGCCGGTCGTCCGCTGAACTGTTTCGGAGCTTAGGGTGCGTCCGGCGGGTGCGTCCACTCCCAATTGTCCGGTATCCGTGACGGGCGAACTCCGGTTGTTGGCCGATCGGTGCCCGGACGTATTAGTTCGCCGCGCCGACGGGCGTCCGATGGCTGGTTCCGCTCGAATCCAGAGGGTATCCGAACTCCCGGCCGGTGGGAACGTCCGGCCGTATTGTGTCCCGCTCCTGAAACCACCCACATCGTCCCCGCGGGGCCGTAAGAGACCTCCCGGCGAATCCATCGGTATCCCCTACCGGACGGGGAGATCCGGCCGAGACGGTATTCATCGGGCGGGATTTCTGGCCCCGGTGGAATACCGGACGTAATTTTCACAACCAGATGACGACGGATGCCTGGCCGCATCTCAACGGACGGTGGGTGCGTGGTGTGCTGGGCTGTCTGGCTACCCGGATACCCGGAGCGCCTTCGCTCGGGGCGTCGTGGTGACCGGCTGTACGGCGTCGACCGGCGCGATCGGTGCCGCCGCGGCCCCACCGCTGTCGGGATCGGGTGCTCCCGGGAGTCGTCCCGGGGCCCGGYCGGTGGGCCGGTGGGACGGTGGTGACAGGATGGAAGTGAGAGGATGGTGACAGAAAGACACGGCATGGCGTCTCTCTCGGCAGGGTACTGCGATGTGGTGTCCGCCACGTAAGGGGTCGGGGAAGGGGATATTGCGGGGCGGTGGGTATCCGTGTGACTGGTGTTACAGCCGCAGGCGCCGCTGAGGGCCGATGACGTTCCGGTGGTAGGGCCGTAACGGCCGTGCGACGTAGGTGGTCGCCCGACAGCGCTGAGCAACGCCCATCGTCGATGGCCTGCGCTGCCCCTCCGTGACCGTCCTGGTCGGGCCGCGTTGATCAGCCGTATTGGTCAGGCTGTATCGGTCGGGCCGTATCGGTCGGGAATGTGGCGGTCGACGGATCGTGTTGATCGCCAGCTGATCGCCCGCCCGGCCGGGGTCAAAACATCCCGCAGTCTACCAGAATTGAAAAAAGAGTCGAGCTGGGTAGTTCTGGACACGGCAGACGTCGATCTGTGAGGATGCCGGCCGGTGACCCTCAAAGTCGTTTAGGCTCACTGCGACAACGGAATGCATCGACGATAGAGGAGTTCTCTGACGTGGTTACGCGAGTGGGTGTCAACGGCTTCGGCCGTATCGGCCGCAACTTCTGGCGGGCGCTTCAGGCGAGTAAGCGTAACGACATAGAGATCGTTGCAGTGAACGACCTTACCGACAACAGGACACTTGCGCATCTGCTCAAGTACGATACTACGCTGGGCACGCTGTCGGAGTCGGTGAGTCCCGCCGAYGGCGGGATCAAGGTCGGCGACGGCTTCCTCAAGGTGGTCTCCGAGCGTGACCCGGCGGCCCTGCCCTGGGGGGACCTCGGGGTCGAGGTCGTCGTCGAGTCCACCGGCCGGTTCACCAAGGCCGAGGACGCCCGCAAGCACCTCGAGGCGGGCGCGAAAAAGGTGATCATCTCCGCGCCGGCCAAGGGTGAGGACCTCACCGTCGTCATCGGCGTGAACGACGACGTCTACGACCCGGCGAAGCACACGATCCTGTCGAACGCCTCCTGCACGACCAACTGCGTGGCGCCGCTGGCCAAGGTTCTCGAGGACACCTTCGGCATCGAGCGCGGCCTGATGACGACCGTGCACGCCTACACCAACGACCAGGTCATCCTCGACTTCCCGCACTCGGACCTGCGCCGCGCCCGCGCCGCCGCCCAGAACATCATCCCGACGACGACCGGCGCGGCCAGGGCGACCTCCCTGGTGCTGCCGCAGCTCAAGGGCAAGCTGGACGGGCTGGCCCTGCGCGTTCCCGTCCTCGACGGGTCGGTGACCGACCTGGTCGTCACGCTCAAGCGCGAGGTCACGATCGAGGAGGTCAACGCCGCCTACCGGGCCGCCGCCGAGGGCCCGCTCAAGGGCGTCCTCGTCTACACCGAGGACCCGATCGTCTCCTCCGACATCGTTGGGACGGCCGCCTCCTGCACCTTCGACTCGCTGCTCACCTTCGCCAGCGGCAACCAGGTGAAGGTCATCGGCTGGTACGACAACGAGTGGGGCTACTCCAACCGCCTGGTGGACCTCACCGCCCTCGTCGGCGGACGCCTGTAGGGCATCGGGGCAGGAGACCCTGATGGCCCCCGGCGGCGCGAAGGAGATCGTCGCGTCGCCCTCGGCGGTAGCTCCCCTGGTGGCCTCGGGCAGTGCGATGAAGATCGTCGCACTGCCTCTGGTCGGGTGGAGAGTTGGCGACTTCTGGTGGCCTCGGGCGACGCGACAGGATCCGACGAGATCACGGTCGCGTCGCCCGAGGCCGGTTAGGACTTCGGAGTAACGGCGTGACGACCATTGACGATCTACAGGTCGGCGGGCGGCGGGTCATCGTCCGCAGCGACCTGAACGTTCCGCTGGACCGTTCCGGCGACACACCCCGGATCACCGACGACGGACGGGTCCGCGCCAGCGTGCCCACCATCCGGGCGCTGCTGGACCGGGGTGCCCGGGTGGTCGTCTCCTCCCATCTGGGACGGCCCAGGGGCACACCCGACCCGGCGTACTCGCTCACCCCGGTCGCCGGCCGGCTCGCGCAGCTGCTCGGCCAGCCGGTCGCGTTCACCGGGGACGGCACCGGCGACATCGCCGGCACGCATGCGCAGAAGATTGTCGCCGGGCTGGGCGACGGTGAGATCGCGCTGCTGGACAACCTCCGGTTCCACCCGGGGGAGACCAGCAAGGACGCGGCCGTGCGGGCCGCGTTCGCCGACCAGCTCGCCGGGCTGGCCGACTACTACGTCGGTGACGCCTTCGGCGCGGTCCACCGGGCGCACGCCAGCGTCGTGGACCTGCCCGAGCGGCTGCCACACGCGGCCGGGCAGCTCGTGCTCAGGGAACTGGAGGTGCTGCGCACCCTCGCCAGCGGCGCGGCCCGTCCCTACGTCGTCGTCCTCGGCGGGTCGAAGGTCAGCGACAAGCTCGGGGTGATCCGGGCGCTGCTGCCGAAGGTCGACGCCCTGCTCATCGGTGGCGGGATGTGCTTCACCTTCCTGGCCGCCCAGGGCCACGGCGTCGGCGGGTCGCTGCTGGAAGCGGAACTGATCGACACCACGAAGGAACTGCTCGCCGAAGGCGGTGACCGGATCGTGCTGCCCACCGACGTGGTGGTGGCCGACGCTCTCTCCGTCGACGCGCCCACCGCCGTGGTGGCGGCCGGGGCCATCCCCCCCGGCCGCAAGGGCCTCGACATCGGGCCGGCGTCGGTGGCCCTGTTCGCCGACCGGCTGCGCACCGCCCGCACCGTCTTCTGGAACGGCCCGATGGGTGTGTTCGAGCTCCCGCCGTTCGCGGCCGGCACCCGCGGGGTGGCCGAGACGATCGCCGGGCTCGACGGCCTGACCGTCGTCGGCGGCGGTGACTCGGCCGCGGCCGTGCGCACCCTCGGCATCGACGAGGAGGCGTTCACCCACATCTCCACCGGTGGCGGCGCCAGCCTCGAGTATCTGGAGGGCAAGACCCTGCCCGGCCTCGCCGCTCTGGATGACCGAAGGCCGCGCGACGATGTTTCTTTCACGCGGCCGGAGGCCCGGCTTCCTGGTTCGGAGGTGTGAGATGGCCGGTGACAAGAACGAGAAGAACAAGAACAAGAACGAGAAGAAGCCCCGGGGGACGGGTCGGCGCACCCTGGTCGCGGGCAACTGGAAGATGAACCTCAACCATCTTGAGGCGATCGCGCTGGTTCAGAAGATCGCTTTCGACCTCAAGCCGGTCGAGCTCGACAATGCCGAGGTCGTCGTCCTGCCCCCGTTCACCGACCTGCGCAGCGTCCAGACCCTCGTCGACGGGGACAGGCTCGCGATCGGCTATGGCGCGCAGGACCTCTCCCCGCACAGCTCCGGCGCCCACACCGGGGACATCAGCGGGCCGCTGCTCGCCCGGCTGGGATGCAGCTATGTGGTGGTCGGCCACTCCGAGCGGCGCGCGGACCATCACGAGGACGACGCCCTGGTGGCGGCCAAGGCGCGGGCCGCCTACGCGCACGGGATCACCCCGATCCTGTGCGTGGGCGAGCCCGAGCCGGTGCGGGTGGCCGGTGACCATGTCGCCTATGTCCTCGCGCAGCTCGACGGCTCCCTGGACGGGATCACCCTGGAGCAGGCACGCACGCTGGTCGTCGCCTACGAACCGGTGTGGGCGATCGGCACCGGGCGGACCGCCTCCGCCCACGACGCGCAGGAGATATGCGCGGCGATCCGGGGGCGGCTCGCCGAGCGTTTCGACGCGGGAGTCGCCGCGGTCATCCGTATTCTCTACGGCGGTTCGGTGAAGGGCTCCAACGCGGCGGAGCTGTTCACCCAGCCCGACGTGGACGGCGGACTCGTCGGCGGCGCGAGCCTGGACGCGGTGGACTTCGCGGCGATCGTCCGTAGTGCCCCGCCGAGCTGACGGCGACCACGAACCGTCACCGGTGACACCGGTGACGCCGATCACGGGCTGTGCCGGCCGGCGCGGTCCGTGATCGCGATCGTTGCCGTGGGGAACAGCCGACGGACACGGCCGGCCCGGGGTGTGCTTGGGTGGCTTGCGGTGGTGGGGTGCGGTCCCACCGGGAAGGGGCGCAAACCCAAGTGGTCGCCAGGGCCATGCCGCGCTGTCGCGCGATCATCCGGGCCGGAACCGTCATGGTTGTCCTCGGCCTTCTTCTCGCCGCCTGCACGGGTGGGGGAGGCCGCCGGCAGGCCCCGTCCGACCCGTCAGGCCCACCCACGGCGATCAGTGACYGGGTCATCGCCGCCTCGCCGCGCGACGGCGGGACGCTGCGGGTGCTCGCCACCGCCGACTGCGACTCCTGGGATCCCCAGCGCACCGCGTCCCTCCACTGCTGGAACCAGCAGCGGTGGATCTCCCGGCAGCTGGTGACGTACGCGCCCAGCCCCGGCGTGGTCAAGCTGGCCGGTGATCTCGCCACCGAGGTGCCGTCCTCAAAGGACCTGCGCACCTGGACGTACACGCTCCGGGAGGGGCTGGCCTTCGAGGACGGCACCTCTATCACGTCCCGGGACGTCAAGTACGGGATCGAGCGGGCCTTCGCCCCGGAGCTGGCCGGCGGCAGCTCCGGCGGCGGCTCCGGGGCCAGCGAGGTGGTGCGGCTTCTCCAGGACGAGAAGAACCCCTACCGGGGTCCCTACACCGATCCCACACCCGACCGTCTCGGGCTGGCCTCGGTGACCACACCGGACGAGAAGACCATCACGTTCCGGCTCAACCGGCCGTTCGCGGACTGGAACCTCCTGATGGCCTCCCCGGTCTCCACGCCGGTACCGCGGGCGCACGACACCGGCGCCGGGTACGGATCCCGTCCGGTGGCATCCGGACCATACAAGATCGAAAATTATCGTCCGGGTGAATCCCTCACCCTCGTGCGCAACCCGCGGTGGGACCGGCAGACCGATCCGAACCGCCCCGCACACCCCGACCGCGTCGTCGAACGCATGGGGCTCGCCGCGGCCGACATCGACAGCCGCATCCTGACCGACCAGGTCGACATCGCCGCCGACCAGGGCGGCGTGGGCGCCGAGGCCGCCGCCCGGATCAGCGCGAATCCCGGCCTGCGCGCGGCCCGCACCACCAGCGAGGCCACCGGCGGGCTGCGCTACCTGGCGGTGGTCACCAAGGTCGCGCCGTTGGACAACCTCGCCTGCCGCAACGCCGTGGCCTGGGCGGTGGACAAGAGCGCACAGCAGACCGCGCGGGGCGGCCCCCTTGTCGGGGGCGACATCGCGGCCACGATGCTCACCCCGCCGGTGCGCTCCTTCTCCTGGTTCGACCTCTTCCCGAGCCCCGGCGGCAGCGGGGACCTCGCAAAGGCAAAAACGGAACTGAGCTCCTGCGGTCGGCCGGACGGCTTCGCGACCACCCTGGTCACCCGGTCCGATCCGCTCTCCCTCGCCCAGGCCGAAGCCGTCCGCGTCGCGCTCGCCCGGGTCGGTATCACGGTCACCGTCGCGAAGTTCGACGACGCCGGGTACGCCGCGGCGGTGGACAGCCCCGATCAGGTCCACACCATGAAGTACGGCCTCGTCCTGGCCGCCGGCGCGGCCACCCGGCCGACGCCGTACGCGTTCCTCGCCCCGATCGCCGCCAGCGGCTCGATCCGGCCGCGGCACAACGCCAACGTCGCCGAACTGGCCCTGCCCGCGGTCGACCAGGGCCTGGAGCAGGGCATCGGGACCGCTGACAGCGAGGACACGGCGAGCCTGTGGACGCAGACGGACCGGGCGATCGTGGGGTCCGCCGCCTACGTCCCGCTGCTCTACGACCGGGCGCTCAACGTCTACAGCAGCCGGCTTACCAACATCCACTACTCGCCCGGGTTCATGATGACGGACTTCGCCTCGCTCGGTGTCGTACCGTAGGGCATCATGGCGGCCCGGCGGAGGGCCACGGCTCGCACGGGCCTGATCCGACGGGCCTGATCTGATGGTGATGCGCCGTGCCGGCCGCGGGATCGCCGTGCGGTAGCTTGGCAGGATCGCTGCCAGTCGGTGTCGCCAGCCAGTCCCGCCGAAGACAGTGCAATGATCATTCATTGCACTGTCGGAGGTTGCTGAGCCGGTATGGCCGAAAGTAGTGCGATGATCGTCCATCGCACTGCCGGAGGCTGTTGGATCGATATGGTCGACTGCGGTGCGAAGATCTTTCTTTGTACCGTCGGGGGCTGTCAGGGTGYGGGTATGGCCGGAGGGGATGCGATCATGGTTCCTCGTGTCGGGCCTCCTGTCGCGCCGCGCGAGGATGCGGCAGGGCTGGGCGGCTTACATGATCACGGGATGACGGTACGGGAGCGGGTCCGGAGATGACTGTTGGGCTGTCGATTGTCCTGATCATCACGAGTGTGCTTCTGATGCTGCTCGTTCTGTTGCACCGGGCCAAGGGAGGCGGGCTGTCCAGCCTGTTCGGCGGCGGTGTCTCCTCCTCACTCGGGGGCTCCTCGGTGGTGGAGAAGAACCTCGACCGATTGACGATCATGATTGGGCTGATCTGGCTCACCTGCATCATCGGCCTCGGCCTCCTGCTCAAGGAGTGAGCAGCCGCCGACGCACCTGGATGCCGGCCTGGCTCCTCTGCCTGGTTGTCCTTGCCACGGTCGTGGCCTGCGGCGGCGGTGGGCAGCCGGCACCCGCACCGGTGACTTCGATTACACCCACGGTCACCAGTGATCCAACGGACAAGCCGGGTGGCACCCTGCGCCTGGTCACCGGGGCGATACCCAGCGGTGACCCGGGCTGGGCGACGGACGCCGGTTCGCGGATGCTGCTGCGGCTGGTCTCCCGTCAGCTCTACTCCTACCGGGCCAGCCCCGACCCGGTCTTCACCGCCGCGCCCCTGCCGGACCTGGCCGTCGGGCCGCCGGTGGTCAGCGAGGACGGGAAGACCCACACCGTCACCCTGCGCCCGTCCGCGCGCTGGGACACCCCCGGGGTCAGGCGGGTCACCGCGACCGATGTCGCCCGCGGCATCAAGCGGTTGTGCACGCCGCCGAACCCRTCGCCCATGCGCGGCTACTTCGCCGCGACGGTCGTCGGTTTCGCCACCTACTGTGACGAGCTGATGAAGACCCCGCCCGAGGGGGTGCGTGACTTCATCGAACGCCGCGGTATCGACGGCGTCCAGGTCATCGGTGACGACTCGATCGAGTTCCACCTGCTCGCCCCGGCCGCGGACTTCACCGACGTACTGGCCCTGCCCGCGGCCTCACCGGTGCCGCTGGAGGCCCTCGCCTACGCCCCGAACTCGCCTGAGTACCTGGAGAACCTGATCTCCGACGGGCCGTACCACTTCGGTAACACGCTCGGTGACGAAACCTATCGGCTGTCGCGCAACCCGGCATGGGTCGCCTCGTCCGACGGCATCCGCCCGGCACTTGCCGATCATGTCACGGTGCGTACCGGCGTTGACGCGGCCACCGCCCAGGCCGAGATAGACGCGGACCGGGCGGACATGGCGATGGACAGCACCGTCCCCGCCGCCGACGTGACAGCGCTGGACGCTCAGGCCGACGGCAGGCTGTCCACGGACGGCCCCGGTTCCACCGTGCTGCTCACCGTCGGCCTGCACGGCCCGGCGTCGGCGGCGCTGGGCGGCGGCGGAGTCCGGCAGGCGCTGGTGTACTGCGTGGACCGCGCCGCCGTGGCCGCGGCGCTGGGCGGGCCCGTCCTGGCCACCACCACCGCGCAGATGCTGCAGCCGGCCATGACCGGTTTCCAGCCGCGCGACCCGTTCCCGACGCTGGGGTCGACGGGCGATCCGGCGCGCTGCCGGGAGGGGACACGGACCGCCGCCGACGGCGGCCCCCTGACCACCCTGGTCCTGCTCACCACGGACTCCGCCGAGGACGCCGCCGTCGCGTCGGCGCTGCGGGACGCCTTCGCCCGCGCGGGGGTGACGCTGCAGGTCGAGGCGGTCCCCGCCGCGGACTACCCGGGCGTCGCCGTCCCGTCGAGCACGGTGGGCTGGGACCTCGCCCTGACCAGGGTGACGCCGCAGTGGTTCGGCAATGCCGGGCGCAGCGTGTTCCAGCCGTTGTTGGAGCCGCAGTGGTCGGGCTCTCGGCCGGCCGACGGCGGATACCGCAACGACCGGATCGCGCAGCTGCTGCGGGACGCCCTCGGGGAGCGTGACCCGGCCGCGCTGCCCACCCGTTGGGGCGACCTGGAGCGGGAACTGCTCACCGATGCCGCGATCATTCCACTCGCGGTCACCGTCACGCCGCGTTTCCACAGTGCCAACGTCCGTGGCTTTCTGCGGGTCCCCTCACTGGACGCAGCCGACCCCACCGCCATCTCCCTCGGCATCGCCTAGCCGCCCGAAAAGCCCCTCCAGCGCCCCACGCCACCCGTCCTCGGGGTGGCGTGGGCAGGGGTGCTGCCGCGGGTGCTCTGCCGGGCCGGTCGGGGCGACTGCCGTTCGGCGTCTGGGCAGAGGTTATTCGATCATGGTTTGTCGCGTGCCCGGAGGCCGCTTCCCAAGTAACAGAGCGAAATCGATTGAGGATGGATCCGCGGGGCGCTCCGAGAGGAGCGGTGGCGGCGTTCGGTCACCAGGGCGGACTGTGAGGGTGACCGATGGTGGTCGGTGCGACGAGATCGGRCCTTCTCGTCTTACACTCGGTCAGGCCGGCTGGCGGCTGGGGGGCCGGATCCGGAGTCAATCAGCGGGACGAGACAAAGGRGTATGCGGACCGTGGCAGGTGGTAACGCCATCAGAGGAAGTCGGGTAGGGGCGGGACCCATGGGGGAAGCCGAACGCGGTGAGACGGCCCCGCGACAGCGGATTTCCTTCTGGTGCGCCAACAATCACGAGACCAGGCCSTCGTTCGCCGCGGACGCCACGATTCCCGAGACCTGGGACTGCCCGAACTGCGGCTTCCCAGCGGGTCGTGACCGCGACAACGCGCCCGCTCCGCCCAAGACCGAACCGTACAAAACTCACCTCGCCTACGTTCGGGAGCGGCGCAACGAGAAGGACGGGGAGGCGATTCTGGCCGAGGCGCTGGCCAAGCTGCGCGGCACCGCATAGCCGCACGACACCGCACACACAGCCGCGCGGCGGCACCGCGTAGCCGGCATGGTAGCCGGCGTAGTAGCCGGCGTGGTAGCGCACAGCCGGCGCGTGCCGTCCGGCCGGCGGGGCCTGGACACGACGATCACTGTCCGGGCCCCGCTGGCCGGCTCCGCCGCCAGAGATGAAGATCTTTGCGCTGTCAGGGCTGTATACGACAGCGTTCTGGTCGGGGGAGGCTCATCCCGCTGAGACCCGGCGCGCCGGCGATGCCCCGGCGCTGACGGGCCTGGCCGCGGCGGCCCGGTCCACCAGCCACAGTGTGCGTTGCCGGCCGCGCGCCCCCACCGCCGGAATATCGGCCGGTGCCGCGCCGGAGAACGCGCGGGCCACCGCGTCCGCCTTTGCCTCGCCCGCGGCAAGGAGCCAGACCTCGTGCGCCGCCTGGATCGCGGGCAGCGTGAGCGAGATCCGGGTGGGCGGCGGCTTCGGGGAGTGATGCACCGCGACAGTGGCGGTATGGGCGTGGACGGCCGAGGAACCGGGGAAGAGCGAAGCCACGTGTCCGTCCGGCCCGACCCCGAGCAGCAGCACGTCGAAGGACGGGACCGCCACCGTGCCGGCGGCCGCGGCGGCCCCGGTGGGTGCGTGCTCGGCGAGCAGCCGGGCATAGGCGGTCGCGGCGGACTCCGCCGCGTCGGTGCCGGTGACAGCGCTGGTGCCGGTGGCCGCGTCGGTGCCGTCAGCGGCGTCCGCGCTGCCCATCGGGAAGACCCGGGCCGGATCGAGCGGGAGGGCGTCGAGCAGCGCCTGACGGGCCTGCCGGTCGTTGCGGTCGGCCGAGCCCGCGGGCACGAAACGCTCGTCGCCCCACCAGACGTCCACCTGGCTCCAGTCGACCGTTTCGACGAGCGGGCTGTCGCGCACCGCCCGCAGCGTGGCCACCCCGATACCGCCACCGGTGAGGACCACCGACGCGCTGCCGCGGGTGGCCTGCGCGTCCAGCAGGCTGATGACCAGCCGGGCGGCGGTCGTGGTGGCCAGCAACTCCGGGTCGCGATGGACGATGACTTCGGGTGACGTGCTCATCAGCCGGATGCCCTGGCGCCGTTGCCCGCCGGGTTTGTCCCCGGCGTGGTGGTGACGGCCGGGTCCGCCGGGCCTGCCGTGGCTGTCGCCTCCGCACCGCCCGCGCTCCCCGCGGCACCGTTGCCGTCGGCACCGTTCGCACCGCCGCCACTGTTGTCCGTGGCCCCGGCCGCGTCCGGAGCGGCCGTGGCCACGGTGTTCTTCGGCGCCACCGGGTCGCGCCAGACGTGTTCGCGGACCGCCGGCCGGGAGGCCAGCCCCGCTATTCCGCTCCAGGTCGACAGCGCGTCCGCATAGGGCGCGTCGTTGTCGAGCCGGCGCAGTTCCTCGGCCAGCAGGTCGCCGAGGCCGCGTTCGGGCAGCGGCAGGGCGCGGTCGGGACGGCCGGGCCGGCGCAGCAGCGCGGTGTGGGTGTCCTGCCGGGTCAGCGTCAGCTCGCCGTCGTGGTCGAAGTCGACGCGTATCCCGGTCGGCCCGCCCTGGGACACCGCCTCGGACACCGTGACCGGCACGTGCAGGCGGTCGGCGAGCCAGCCGGAGAGCAGGCAGACACTCGGGTCCGTCGGGCTGCCCGCGATGGTGACCGACCGTGGCTGCTCGGTGATCGAGTCGAAGGCGGCGGCGATCAGCGTCCGCCAGCCGGTCAGCCGCGTCCACGCCAGGTCGGTGTCGCCGGGCGCGAAGTCCACCGCCCGCCGCCGCAACGCCGCCACCGGGTCGGGATCGGCGGCCACGTCGCTGACCCGACGGTCGGCGAAGACGCCCAGCGGGTCGTAGGCGATCCGGTCCGGGGGCTCGCCGTCCCACCAGGTCACCACCGGTGCGTCCGGCGCGAGCAGCGGCAGCACCACCGACTCGGCGTGCAGGCCGAGCCGGCCGTACATCCGCATGACCACGGCCTCGCCGGGGCCGAGCCGGCCGCCGATGGAGACTTCGGCGTCCAGCCTGGAGTTGGAGGCGTCCAACTGGCGGCGCACGATGATGAGCAGCCGGCACGGATGGGCCGCCGCCGCGGTCGTCGCCGCGCTCTCGGCGACGCTGACGTGCTTCTCGTCCACCACGACCACCAGGGTCAGGGCCAGGCCGAAGGCGAGCGCGCCGGCCGAGCGCCGTTCGGCCGCCAGCGCCTTGACGACGTCGGTGCCGGTGGTGTCCCACAGGGTTGTCACGGTCGCCTCCAGCAGCGCCCGTCACGGGCGAGCATCTCGTCGGCGGCGGCCGGCCCCCATGTCCCCGACCGGTAGAGATGGGGGACGGAGCCGGCCCAGAAGTCCTCCATCGGGTCGATCACCCGCCACGACTCGATCACCTCGGCGTTGTTCGGGAACAGCGTCGCGTCCCCGAGCAGCACGTCGAGGATGAGCCGCTCGTACGCCTCGGGAAGCGACTCGGTGAACGCCTCGCCGAAGAGGAAGTCCATGGCGACGTCGCGGACCTCCATCGCCGACCCCGGGACCTTGGAGCCGAACTTCAACGTCACACCCTCGTCCGGCTGGACCCGCACCACCAGCTGGTTGTGGCCGAGCTCGGTGGTGTCGGTGGCGTCGAAGGGCAGGTGCGGAGCCGGCTTGAACGAGATGGCGATCTCGGTCACCCGGCGCGGCAGCCTCTTGCCGGTGCGCAGGTAGAACGGGACGCCCGCCCACCGGCGGGTCTCGATCCCCAGCCGGACGGCGGCGAAGGTCTCCGTGCGCGAGCCCGCCGGGACGCCGTCCTCCTCCAGATAGCCCCGGACCCGCTGGCCGGCGAGCCAGCCCTGCTCGTACTGGCCCCGGATCGCGTAGCTGGCGAGGTCGTCCGGCAGCGAGACGGCCCGCAGGATCTTGAGCTTCTCATACCGGATGGCCTCGGCGTTGAAGCTCACCGGCTCCTCCATGGCGGTCAGCGCCAGCAGCTGGAGCAGGTGGTTCTGCAGCACGTCCCGGGCGGCGCCGGTCTCGTCGTAGAAACCGGCCCGCGTGCCGATGCCGACGTCCTCGGCCATGGTGATCTGGACGGAGTCGACGAAGTGGGAGTTCCAGATCGGTTCGAACAGGGTGTTGGCGAACCGCAGCGCCAGCAGGTTCTGGACGGTCTCCTTGCCCAGGTAGTGATCGATACGGAACACGTCGGGCGCGGTGAACACGTCGTCCACCAGCTCGTTGAGGGCGCTGGCGGACTCCTGGTCGTGGCCGAAGGGCTTCTCCACCACAACCCGCCGCCAGCCGCCGGACGCCTCGTTCGAGGCCATCCCGGTGCGCTGCATCTGCTTGAGGACGACCGGGAACGCCGACGGCGGGATGGACAGGTAGAACGCCGCGTTACCCGGGATGCCGTGGCTGTGCTCGAGGTCGAGCAGGGTCTTCGCGAGCGTGTCGAAGGCCTGGTCGTCGTTGAACGACCCCTGGACGAACTTCACCGACGAGGCCAGGCGGTCCCAGACCTCCTCCCGGAACGGCGTCCGGGCGCCCTTCTGCGCGGYCTCCCGGAGGACCTCGGCGAAGCCGCCGTCGTCCCAGTCGCGCCGGGCGAAACCCAGCAGCACGAAGCCGGGCGGTAGCAGGCCCCGGTTCGCCAGGTCGTAGACGGCCGGGATGAGCTTCTTGCGGGCCAGGTCGCCGGTGACCCCGAAGACCACCAACGCGCATGGGTCGGGCAGGCGTGGCAGCCGGCGGTCCCGCGGGTCGCGCAGCGGGTTGGCGCGCACCGTTGGCGTCACCCGAACTCCCCTCCTCGTTGTCGTGGGGTTCCCTCGTCTGGCTTCATCTGGTGGCTCCGCCTGTCCGGATTTCTGGGTTCTGTCCGTCGGGCTTCTCGTGGCACAGGCCTGTCGGGTCCGTCAGGTCGGACAGGCCTGTCAGCCGGCGAGCGCTTCCGGCCGGCTGCCGGCGGTCGCGAGCTGTTCCCCGATCGCCGTCAGCAACTGGTTCCAGGAGTCCACGAACTTCTCCACACCCTCGCGTTCGAGCACCTCGACGACGTCGGGGAACGAGATGCCAAGGTCGGCCAGGGCGGCCAGCACCGCGTGGGCGTCGTCGTAGTACGGCCTGATCGTGTCGCCCCGGACCACCCCGTGGTCGGCGAACGCGTGCAGTGTTGCCTCCGGCATCGTGTTGACCGTGCCCGGGGCCACCAGCTCCGCCACGTAGATCGTATCCGGCAGGGACGGGTCCTTCGCGGACGTGGACGCCCACAGCGGCCGCTGCGGCCGGGCGCCGGCCTTCGCCAGCGCCGACCAGCGTTCGGTGGCGAACGCCCGCTCGTAACGCTGGTAGGCCAGCCGCGCGTTGGCGACCGCGGCCTTACCGCGCAGGGCCTTTGCCTCGGCGGTGCCGATCTTCTCCAGCCGGCGGTCCACCTCGGTGTCGACCCGGCTGACGAAGAACGACGCGACCGAGGTGATGCCGGACAGCTCCAAACCGGCCGCCGCGGCCTGCTCGATGCCGGCGATGAACGCGTCCATCACCGCGTCGTAGCGGTCGAGCCCGAAGATCAGCGTGACGTTGACGCTGATACCCGCGGCGAGCGTGGCGGTGATCGCCGGCAGGCCGGCGAGGGTGGCCGGGATCTTGATGAACAGGTTCGGCCGGTCGACCAGCCACCACAGCGCGCGGGCCTCGGCCACGGTGCGCTCGGTGTCGTGGGCGAGCCGCGGGTCGACCTCGATCGACACCCGGCCGTCCACCCCGCCGCTGGCCTCGTAGGCGGGGCGCAGCACGTCACAGGCGGCGCGGACGTCCGCGGTCGTGATCGCGCGGACGGCCTCGCCGATGTCCACGCCGCGGACGGCCAGGTCACGCAGCTGTTCGTCGTAGGCCGATCCGCTGCTGATCGCCTTCTGGAAGATGGTCGGATTGCTGGTGACACCGACGACGCTGCGGGTGCGCACCAGTTCGGCGAGGTTGCCGGTCCGCAGCCGGTCCCGGCTGATGTCGTCGAGCCAGACCGCCACGTCGGTGGCGGACAGCAGGGCCAGGGGGTCGGTCATCAGATGGGCGTCCTCTCCGGGGAGCGCTGGCGTGCCGATGGACGGTTCGGCGCTTGTGGTCGTCATGTCCGTCGTCATGTCCATTGTGGTCGGCGCGCGATGCCGGTCAGCGCCGGACCGTGGCGGTGGGGGCAGGCCCACCACTGCCACCAGTACCGGCAGGGGCGGGCGTCCACCGTTGCCGGTACCGGCAGGTGTGGGCCTGCCACTCCTGCCGGGGGCGGGCCTGCCCCACCACCCTTGCCGGTATGGATGGACCTACCCTCTCGCGCTTCCCTCACCCCCGCGCCCGGACAGCTCACGAAGCTTGGGAAAAGTTAGCGAGAACACTGTCTTCCAGCTAATAAGCTCGATGATTCCGCCAGCCGCCAGCCGCCAGCCGCCAGCCGCCAGCCGCCAGCCGCCAGCCGCCAGCCGCCAGCCGCCAGCCGCCAGCCGCCAGCCGCGGCGGGGCCGGGTCACCAGCGCCGACCGGGAGACGGTCAGGGAGATGGATCTTCTTCCGGACGGGTCGCGCGCCCGCCGCGGCATCCGGCGGCTAGACTCCGACACGTCGTAGAACCACGCCGCGAAGCCCCGGCACCCCCGGGGCCCCGAGTCCGGGCGGGTGGCCTGTGTCCCCGCCGATCGCGAGGTCGTCCTGTCCGCCCTGGCCGCGTCCACGCCGGTAGCCAGCCTGCCGAAGCCGCCCATGTCCGCGCAGCCGGCCGCCGGCGGGCGCGGCGGGTCGACCGGTCCTAGCGGGTCGACCGGTCCTAGCGGCTCGCCCGACCCGGGCGAGCCGGGCAGGTCGAAGAGGTCCCGGCGTCCGGTCGGGGCGCTCGTGCGCTCCTACGTCGCCCTGACCAAGCCGCGGATCATCGAGCAGCTTCTGATCACGACCATCCCGGTCATGCYGCTGGCCGAGCGCGGGCTGCCCTCGCTGTGGCTGATACTCGCGACGCTGGTCRGCGGGACGTTCGCGGCGGGCAGCGCCAACACGTTCAACTGCTACATCGACCGCGACATCGACCAGGTGATGGCCCGCACCCGCGCCCGGCCGCTGGTGCGGGCGAACGTCACGCCCGCCGAGGCGCTGCGCTTCGGCGTCCTGCTGGGTGTCGCCGCGACTCTGCTGTTCGGTTTCGCGGTCAACTGGCCGTCGGCACTGCTCGCCGACGCGGCGATCGCGTTCTATGTCTTCGTCTACACCCTCGGGCTCAAGCGCCGTAGCTCGTCCAACATCGTTATCGGTGGCGCGGCCGGCTGTTTCCCGGTGCTCATCGGCTGGTCCGCGGTGACCGGTACGGTCGGCTGGCCCGCCGTCCTGCTCTTCGCGGTCATCTTCTTCTGGACCCCGCCGCACTTCTGGGCGCTGGCCATCAAGTACCGGGACGACTACGCCGCCGCCGGGATTCCGATGCTGCCGGTAGTGRCCTCTCCGACGGTGGTCGCCAGGCGGATACTCGGCTACTCGTACGTGATGGTCGCCACGTCCCTGCTGCTCGTCCCGGTCGCGGACACGGGATGGCCCTACCTGGTCGTGGCCGCGCTGCTCGGCGGGTGGTTCCTGGTCGAGGCGCACCGGCTGGTCCGCTCCGTCCGCCGCGGCGGGCAGATTCGCCCCATGCGGCTGTTCCACCTGTCCATCACCTATCTGACACTCCTGTTCGCCGCGGTGGCCCTGGCCGCCCTGTGGCACCCGTAGTCGAAAGCCGTCTACCTGCCGTCCGCTGGCCCGACCCGCTGAGCTCGGGCGGACAGATTCCGCCTGACGGAGCCCACAACGGA
Organism: Protofrankia sp. BMG5.30; assembly: GCF_001983005.1. Lineage (NCBI taxonomy): Bacteria > Bacillati > Actinomycetota > Actinomycetes > Frankiales > Frankiaceae > Protofrankia > Protofrankia sp. BMG5.30. The sequence continues at coordinate 189,927 of NZ_MOME01000010.1, read as the reverse complement.
ACCGCTGTCCGACCTTCGCGGTCGTCCAGGTGGGAACCGTCGCTGGGACCACCTACAGGTGAGCGCGGGAGGCAGGCAACCGTAGGTCGTTTCCGTTGTCCTGACGACGGTTTTCACCTACGGCAGCGGATGGCGTAGGTGAAAACCGTCGTCATCGTGACGGGAACCACCTACAGGCACAGGCGCGCGAGTACGGGTGCGGGCGGCTGGGGTGGGGTTACAGCGGGGCTTTCGACCGGTGCTGGTCAGCGGTGCCAGCGGTGCCAGCGGTGCCAGCGGCGTCGGCGGTAGCGGGGCCGGCGGTGGTGGGGTGGCCGGTCGGCGGTGGCCGCCGGGGGCCGGGCGGGGATGCGGGCAGGTCGGCCGGTGCCGGTCGGTTGACCATGGCCAGCCAGACGTGCAGGGCTGCGATCCACAGCGCGGTGGCCCCGGCTATGTGCAGCTCCACCAGCGCGACCGGGACTCCGGTGAAGTACTGGACGAACCCGACGCAGGCCTGGGCGACCGTAATGACGGCGAGCGCGTTGCTCGCGCGAACCGCAGCCCGGGACGCGCCACCGACACGCACCGTAAGGACCGTCGCGATGACCAGCCCGACCAGGAGCATCGCGGCGTCGGCGTGCAGCTGCGCGACGTTGGTGATGTCGAACCCGAACCGTTTCGCCTCGGCGGAGTCCCCGCTGTGCGGCCCGGTGCCGGTGACCACCGTGCCGAGGACGAGCACCGCCCCGGCGACGCCCACCAGCAGCCGGGACAGCCAGAGCAGCTCGCGCCCACCCGCCGGCCGCGTCGGGCCCGGGCCGGCGCAGGCCCGACGGTCGAGCGCCACGACGTCGAGCAGCAGCAGCATGGACAGCAGGAAGTGCCCCGCCACCAGCGCGGGATGCAGCTTGAACAGAACGGTCAGACCACCGAGCACCACCTGGCCGAGGAAGCCCAGCCACAGTCCGAACGCGAGCAGGACGAGGTCACGGCGGCGCTCGCGCAGCCGTAACGACACCAGCGGCAGCAGGAGCATCACCGCCCCGACGACGGTGGTCAGCAGCCGGTTGCCGAACTCGATCCAGCCGTGCACGGAGTACTCCGACTGCGTGACGAACGAGTCCTCGCTGCATCTGGGCCAGGTGGGGCAGCCGAGCCCGGAGCCGGTGAGCCGGACCGCGCCGCCGGTGACCACGATCAGCGCGAGCAGGACGACGCTGACGCGGGTGAGCCGCTGGAAGACCACCGGACTCACCGTGGGTAGTCGTAGTGGCTGCCGCATGTTCATTCCCGTGGATACTACCGTCTGTAGAAGTCCGGGTCCGGCGTTCCTGCTCCGACCGGTGTCCCTACTCCCATCTGAAGGTCCGGGCCGCCAGCGCCAGGGAGCCGACCGCCCAGGCACACAGCACGAGCAGATCGCCGACGGGCAGGCCGGCGCCGTCCTGCAGGACGGCCCGCAGGCCGTCGGAGGSGGCCGCGGTGGGCAGCGCCTGACCCACCGCCTCCAACCAGCCCGGCAGCCGGGACAGCGGGACGATCACCCCGCCGACGAGCAGCAGCAGCAGGTAGACGCCGTTGGCCGCGGCCAGCGTCGCCTCCGCCCGCAGGGTGCCTGCCATCAGCAGCCCCAGGCCGCAGAACGCGACGGTGGCCACCAGCAGGAGCAGCGCGACCCACCACGGCCCGCCGTGCGGGTGCCAGCCGAGGGCGAAGCCGACCGCGACCAGCACCGCGACCTGGATGAGCTCCACGGCGACCACGGCCAGCGTCTTGCCCGCCAGCAGGAGCGAGCGGGGCAACGGGCTGGCGCCGAACCGTCGCAGCACGCCGTAGGAACGCTCGAAACCGGTCGCGATCGCCTGCCCGGTGAACGCCGTCGACATGACCGCGAGCGCCAGGATGCCCGGGACGAGGAAGTCCACCGAGCGGGCGCCGTCGGTGGGAAGCACGTCCACGGCGGTGAAGAACAGCAGCAGGCCGACCGGGATGACCAGGGTGAGCAGCACCGACTCCCCGCGCCGCAGCGTCAGCTTCAGCTCGATCGTCGTCTGCGCGCGCAGCATGTTCCACCGGCTCGCCGCCCCCGGCGCGGGACGCAGGTCCAGCGGCTGTCGCACGCCCGCGGCGGAGCCGGAGTCGACCGGCCTGGCCGGCTTCCCGCTCCGGCCGCCGATCGGTACCTCCGTGTCGGTCATGGCCGCAACGCCGAACCGGTGAGTTCCACGAACACGTCCTCAAGACTGCGCTGTTCGACCTGGAGGTCCTCGGCCATCACACCGTTGCCCGCGCACCAGGCGGTCACCGCGGCGAGCATCTGCGGGTCGACCTTCCCCTGTATGACATAGCGCCCGGGCGGTCCCTCCCTGGCGACGGTGCCGCTGGGCAGGGCCAGYTCCAGCCGGTCGATGTCGAGGCCGGCCAGCGCCCGGAACCGCAGTTCCCCCTTGGCGCCGCCGCTGGTCAGCTCGGCCGGGGAGCCCGCCGCGAGGACCTTGCCGTGGTCGACGATGACGACGTGGTCGGYGAGCCGCTCCGCCTCGTCCATGGCATGGGTGGTCAGCACCACCGTGACCCCGGCTATCCGCAGCTGTTCGATCAGCTCCCAGGTGGCGCGGCGGGCCTGCACGTCCATGCCGGCGGTGGGCTCGTCGAGGAAGACCAGCTCCGGACGGCCGACGAGGGCCATCGCGAGGGCCAGGCGCTGCTGCTGGCCGCCGGAGAGACGGCGGTAGGGCATCCCGGCCACTTCGGTGATGCCGACACGCTCGAGCAGGGCGATGACGTCCAGCGGGTCGCGATGGTGCGCGGCGATCAGGGCGAGCATCTCACCGGCGCGGGCGCCCGGGTACACCCCGCCGGACTGGAGCATGACTCCCACCCGTGGGCGCAGAGCGGGTCCGTCGCGGGCGGGGTCGAGCCCGAGTACCCGCACGTGGCCGGCGTCCGGGCGTCGGAACCCCTCGCAGATCTCGATCGTGGTTGTCTTGCCGGCGCCGTTCGGGCCGAGCAGTGCCGTGACCGAACCCGCCACAACGGTCAGTGACAGATCGTTGACAGCATGTATGGCCCGGTTCGAGCGTGGCCAGTAGGTCTTGACCAGGCTGGAAACCTCGACTGCCAGGTCGTCCGCCACACACGCGATCCTACGGACCTTTGCCGCTGTAGGTGCGACCGGAACCACCCGGATGCGGTCAGAACCCCTCAGCGACCCGCCCGCGACGTTYGTCGGGCGGCCACCGGCGACGGCCGGGAACGAGGCCAAGGGGCGTGGGGGAGCGCGGGAAACAGCGTCGGGACCGGCGCTGGGGGACAGTGTCGGGAACGGAGCCAGGAACGGGGCTGGGGGACGGCGTCGGGACCGGGGTCAGGAACGGGGCTGGCCGCGCCGCCCGCGCGGCAGGGCGGGTCGCTGCCCGGATCCCGGCTCGACGAGCGTGCCCCACGCGCGCAGCCGCTCGTAGAGCAGCGGCGGCGTCGTGCTGTAGAGCCGCGCCAGCGAGAGCAGGTCCGTGCGACGCAGGCGCAGCACGTCCCGGGAGCTCTCCGAACGCAGCACCTGCACGATCGCGATCCAGCGCCGCAGCGGGCCGGTCCGGGTCGGTGGCAGCTTGCGCAGCCGCTGCAGGTCGATGGTCAGCGGCGGCAGGCCGGCCAGTTCGGAGCGGTCCGTCTGGGACGGGATGAGCACAACCGCGGTCACGTCGTAGAGCTCGGCCAGCTCCATCAGGCGGTGTACCCGCAGGGAGCGGCGTCCCCGCTCATAGGCRCCCAGGGTGCCGGCGGTCCAGCGCCCGTTCGTACGCTCCTGGACGTCGACGAGGGACATGCCGCGCCGGTGGCGGGCGGCTCGCAGCCGGCGTCCCAGCTCCGCCGCGTAGTCGTCGCGCTGCGGGCTCGTGCCGGCCTTACCGTTACCGGCTTTACCGCTACCAGTCTTACCGCTACCGCTACCAGTCCTACCGCTACCAGTCCTACCGCTACCGGCCTTACCGGTGCCGGCGGCGTCCGGGGCGGATCCGGAGATGCCGGCCAGGTCAGCGTCGGGCTCGCGAGCGCTGTGGTCGGCCTCGGTCACGGTCTCCGTCCGGGTCGCGTCGAGCCGGAGACGCCTTCCGCCCCCGGCCACAGCCTGTCAGGAGTTGGTCTGTGAGATGGTCGATTCACACGATGACAGCCCGATGCGGGTGGTCTCCGTGTGGTATCGCCGCGGGCCGGCATGCCGCTGCCCGGAGCCGCCGACGGGTGTGGCGGATCAGACGCTCGCCCCAAGCGGACGCTCTTCGCCCAGCTCAGATGCCACGATGGTCGGGTACCTCGACAGATCACGTCGTACCGGTGGGCCGAGGGGTTAGACCCTCGGCGGGAAATAAGGCACAGTGGTGTTGTGAAAAGCATGCCCGACACCTCCAACGGTACGGCGGCCGATGGCCGGACCCGTGACCGTGTCGCGCGCCTGCTCCTGGAGCTCGGCCCCTCGACCGCGGTCACCCTTTCCGCACATCTCGGCCTGTCACCGGCGGCGATCCGCCGCCATCTGGACGCGATGCTCGCGGAAGGCACGATCACCACCCGGTCGGCTCGTAACCCGGCTCCGCGTGGCCGTGGCCGTCCGGCTCGGGTCTACCAGCTCACCGCCGCCGGTCACGCGGCCGGCCCGACCGCGTACGAGGATCTGGCCACCAGCGCGCTGAGCTTTCTCGCGGACGTCGCCGGCCAGGCGGTCGTCGCGGAGTTCGCCGAGGCGCGCGCCGCCGAGTTGGAGCGGCGGGTGCGGGCCGCGGTCGCCCGGGCCGATCCGGCCGACCGGCCGGCGGCGCTGGCGGCGGCGATGTCCGCCGCCGGTTACACCGCGAGCGCCTCGCAGCTGCCGACGGGCGTCCAGATCTGCCAGCACCACTGCCCCGTCCAGCATGTCGCCGAGCAGTTCCCCGAGCTCTGTGGCGCGGAGACGGCCGCGTTGTCGCGGCTGTTGGACTCCCACGTCCAGCGGCTCGCCACCATCGCCCATGGTGACGGGGTGTGCACGACGCATGTGCCGCTGGAGACCCGGGAGTCCCAGCGGCCCGAGGACGACCACGATCGTGCCGCCCCGGCCTCCAGCGGGCCTACCGCCTCGGACGGGTCCGCCACGTCGGCCGGGCCGGCCGTGTCCGCCGCGCCGCGGTCCGCCCCACCTGTTTCCACCCCCACCGCCACTTCTCTGACCTCCTCGGAGGGTCCTGTCATATGACCACAACTCCTGAGACCGAGATCGACAGTCGGCTCGAAGGACTGGGTTCCTACAAGTTCGGCTGGTCCGACACGGACGCGTACGCGGCGACCGCCGAACGCGGGCTGTCCGAAGCGGTCGTCCTGGGCATCTCGGCCAAGAAGGGCGAGCCGGAGTGGATGACCCAGCTCCGGCTGAAGGGTCTGAAGCTGTTCGGTCGCAAGCCCATGCCCACCTGGGGCGCGGACCTGTCCGGGATCGATTTCGACAACATCAAGTATTTTGTCCGTTCGACCGAGAAGCAGGCGGAGAGCTGGGACGACCTGCCGGCGGACATTCGCAACACCTACGACAAGCTCGGCATCCCCGAAGCCGAGAAGCAGCGTCTGGTCTCCGGCGTGGCGGCCCAGTACGAGAGCGAGGTCGTCTACCACAAGATTCGTGAGGATCTTGAGGAGCAGGGCGTCATCTTCCTCGACACCGACACCGGCCTGCGGGAGCACCCGGAGATATTCCAGGAGTACTTCGGCTCGGTCATCCCGGTCGGTGACAACAAGTTCGCCGCRCTGAACACCGCGGTGTGGTCCGGTGRCTCCTTCATCTACGTCCCGCCGGGCGTGCACGTGGAGATCCCGCTGCAGGCGTACTTCCGCATCAACACCGAGAACATGGGCCAGTTCGAGCGGACCTTGATCATCGTGGACGAGGGTGCCTACGTCCACTATGTCGAGGGCTGCACCGCGCCGATCTACTCCTCGGACTCGCTGCACTCCGCGGTCGTGGAGATCGTCGTGAAGAAGAACGCCCGCTGCAGGTACACGACCATCCAGAACTGGTCGAACAACGTCTACAACCTGGTGACCAAGCGGGCCGCYTGCCAGGCCGGCGGCACCATGGAGTGGATCGACGGCAACATCGGCTCCAAGGTGACGATGAAGTACCCGGCGGTGTGGCTGCTCGGCGAGCAGGCCAAGGGCGAGGTGCTCTCGATCGCCTTCGCCGGCGCCGGCCAGCACCAGGACGCCGGCGCGAAGATGGTGCACGCGGCGCCGCGGACGTCGTCCACGATCGTGTCCAAGTCGGTGGCCCGCGGCGGCGGCCGCACGTCCTACCGCGGTCTGGTGCAGATCCAGGAGGGCGCGCACAACTCGCGGGCGACGGTGAAGTGCGACGCCCTGCTGGTCGACACGGTCAGCCGGTCGGACACCTACCCCTACGTCGACGTCCGCGAGGACGACGCCTCCATCGGGCACGAGGCCACCGTGTCCAAGGTCGGGGAGGACCAGCTCTTCTACCTGATGAGCCGCGGGCTGTCCGAGGACGAGGCGATGGCGATGGTGGTGCGCGGGTTCGTCGAGCCGATCGCCCGCGAGCTGCCGATGGAGTACGCCCTCGAGCTCAACCGACTGATCGAGCTGCAGATGGAAGGCGCGGTCGGCTGATGGTGACAGCTCCTGCCCACAACGGTTCGCCGGGTTCACCGACTCCGTCGGGCTCGCCGGACGGGTCGCCCGCCGCCACCGCGGTCGGTGGAACCGCCACCGCGACCGTGCCGGTGCCGGCGGGGTCGTCGACCGGCCTGCCGTTCGGCTCTCGGCCCGGGGCGGCCGCGGGCGCGCCGGACCGGCGGCCCGACAGCCGGCCGCGGCCGGTGCACTCCCGTGACCCGCAGGCCCATCCCGTCCCGACCGGGCGTGAGGAGGAGTGGCGGTTCACCCCGCTGCGCCGCCTGCGCGGCCTGCTCACCGGCCCGGAGGCGACCGACGCCGCCCTTGAGGTGAGCGTGCAGGCCCCGCCGCCGGTCACGGTCGAGCATGTCGGCCTCGATGACGGGCGTATCGGGCGGGTGCTGACCCCGTCCGACCGGGTGTCGGCGTTCGCGATGACCCGGGCCGAGCACGCCGTCGTGATCACTGTTCCCGCCGAGGCCGCGCCGGCCGAGCCGGTGGTCGTGCGGCTGCACGGCGGCGGCGGGGTCGCCTACGGCCATCTGGTCGTCGAGGTCGGCGCGTTCGCGTCCGCCACGGTGGTGCTTGATCACACCGGGGCGGCCACGTTCGCCGGCAACGTCGAACTGTCGGTCGGTGACAGCGCGTCACTGACGCTGGTGTCGTTGCAGGACTGGGACGCCGGCGCGGTGCACGTGGCCGCGCACGCGGCCGCGGTCGGTCGGGACGCGCGGTTCCGCTCGTTCACCGTCACCCTCGGTGGTGATCTGGTACGTCTGTCACCCACGGTCACCTACGCCGGGCCCGGTGGGGACGCGGAGCTCTACGGGCTGTTCTTCACCGACGCCGGCCAGCACCAGGAGCACCGCCTGCTCGTCGACCACGGCCCGCGCTCGTGCCGCAGCCGGGTGGCCTACAAGGGCGCCCTGCAGGGCGACGGCGCGCACGCGGTGTGGATCGGTGACGTCGTGATCGGGGCGGACGCCGTGGGTACCGACACCTACGAGCTCAACCGCAACCTCGTCCTCACCGACGGCGCCCGGGCGGACTCGGTGCCGAACCTGGAGATCTCCACCGGGGAGGTCGTCGGCGCCGGCCATGCCAGCGCGACCGGGCGGTTCGACGACGAGGCGCTGTTCTACCTGATGGCGCGGGGCATTCCGGCGGACGAGGCGCGGCGCCTGGTCGTCCGGGGCTTCTTCGCCGAGATCGTCGACCGGATCGAGATCGATTCGCTGCGGGAGCGGATCGCCGCGGCGGTCGAGGCCGAGCTCGGCGGGGTCGTGTAGTGGGCGGTTTCCAGCGGGCGTGTGCCCTCTCCGACCTGAGCGAGGACGTCCCGCTCGGGGTGGAGATCGACGGGGAGCCGGTGTGCCTGGCGCTGGCGGCCGGGCAGGTCTACGCCATCCGCGACGAGTGCTCGCACGCCGACGTCATGCTCTCCCAGGGCGAGATCGAGGACGCGAAGATCGAGTGCTGGCTGCACGGTTCGCAGTTCGACCTCACCACAGGTGAGCCCCTTGGGCTGCCGGCAACCGAGCCGGTGCCCGTCTATCCCGTGAAGATCGACGGCGACGATGTGCTCGTGGACGTCGGGGAGTCATAGCGCACGGCGCGCAGCGCACGCCAGGCCACGGTGCGAGTCCTCCAGGGCAGGCCTCCACAGCGGGGCAGGCCCTGTGGGGCAGGGCACAGGGCAGGGTGCGCGGCGCGCGTCACAGATAGCGGTTTGAGGAGATTGAACTAACGTGTCGACCCTTGAGATCCGTAACCTCCATGTCTCGGTGGAGACCGACTCCGCCGAGGGGAGGGAGATCCTGCGCGGCGTGGATCTGACGATCCGTCGCGGCGAGACCCATGCGATCATGGGGCCGAACGGCTCCGGCAAGTCGACGCTGGCGTATTCCATCGCAGGCCACCCCAAGTACACGATCACCGAGGGAACGGTGACGCTGGACGGCGTCGACGTCCTCGCGCAGAGCGTCGACGAGCGGGCCCGCGCCGGGATCTTCCTGGCCATGCAGTATCCCGTCGAGGTGCCCGGTGTGTCGGTGTCGAACTTCCTGCGCTCGTCGGTGACGGCCGTGCGCGGTGAGGCGCCCAAGCTGCGGACGTGGGTCAAGGAGGTCCGCGAGTCCATGGCGACGCTGGAGATGGACMCGGCGTTCGCCGAGCGCAGCGTCAACGAGGGCTTTTCCGGCGGCGAGAAGAAGCGCCACGAGATCCTGCAGATGGCCCTGCTCAAGCCGAAGATCGCGATTCTGGACGAGACCGACTCCGGCCTCGACGTGGACGCGCTGCGGATCGTCTCCGCCGGCATCGAGTCTGTCCGGTCGGCGGGGCAGACCGGCATCCTGCTGATCACCCACTACACCCGCATCCTGCGATACGTGAAGCCGGAGTTCGTCCACGTGATGGCCGGCGGCCGCATCGTCGACTCCGGTGGCCCGGAGCTCGCCGCGGTCCTGGAGGACAGCGGCTACGACCGGTACGTGAAGACGACCGAGCCGGCCGGGACGGTGGCGTGACGACGATGACCGACACGGGGAGCGACACCAGGGCCAACGCGGGGCCCGCGCCCACCCTCACCGGGGTGGGCGGGCCGGTGCCCGGGTACGACGTCGAGCGGGTACGCAAGGACTTCTCGATCCTGACGCGCCGGGTCCACGACGACCGGCCGCTGGTCTACCTCGACAGCGCGGCGAGCTCGCAGAAGCCCACCCGCGTCCTCGACGCCGAGCGGGACTACTACGAGCTGCACAACGCCAACGTCCACCGCGGCATCCACGTCCTCGCCGAGGAGGCCACCGCGCTGTACGAGAACGCCCGGGACAAGGTCGCGGCGTTCATCGGCGCCCCTCGGCGCGACGAGGTCGTCTTCACCAAGAACTCCTCGGAGGCGCTGAACCTCGTCGCCTACGCGATGAGCAACGCGGCGGCGTCCGGCCCGGAGGCGGAGCGGTTCCGGCTCGGCCCCGGCGACGAGGTCGTCGTCACCGAGATGGAGCACCACTCCAACCTGGTGCCGTGGCAGATGCTGTGCCGGCGGACCGGGGCGACGCTGCGCTGGATCGGCATCACCGACGACGGCCGCCTTGACCTCACCACCCTCGACCAGGTGATCAACGAGCGGACGAAGGTCGTCTCGTTCGTGCACCAGTCGAACATCCTCGGCACGGTCAACCCGGTCGCGACGCTGGTCGCCCGGGCCCGCGAGGTCGGCGCGCTGGTCGTCCTCGACGGCTCCCAGTCCGTGCCGCACATGCCGATCGACGTCACCGCCCTCGGCGTGGACTTCCTCGCCTTCACCGGCCACAAGATGTGCGGGCCGACCGGGATCGGCGTGCTGTGGGGCCGGCGCGAGCTGCTGGAGGTCATGCCGCCGTTCCTCGGCGGCGGCGAGATGATCGAGCTCGTGACGATGGAGGCGTCGACCTACGCCGCCCCGCCGCACCGGTTCGAGGCCGGCACCCCGATGATCGCCCAGGCGGTCGGTCTCGGCGCCGCCGTCGACTACCTCACCGATCTTGGCATGGACGCCGTCGCCGCGCACGAGCACGACGTCACCGCCTACGCCATCGAGCGGCTGACCGCCGTACCCGGGCTGCGGATCATCGGGCCGCCGGACGCGGTCGACCGGGGCGGCGCCGTCTCGTTCGTCCTGACCGGCTCCGACGGCCGGCCGCTGCACCCGCACGACGTCGGCCAGCTGCTCGACGAACTCGGTGTCGCCGTCCGTGTGGGGCATCACTGTGCCCGCCCGGTCTGCCTGCGCTTCGGCGTTCCGGCCACGACCCGGGCGTCCTTCCACCTGTACTCGACCCGAAGTGAGGTCGACGCGCTCGTGGAAGGTCTGGGGCATGTCCGGAGGTTCTTCGGAACGTGAAACTGGACTCCATGTACCAGGAGATCATCCTGGACCACTACCGCAACCCGCATCACCGCGGGCTGCGCGAACCGTTCGACGCCGAGGTCCACCACGTCAACCCGACCTGCGGCGACGAGGTGACCCTACGGGTCAGGGTCGCCGACGGTGTGGTGACGGACGTCTCCTACGAGAGCGAGGGCTGTTCGATCAGCCAGGCGTCCGCGAGCGTCATGACCGACCTTGTGATCGGCAGGTCCGTGGCCGACGCGCTCGGACTGGAACGGGAGTTCCTGGCGCTGATGCAGTCCCGCGGCACCATGGAGCCGGACGAGGACGTGCTGGAGGACGCGGTCGCCTTCGCGGGCGTGTCAAAGTATCCGGCCAGGGTCAAGTGCGCCCTGCTGTCATGGATGGCCTGGAAGGACGCGACCGCGCAGGCCGTGGGCGGCATCCCGGAACAGGAGACGGACCGATGAGCGAAACCACCACGCTGGCCGACCAGGAGACGACCGGTAGCGACCCGGCGGCGGCGCGAGCCACGGCCACCGCTGCCACCACCGCCGGCGACCCGGCCGCCACCGGCGCGGCGGCTCCCGGCGAGGCAGCCGCTGTCGACGGGACGGCCGCCGGTGGCGGGCAGAGCGCTGGCGGCGGGACGGCCCCAGGGGGGGAGGCCGCCGGAGGGGTGGCCGCCGGCGGGGTGGCCGCCGGTGCTGCCGTCGACAAGGCCGCTCTCGACGACGTCGAGGAGGCCATGCGCGACGTCGTCGACCCCGAGCTCGGCATCAACGTCGTCGACCTGGGCCTGGTCTACGGGATCAACATCCACGACGACAACACCGTGACCCTGGACATGACGCTGACGTCGGCGGCGTGCCCGCTGACGGACGTGATCGAGGACCAGACCCGCTCCGMCCTCACCGACGGCCCGGACGCCCTGGTCAACGACGTGACCATCAACTGGGTCTGGATGCCGCCGTGGGGCCCCGACAAGATCACCGATGACGRCCGCGACCAGCTGCGCGCCCTCGGCTTCAACGTCTGATTCGGGACGCCTGCCCCGGGACCGGCACCGCCGAACCCCGGCYACCTCGGCCACCGCCGAACCGCCCCCCACCGCCGAACCCCGGCCACCGTCGGCCGGCCGCCCGACTGCCATCCAGCGCCCCTTTCCAGTTCATGATCGCTATAATTTTGTCGTTGTGTACGCTTTTCGGCCCGATATGCGTACACAACGACAAACTTACGCTGATCATGGTTGGCCGCTGCCCGTGGCGAGGGCGCGTGTGACGGTGTGGGTCACGTAGCCGGGGCGTTGTGTCACGTCGGGCCAGGTGAAGCGGAGTACGGTCCAGCCGAGTGTTGTCAGCAGGTTCTGCCGGTGCCGGTCGCGGTACAGGGCCACCGGGCCGCCGTGTACGGACGTCCCGTCCGCCTCGACGTCGAGCTGACGGCTCGGCCAGGCCAGGTCCAGACGGGCGACGACGCGTCCACTGTCGTCCCGGACCTGCCACTGGAGCTGTTCGGGAGCCACGCCGGCGTCGGTCAGCAACAGCCGTAGCCGCGTCTCCAGCGGGGACTCGGCTCTGCCGTCGGCGTGCCGCCACCAGCTCGACCGCGCTGCCGCGCCCCGCCTGCCGAACGCAAGGGACCGGGCGCTGGTGAGATCGGTGAGATGACCGCCGCGCAACGCCGCGTCCATGAGAGCGACGGCATCATCACGGTCGCGGCGCAGCACCATGTCGACGAGTGTGCGGGGCGCCGATGTCGTCGGAATGCCGTGGATGTCCGTGACGTGGGCGTGYGGCACGTCATCCCAGTGCAGTTTCACGCCGTTCGGCTGTCTCCGCGCGGACTCGAATGGCAACAGCAGGTGCACCGGCTCGTCGGGCCGTGCCACCGGGAGGCCGCCGAACGCCAGCAGCCGCGCCGCGGTGATCTCGCAGGCAACGGCGTCCGGCCGGTGTAGCAGGGCCGCGCGAACCCGGCTCCGATGCGGGTGAGCCCCAGGCAGAAGGTACGCGCCTCTTCCCGGATACTGCCACTCGCCGCTGTGGACAAGACGCGCGATCTGCCGACGGGTCAGCCCGAAAGCCTGGGCCTGCGAGCCGCTGATCACCCCGTCCTGCTGCCGCGCCTGACGCAGAAGAGCCGGCGGTGTGCTGAACGGCGAGCGGACCATGACTGGATCTTCCCCACGCACCCCGGAACGGTGCCATACCTGAAACGGATCTGTGGACAACCGTCGAAGGCGCCGATTCAAGATCCCGGACAGTGATGTAGGTGGTGTGGTCACGGCGGCCGGCGCGGATGCCGGCGTGGGCTGGGATGGGGCCGGGCCACAGGTTCGGAAGCCCGGTTCGCGGTGGGTGGCGCTGGGGAGGTGTCGGCAAGTTAGCGCGGGGGCGTGTGGAGTGGCGGGCGGGCCTATCGTGGAAATATGACGGTCACTACTGAGCTGGAGTCCGAGACAGCCCGTTGGCAGACGTCTGTGTGCGGGGTTGGCTGGGACGTCGACGCCCTGAATATCGACAACGCTGTCATCAGTCGTACGGGTGTCGATGGCGGAGGCGTGCCAGACGGCGGGGTTGATGCGCCTGTGGCGGGCGGTGCTGGCGGGGTCGGCAGCGTTGGCGGAGCCGGTGAGGTTGGTGGAACCGGCGGGGTTGGTGGAACCGGCAGGGTTGGCAGCGTTAGCGGAACTGGTGAGGCCGGCGGGGCCGGTGGGGGCGTGCGGCTGGCCGGGCGGGAAGCCGAGGGCTGGCAGGGTCGTCCGGATGCCCTGCGCTCGTCCCCGCTGGCGGTGCCGGCGGGGTCGAGGTCGCGGGTGGGTCCGGCTGCCGTCGGTGCTGTTCGGTCGGCTGTTCTGCGTTGGTGGGCTGTCGTTCTTGCCGTTGGGACCGTCGTTGCCACGATGATCGAGCCGGTTCCCGATGGCCCTCAGGCGGTGGATCGGACGCCGGTCCTGATCGGGGCCATCGGTGACGTCACCCTGGTGCTGCTGTTCGTGGCCTTTGTCGCGCTGCTTGCCGGCCGCCGCTGGGGGCTCGGGGCGGCCACCTACGCGGGCGCCGGGCTTGTGGCGCTCTCGGCGCTGTGCCCGGCCTCGGGCCATCACGATGTGGCGGCCTGGTGGTTCGCGCAGCTCGCGATCAGCGTCGGTCTGTTCGCGGGCTCCCTTGTGCTGCGTTCTCGGGCGAGCGCGCCAGCCCGCCCCTGAGGACCGCCGCGCCGAGGGGAGCGCGCCGGGGAGAGCGCATCGGGACGGGACGGAGAACACACCTAGCCCGAGACATGCCTTCCTGTTTACTTACCGCAAGCGTCTCGTGTCGCTACGGTTATATGTACAGATCGTAGCGACACGGGGAGTAAGCATGCTCAATCAACGGCACGATCAGAGACGATGGCCCGACACTGGCCAGAAGCCCAGGTCAGGGAGGTCATCACGGTGGATACAGGGGCCCCGAGCCGACGTCAGCTCGCCGTTCTGGCCACTCTCGCCGCTGGCGGCGCAGTGACGATGTCGCCCTTCGTCGACGAGCTGGCGGACGTCGACGCGCGCTTCCGAGTACTGGTCTGCGAGTACGAGGACATTCCGCTGACCGAATCCCTGCCGCGGCTGGACGCCCTCTACGCGGAGGTCGTCCGCCTGTCCGAACGTCGGGTGGCCCCGGCGCAGCGCCGGGCCGCCGGCGCCACCCTGGCCCATGTCGAGGCGCTGCGCGCCGACGCGCTGTTCAACACTGACCGGATCGACCAGGCCCGGCGGCTCGCCGAGGCCGCCTACCGGCACGGCCGGTCCGCCGGCGACGCGTTAGCCGTCGGCTACGCCCGGAAGATCGCCGGAATGATCGAGCTGTACGAGGAGCATCCGGAGTCGGCGTTGCGGCTTGCCATGGACGGCCAGCGCCAGGCCAACGGCACCCCGGTGGCCATCGCCGCGCTCGCGCTGCAGGCGCGGGCGGTCGCGGTCCTGCCCGGCGGGCGTCCCGACGAGGTGGCCAGGATCGCGGACCGGGCGATCGGCCAGGCGTTCGCGCTGCCGGCCGAGCAGCGGGGGACTCCCGGCGGGGAGGATCCCGGTGCCGTCCACCCGGTGGAGGTCGCCTACCACGGGCTGATCGCCGCCGCGGCGGCCGGTGACCACAGCGCCGCCACGGACTACGCCGACGTCGCCCTGCCCGCGCTGACGGCGATGAACCGTCCGGGATTCGTCGCGGTCGCGCTCGCCCATCTGGCCGCCGCCGACGCCCACCGTGGCGACGTGGAATCCGCGCTCGACCGGGCCGGCACCGCCTTCGACCTGGCGCCCCGCCCGTTCCGGGCGGTGGGCCGTCCGCTGGCGGCGACCCTGCTCGCGCTGCGGGCCGGTCACGCGAACGCGGACGGCGTCCGGTCCTTCCTCGCCCGGGCCCGCGCCTGGAAACAGGACGGGAGCACGATCTGACGCTCTGATCGTGGACGGCCGTCCCGCGGCGGGCCCGGCATCCGGACCTGCCGCGAGAACCGCACCCCGGCTCTCCACGCCTGGCCCGGCCGGGGCCGTGGGCGGGTCAGCGCCAGGCGGTCTCCGAGACGGGGGAGCGGCCGATCAGCGGCCGCCACCACGCCTCGTTGTCGCGGTACCAGGCGACGGTTGCCCGCATCCCGTCGGCGAAGCCGATCTCGGGCGCCCAGCCGAGTTCGGTGCGCAGCCTGGTCGAGTCGAGCAGGTACCGCCGGTCGTGGGACGGGCGGTCCGGCACGATCGTCTTCAGCGACTCCGGCAGGCCCAGTTCGGCGAGGATGGTGTTGGCGATGGTCTCGATGTCGGCCTCGACCCCGCTGCCGACGTGGTAGGTCTCGCCGAGCCGGCCGTGTTCCAGTACCGCGTCGATCGCCCGGCAGTGGTCGGCGACGTGCAGCCACTCCCGGCGGTTACGCACCGACGCGTACAGGGGCAGGTTCTCGCCCTGCAGGGCCCGGGTGACGAACAGCGGGATGACCTTCTCCGGGAACTGGTACGGCCCGTAGTTGTTCGAGCAGTTCGTGATCGTCACCGGCAGGTCGTAGGTCAGGCCGTAGGCGCGCACCGCATGGTCGCCACCGGCCTTGGCCGCGTTGTACGGCGTCCGCGGCAGGTACGGGGAGTCCTCGGTGAACGCGCCGGGGTCGTCGAGGTCCATGTCGCCGTAGACCTCGCAGGTCGAGATCTGGTGGAAGCGGGCCACCCCGACCGTGCGGGCCGCCTCCAGCAGCGTCTGGGTGCCGATGACGTTGGTGGAGAAGAAGTCGCCGGGACGGATGATCGCCAGGCTGTTGTGCGACTCGGCGGCGAAGTTGACCACCACGTCGACCTTGTGCTCCCGCAGCAGCGACTCGACGAGCCCGCGGTCCCGGATGTCCCCGTGTACGAACGTGATCTCCGCCAGCACGTCGGCGAGGTTGTCCCGGCAGCCGGCGTAGGTCAGCGCGTCCAGCGCGACCACCTGGTCCTGGGGATGCCACTCACGCCAGTAGCGGACGAAGTTCGACCCGATGAACCCGGCGGCTCCGGTGACCAGCAGCGTCGACATGGGTGGCACGTCCCCTTTCGGAAGAGATCGGGATCGGCGGCATCGGCGTTCCGATCCGGGCCAGCCTCTCACGGCCGGGTGACGCCGCTGGTCGCCGCCCGCTGGTCGAGGCCGCCGTCGCGGCGAGCGGCGGCCAGCGGCGATGCCGGCTCAGGACGCCGGCTCAGGACGCCGGGCCAGGACGCCGGTCAGTCCGAGGACGTTCGTCCAGCGCCGTGCGCACCGCGTTGCCGATCAGATGTGTCAGCCGGGGATGGGCGCTGCGGCGAGCGCGGACATGGAGCGGTTCGGGGTCGACCGGTGGCAGATCGTCACGGCGTTCCAGTCCCTGCGGCACCGCCCCGACATCGGCGAGCAGCGCGACACCGACGCCGGCGCGGACCGCGTGCAGCACGCCGGCGAGGTATCCGGCCTCACCGACGACTGAGGCCGTGCGCCCGGCCCGGGCCAGCACCCGTAACGCCTGGCTACGGATGGTGCACGGATCGTCGATGGCCACCAGTGGCAGCGGCCGTTCCGGCGGGGGCGCCGCCCAGTCGGTGGCCGCGAACCAGRCCAGCGGCAGCCGGCCGGCTGGACGGGCCGTGGCGGCGTTCCCCTCCCMGATGAGCACGGCGACGTCAATGCTGCCCCGGTCGAGTGCCTCGTTGATGCGGGCTCCCCGGTCGAGCCGGAACCTGACCTGGACGTCGGGGAACTCCGTGGTGAGCGCGGACATCACCAGCGGGAGCAGATGGTCGGCGGCGTGTTCGGTCGACCCGATGGTGATGGTCGACTGGCCCGCCAGCACCGCGTCCACACCCAGTTGTTCGAGCGCGTCGTCGTGCAGGGTGAGGATCCGTCGCCCCACGGCGACGAGTAGTTCACCATCAGGGGTGAAGCGTGTGCCGCGGCCGTCCGGGGCGACCAGCGGCCGGCCGACCGCTTTCTCCAGGCGGCGCACATGCTGGCTCACCGCCGACTGCGAGATGCACAACGCCTCCGCGGCGCGGCGGAAGCCGCCGTAGTCGGCGATCGCCGTGAGGCTGCGCAGGGCCGTGAGGTCCAGTACGGGGGGCACAGTGCACGATAGCGCGACTGATTTCATTTCGTAATAGGTCTGATCGTGGATCCGCGTTGGACATCCACGGGAAATGGCACCATTCTGATGGCCATGGTCAGGAAACGGGGTGTGCGGCAGCACGGACCGCTTACATTCCGTGTTGTTTTCTATAGTCCACCGCGACGCCGGATCGCGCAGCACGTCCTGACCCGCAGGCGCGTCATCGACTTCGGGACCATCACCTCCGCCTGTTGTCCCGTGCCTTGTTCCGTCCGTTGACACCGGCGCGTCACCGCCCGGCCTGATCCGGCGACCGGCGGCCGAGCCATAACGGATCATCCAGGTCATCCAGGTCATCCAGGTCATCCAGGTCATCGGGGTCATCGGGGTCATCGGGGTCATCGGGTCGTTCGGATCGCTTCGATCGTCCGGTTCATCCGGTTCGTCCGGGTGGCACGTCAGCGCCGGCTCCTGGCGGTTCCCGGCCCGGTGCCGGCGCCCGCTGCCGGTCGCGCCGTCGGCTCGCGTCGGTCGGCACGGCATGCGCCCGTCATCCCGAGAGGCTCCCGGCCACCGGCCGAGGCGCTGTCACGGGCCGGCTCGGCTCCGGGGCCGCGGGGCCCGGCGTGGGCCACACCGTCACGCCCGCCACACCGTCACGCCCGCCACCTCGCCTATTCACCCATCTATCTCCACCTGTCGGGCATAGCAGATATCAGCTCCCAACCGGACATAAGGACGTAGGTCGATGACGTCAGCTCAGCTCGCCGCCGCCGCAGTCGCGCCCACGGTGGCGGCGTGGGACAACCCGCCCGCGGTCGCGCCGCGGGGAACGGTGATCCTGATCGCCGGCCGGGGCGAGCATCCGGGGCTCTACGAGCGGTTCGGCAACCGGATCGCCTTCGACGGCTACCGGGTCCGGGTGGTCGGCGACCCGACCGCGCACGAGCGGACGGTGACGTCCCAGATCAACCGTCTGCTGGCCGACCCGGACCTGCCCGCGCCGCGCGTGCTGGCGGGCTCCGACGCGGGCGCGGCATTCGCCGCGGCGCTGGTCGCCGCCGGGAAGGTGCGGGTCGACGGCCTCATCCTCGTCGGTCTTCCCGGCGGGGAGACGACCGTCACGGACATCGGGGAATGGGAGTGGGAGACCGAGCTGGGTGAGCGCACCGCCTGCCCCACCCACCAGGCGCGGCTGGACGCCGACGTGTCGGTGCGCCGTGGCGCGCTGACCGTCCCGATACCCCGGTCCTGGATCGCCGACGGTGATCTTCGTCGGGTCGCCGTACCGGTGCTCGGCCTGCACGGGACGGCCGACCTRCTCAGCCCGCTGCCGGCCGCGCGAGAGCGTTACGCGGGCGCGCCCGTCGCCGAGTTCGTCACCATCGACGGCGGCAAGCACGACGCCCTCAACGACGCCACCCACCGGACAGCCGCGGCCGTGGTCGTGCTGTTCCTCGAACGGTTGCGGGCCGGCGCCGACCTGCCCGAAATCGCGCGCTGGACCCCCTGGTCGTAGCCGCGTCAACGGCGCCGATCAGCCACCCGTCCGGCGCATCCGGAGGACCGTCATGACCGTCGAATTCATCAGCGGCATAAACATCAATCCGTCCAACGAGCTCAACCGGCTCCGTCTCCCGGCCATTGACGTGCCCTTCCTCAGGCGTTACGCGCGGGCCCTGGAGGACGGCGGCTTCGACTACACACTGGTGCCCTACCACTCCTCCTTCCAGGACCCGTTCACCCTCGCCACGGCCATCACACAGTTCACCGAGCGGCTCCGGCCGATCGTCGCGCTGCGGCCCAACACCATCTACCCGACGGTCGCGGCCAAACAGCTGGCCACCCTCGACCAGCTCAGCGGTGGACGCGCGGTGGTGCACTTCATCGCGGGCGGGGACGACCACGAGCAGGCCCGCGAGGGCGACCGGCTGGGCAAGACCGAACGCTACGCGCGACAGGCCGAGTACATCGACATCCTCCGCCGGGCGTGGGCCTCGACGACGCCGTTCGACCATGCCGGGACCTACTACTCCTTCGAGGACTTCGTCTCGGTCGTACGGCCGGTCAACGGCGGCATCCCGGTGTCGGTCGGCGGGTCGTCGCCGGAGGCCTACCAGGTGGGCGGCGCGCAGGCCGACATCTTTGGCCTGTGGGGCGAACCGCTCAGGGAGACCAGGGAACAGATCGACGCGGTGGCCGAGCAGGCCCGCCTCGCCGGTCGCGAGGACACCCCCCGCATCTGGGTCACCTTCCGTCCGATCATCGCCCCCACCGAGGAGCTGGCCTGGGAGAAGGCCCATCGGATCCTCGACGTCCTGCGGGGCAACAACGGGCTCGCGCACGCGGCGTTCCGCGCCACCGGCGCGAAGGAACCGCCCAACGTCGGCTCCCAGCGGCTGCTGCGGGTGGCCCGCGACGGTGACCTGCACGATCGTGCGCTGTGGACGCCCACGGCCTCCGCGACCAACGCCGCCGGCGCCTCCACCGCCCTGGTGGGGACGCCCGAGACCGTCGCCGCCGCCATCCTCGACTATGTCGACCTCGGTGCCGAGCTCATCTCGATCCGCGGGTACGACAATCTCGACGACGTCATCGACTACGGCCGTTACATCCTCCCACTGGTGCGCGAGGAACTGGCCCACCGCGCGGCGACGGGCCGTCGCGGCGAGATCGTGCGGGAGGACGCCGGGCGCGGCCGCCCGGCCGTGCCGGCGGCCGCCTCCGACGGTGGCCCGCACGGCGATCGGGGAGCACAGGTGCGGGAAGCGTCGGCCGCGCGGGCCGGCCGGCTGGGGCAGCAGGTGGCGTCGTGAGCGTGTCATCGCGGTCCCAGACCGGCCCGGCCGACCGTCCCGACCTTTCCGCTGCCGGTTCTGCCGCCGCCGATCGTCCCGATATCGATCCTGCCGCCGCCGGCCGTCCGGTGGCCGCGCTGCCGGTCGTGGACGTCTCCGACGACGCGCTCGCCCAAACGAGCGCGCGACTCGCGCTCACCGCCGAGGAGTACGACCGTTCCGCGGAGTTCCCCTGGAAAGGCGTCCAGGCCGTGCACGACGCGGGCCTGCTGCGGCTGGGGATCGCACCCCGCTACGGCGGCCAGGGCCTCAGCGCCACCGACAGCGTCCGGGTCCTGCAGTGGCTGGGCCGGGGCGACCCGTCGGTCGCCCTGATCACAGCKATGACGATCCTCCAGCACGTGCTGGAGGACATCGACCCGTGGTGGCCGGAGGATCTCTACCGCACCGTGGTCGACGACTCCCGCCGGCGGCCGGTGCTGCTGAACGCCATCCGCGCCGAGCCGGAGTGGGGAGCGCCCGCCCGCGGCGGGCTGCCGGCCACGAAGATCCGGCGGACCGCCGCCGGCTGGCTGCTCAACGGGCACAAGGGCTTCGCGACAAGCTCGGAAGGCCTTGCCTACCACCTGGTGTGGGCGGCCACCGAGGACCCCGACCCGCTGCTGGCGCACGCCGTCGTCCCCGCCGACACCCCCGGTATCGAGATCGTGCGCACCTGGGACCACCTCGGGCTGCGGGCGAGCAGCACGCACGACGTCATCTACACCGACGTGGAGATCCCTTTCGAGAACTTCCGCGGCGTGCCCCTCTCCGAGCAGCGCGCCGACCCGGGCCTGGGTGCTGTCGGGATCGGCGTGCCCGCGCTGTACATCGGGGTGGCCCGGGCCGCGCAGGAGTTCTTCCTGCGTTTCGCCAACGAGCGCATACCCACCTCGCTGGGACGTCCCATCGCCACGACCGAACGGATCCAGACCATCGCCGGCGAGATCGAGGYGCAGCTGGTCCAGGCCGAGGAGATCGTCTACGGGGTGGTCCGTCGTTTCGACGAGGGTGACCCCAGCGCGTCGCAGCGCTTCCTCGTCGCCAAGCCGTTGGTCGTGCGCGCCGTTGTCACAGCCGTGCAGACCGCGGTGGCGGCGATCGGCAACCCGGGCCTGACCAGGCACAACCCTCTCGAGCGGCACCTGCGCGACGTCTACTGTGCCCGCGTCCATCCGCCGCAGGAGGACTCCGCCCTGCTGCTCGCCGGGCGCCAGACGCTCACCGCCGCGCGCTGTTAGAGCCACATCCAGGGCCACGTCAGCTCGACCGAGGCCCCGTCCGCAGGTGCCCTCAGAGCACCCGGCAGCAGCCCGGACCGCACCCGGCCGCACCCACACATGCACTCACAACCCGTGGCGTGCGGCCGCCACCACGAAACCGTTCCCTGTTCGACCGGTTCCGGAATTCCGGAATCCACCTGACCTGTTCACGGAAGACAACTCTGGGAGTCATATCCTGATGGCCGTATCGTGGCGTCGCCGAAGTGGCGAGGACACCGACAGAAATATCAGCGGCAGCGCCGACGGAAACAGTGCCGACGGAAACAGCGCGGGCCGACGCCGCCCGCGCTGGCGGGCGGCGACCACCTCCCTCCTCACCGTCGCCTTCCTGGCCGCCTGCGGGGGCGGGGACGGCGGGAGCGGCACGAACGCCGACAACGCGCAGCCCGTGCCGGGCGGCCGGTTGAAGATCGCCTTCTGGGCGGACTTCCAGGGCTGCATCGACCCCAACCAGGTGTACTGGATCGAAAGCCGCAGCATCGACCGCAACTTCGCCGACTCGCTGACCGATCAGGACCCCAGGACCGGTGAGATCGTCCCGTGGCTCGCCACGAGCTGGACGGCCAGCCCCGACGCCCGCGAGTACACCTTCACCCTGCGCAAGGGCGTCACCTTCAGCGACGGCACGGCGCTCGACGCGTCCGCGGTGAAGACGGCCCTCGACGGGGTGCGCGACCTCGGCGCCAAATCGACCCTGGGCGTGACCTACCTCGCCGGCTACGAGTCGTCGACCGTCGTCGACCCGCAGACGGTGAAGGTGAACTTCAAGGTGYCCAACGCGGCGTTCCTGCAGGCGACGTCCACCACCACCCTGGCGATCCTCTCGCCGGCCACCTAAAAGGAGACCGCCGAGGCCCGCTGCGCGGGCAAGGTCATCGGCTCGGGGCAGTTCGTGCTCGACAGCTACACCGCAGCCAAGGCGGCCAGGCTCAGCCGGCGCGCGGGCTACGCGTGGCCGAGCGCGCTGGTGAAGAACAAGGGTGACGCGTACCTCGACGGCATCGACGTCAGCTACATCGCCGAGGACAGCGTCCGGGTGGGCAGCCTGACCACCGGCACCATCGACGTCGCCTGGCCGCGGCTGCCGATCACCTCCGCCGACCAGGAGGTCATCAAGGCCGCGAACGGCGTCATCGAGACACRCTCCCTGCCCGGCATCAGCGCGCAGATCGTGCCCAACGTCAACAGGGGCGGYCCGCTGGCCGACCTGAAGGTGCGCCAGGCGCTGTACAAGGCGATCGACCTGAAAAGCTACGCGTCCACCGTGTACTGGGACAGCTACCCGGTGGTGAAGGGGCCGTACGACTCGACGACGCCGTACGCGGCGGACCTGTCCGCCAAGCTCGCCCACGACCCGGCCGGGGCGGCCGCGCTGCTGGACAGCGCCGGCTGGGCCAAGGGCCCGGACGGCTACCGCTACAAGGACGGCCGGAAGCTGACGCTGACCTACCTCATCACCGCCTCGACCCCCGGCGAGCAGCTGCTCCAGGACCAGCTCAAGAAGAGCGGCATCGACCTGCAGCTCAAGGTCGTCACCAGCGCGCAGCTCACCCAGCTGACCACCGCCGGCGAGTTCGACCTCGCGGGCAGCTACCTGACCCGGGGTGACCCGAGCGTGCTCGGGTCGACCCTCGACCGGGCCGTCACGAAGAACTACGCCACCGTGTACTCCCAGGACGACGCCACAGCCGCCGAGGTCAGCAAGCTGTTCGCCCGCGGGCTGAACACGATCGACCCCGCCCAGCGGGCCGCGGCGTACAAGGATCTGCAGGACTACCTGATCGACCACGGGGTCGTCTTCCCGACCTACGACCGGGTGCAGGTGGTCGGGCTGTCGAACAAGGTCCACGGGTTCGCCTGGACCTCCGAGAGCTTCCTGCGCGCCAACGACATCTGGCTGTCGAAGTGACCTGGCGGTCATGATGCCGAGAACACCGAGAACACCGAGAACACCGAGAATGCTGAGAACGCCGAGACGGTCGTGATGCTCAGATATCTCGCCGGTAGGTTCGCCCAGGCACTGCTGGTGCTCTGGGYGGCCTACACGGTCACCTTCGTCATCCTGCACGTGCTGCCGAGCGACCCGATCACTCTGCAGCTCGCAGCCGGCGGGGTCGACGTCAGCCAGCTCACCCCGGACCAGCTGCACTCCATGGAGGCGCGGTATGGGCTCGACGAGCCCGTACTCACGCAGTACTTCGGCCGGCTGTGGGACGCCCTGCACCTCAACTTCGGCATGTCGCTCACCCAGAACGTCTCCGTCGGCAGCCTCGTCTCCGRCCGGCTGCCCTCGACCATCGTGCTGACCCTGGTCTCCGTCGGGCTCTTCCTGGTGTTCGGCGTCGGGCTGGCCTATCTGGCCTCCTACGTCCAGTGGCGGCCGGCCCGGGTGCTGCTCAGCCGGCTGCCCGCGGTGGGCATCTCACTACCGACGTTCTTCGTCGGGCTGCTGCTCATCCAGGTGTTCGCCTTCTCCCTCGGCTGGTTCCCGGCCAGGGGCACCGAGGGATGGCGCAGCGTGGTGCTGCCCGGGGTCACCCTGGCGCTTCCCGGGTCGGCGATGCTCGCCCAGGTGCTCATCCGCAGCCTCGGCGACACCTGGCAGGAGCCGTACATCGTCACCGCCAGGGCCAAGGGGCTGTCCCGCTGGGCCATTCAGTTGCGGCACGCGTTCCGCAACGCGGCCCTGCCCGCGCTCACCCTGCTGGGCGTGCTCGTCGGCTACACGGTGACCAACGCGGTCGTCGTCGAGACCGTCTTCTCCCGCAACGGGATCGGCCAACTGGCCCAGCAGGCCGTCCTCGGCCAGGACGTGCCCGTCGTCCAGGCCGTCATCGTCATCGCGGCGGCGATCTTCGTCGCTGTCAATCTGGTCGTCGACCTGCTCTATTCGTTCCTCGACCCTCGTGTCGCCCACACGGCCCGGGTCACTTAGGGTCACTGAGGCAGGAATCATGTCCGAGAACATCCTGGTCAAAGGCTCGGAGCAGGCCGCTCCGGGTGTCCCGCCGGCCCCGGTTCCGGCTCCCGCCGCGGGCCCGGCGTCGGCCGCGGGCGGTGCCGCGCCCGTCGCCGGGAGCGGGCCCATCCGAACGGATACCGGCGGCGGCCACACCGGTGAGCGACATCCGGCGGGCGGACACCTCCGGCGGTCCGCGGTGTTCGAGGTGGTGCGGCCGTTCCTGCGCCGGCCGGGGTTCGTCCTCGCCGCCGCGTTCATCGCGTTCGTCGTGGTCTCGGGCCTGTTCCCCGGGGTGTTCACCTCGTACGACCCGACAGCGACCACACCGGCGGAGAAGCTGCGCGGACCAGGCCTGGACCATCTCTTCGGCACCGACGAACTGGGCCGGGACCTGTTCTCCCGGGTCCTCCACGGCTCGACCCTCACGATCAGGACCACCGGGGGAGCCGTTCTGATCGCGATCGTGGCCGGGCTGGCGCTCGGGGTCGTCGCCGGGTTCCTGGGCGGGTGGATCGACAGCCTGCTCATGCGCACGGTCGACGTCGCGCTCGCCCTGCCGCTGCTCCTGCTGGCGCTGGCGATCGTCACCGCGCTGGGCTTCGGGATGCTGCCGATGGCGATCGCCGTCTCGGTGGGCATCATGCCGGGGTTCGCGCGGACGACCCGGGCGGAGGTGTTCCGGGTCAAGGGGCAGGCGTACGTCGAGGCCGCCCGTACCGGCGGCGCCTCATGGATCAGGGTGATGTGGCGGCACGTCCTGCCGAACTCGTGGGGCCCGGTGATGGTGCTGGCCATCCTCGACTTCGGCACCGCCGTGCTGAGCATCTCCTCGCTGAGCTTCCTGGGCTTCGGGGCCCCGCCGCCCGCCGCCGAGTGGGGGACGCTGATCTCCAGCGGCCGTAACTACCTGGTCACCAGCCCATGGCTGTCGCTGCTGCCGGGCCTGTTCGTCGGCCTGGTCGTGTTCAGCCTCAACCACGTCGCCCGAACCCTGGAGGAGGTGCGGTCGTGAACGAGGGAGCGACGCGGCGAACCGGGGACGGCGTGAGCGAAGGAGCCGAGGGAGCCGGCGCGAACATCGTGGAACTGTCCGGGCTGTCGGTCGGCTACCGCAGTCGGGGGCGGACGGCCCTCGCGGTCGACGGCCTGGACCTTACGATCGTGCCCGGCGAGACCGTGGCCGTGGTCGGCGAGTCCGGCTCGGGCAAGAGCACCACCGCCAACGCCATCCTGGGGCTGCTGCCCGCCAACGGGCAGATCGTCGCGGGTTCGATCCGGGTGGCCGGCACCGACATCACCACGGCCCGTGAACGCACCCTGCGGGCGAYCCGTGGCAACGTCGTCGGGCTCGTCCCGCAGGATCCGATGGTCGGCCTCAACCCGACGATGCGCGTCGGCGGCCAGGTGGCCGAGGCCGTCCGCCGGCGCGGTGTGGACAGGCGGCTGGTGTCCGCCGAGGTGATCGAGGCCCTGGAACGGGCCGGGCTGGACGAGCCGGTGCTGCGCGCCCGGCAGTATCCGCACGAGCTCTCCGGTGGCATGCGGCAGCGGGTGCTCATCGCCATCGCGCTGGCCGGGCATCCCCGCCTCATCGTCGCCGACGAGCCGACGAGCGCGCTGGACGTCACCGTGCAGCGCACGATCCTCGACCATCTCGGGCGTCTCGTCGCCGAGACGGGCACCTCCCTGCTGATCATCACCCACGATCTCGGGATTGCCGCCGACCGGGCCGACCGGGTGGTCGTCATGCAGCACGGGCGGGTGGTCGAGCGCGGCGACCCGGAGTCGGTCCTGCTCGCCCCCCGCGACCCGTACACCCGGCACCTCATCGAGGTGGCCCCTGCGCTGTCGCACTCCGGGCAGGTAGTCCCCCGCTTCACCGGGATCGCCCCGGCAGCGGAGATCCTGCGGCTGGAGGCCGTCACCAGAGATTTCCGCCTGCCTCGGACGTCTGGCGGCAACCGGGTCCTCCGGGCGCTGGAGGACGTCACGCTCTCGGTGCGGGCCGGGCAGACCCTGGGCCTGGTCGGCGAGTCCGGCTCGGGCAAGACCACCGCGCTGCGTATCRCCATGGGCCTGGACAAGCCCACCAGCGGACGGGTGCTGCTGGACGGGAAGGACATCACCTCCGCCGGCTGGTCGGAGCTGCGGCCGCTGCGACGGCGGTTCCAGCTCGTGCACCAGAACCCGTACTCCTCGCTGGACCCACGGTTCAGCGTCGAGGAGAGCATCGCCGAACCCCTGGTCTCCTTCCGGATCGGCGACCGGGCCAGCCGGGCCGCCCGGGTCCGTGAGCTGCTCGACCAGGTCGCTCTGCCGGCGGATTTTCGCGAGCGCAGGCCGAGGGAGCTCTCGGGCGGGCAGCGCCAGCGGGTGGCGATCGCCCGGGCGCTCGCACTCGGGCCCGAGCTGGTCTTCCTCGACGAGCCCGTCTCCGCGCTCGACGTCTCGGTGCAGGATCAGATCCTGGGGCTGCTCACCGGGCTGCAGCAGGAGCTCGGGGTCAGCTACTTCTTCATCTCCCATGATCTGGCGGTCGTCGCCCAGATCTCGCACGAGGTCGCGGTGCTGCGCCGTGGCCGGGTCGTCGAGAGCGGCTCGACCGCGGCCGTGTTCGCCGCGCCCGAGCAGGAGCACACCCGTGAGCTGCTCGGCGCCATCCCCGGGCAACGGTTCGCCGCCGCGCTGGCCGCGGCCGCCCGACCGGCCGGGACTCCGCCAGGAGAGGCCGGGACTCCGGCAGGATCGGAGTAGGCCCAGCCGGGATCAGCGAAGGCTGCGAATCAACTGTGACGGAAGGTGAAAGTCCTGTGATGGCCAACGAATCCGCTGTGACGACGAACAAGAGCTCCGGGGCGGCGGCCGGCCCGGGCCGATCCGGCCGGTCGGCGGTGCTCGTCGACGCCAAGAGGTTGCACGACGAACTGTCGTCGGTCACGCCACCGCTGCTGCTCGACGTCCGCTGGGCTCTCGGCGATCCGCATGGCCGCGAGCACTACCGGGACGGGCATCTGCCGGGCGCGGTCTACGTCGACCTCGACACCGAGCTCGCCGCCACGCCGGGCGGGACCGCCGGCCGGCACCCGCTGCCCGACATCGCCGCGCTGCAACACTCGGCCCGGGCCTGGGGGCTGACCGCCGGGCGGCCGGTGGTGGCCTACGACGACAACGGCGGGCAGTCGGCGGCTCGGGCGTGGTGGCTGCTGCGCTGGGCGGGCGTGGCCGACGTGCGCATCCTCGACGG
Source organism: Protofrankia sp. BMG5.30 (assembly GCF_001983005.1). Lineage (NCBI taxonomy): Bacteria > Bacillati > Actinomycetota > Actinomycetes > Frankiales > Frankiaceae > Protofrankia > Protofrankia sp. BMG5.30. The sequence continues at coordinate 162,494 of NZ_MOME01000010.1, read as the reverse complement.
CGCCCTGACCGCCTGGCGGGAGGCCGGCTTCCCGCTCGAGAGCGGCGAGACCGTCCCGGCGTCCGGGGATGTCGTGCTCACCGCCGGGCACCTGCCGGTGCTCGACGCCGACGGCGCCGCCCGCCTGGCCGGCACGGGTGTCCTGCTCGACGCCCGTGCGCCGGAGCGTTACCGCGGCGAGGTGGAGCCGGTCGACCCGCGCGCCGGGCACATCCCCGGCGCGGTCAGCGCGCCGACCGGGGAGAACCTGGACGGCGGCGGGCACTTCCTGTCCGGGGAGCTGCTGCGCGCCCGCTTCAGCGCACTCGGTGCCGGTGACACGCGGTCGGTTGGCGTCTACTGCGGATCCGGGGTGACGGCGGCCCACCAGATCGCCGCACTCGCCGCGGCCGGGATCGACGCCGCCCTCTTCCCCGGCTCCTGGTCAGCCTGGTCCTCCGACCCCACCCGCCCCGTCGCCACCGGCCCCGGCTGATCCCCACGCCCCTTCCCCAGAACGAGTACGCAAGTGGCTGCCGTAGCAGCCACTTGTTCCCTCGCTATCATGATCGCTTCGGTTTTGGGGGATGTCGAGGCCGGCGCAGACCCGCGTCTCTTTCCCCGCGCTTCCTTCTCCCGTTGCTCCTCGTTGTCATGATCTCTCCAGGCCCGGCGTTTGTTGTCGGGGTGTTCGTGGCGATGTGGGGGTAGTTGTTGGTGCTGGCAGCGCCTGACCGTCCCGACGCCCGGTGCTCCGCTGGTCTACTCTGAGGGCGTCTCGACCGCCCCTGTGGATGACGTTCATCCGCAGGGGCGATTTTTTCTAAAATGGAAGATTTGCGACTGGTGTCGTGCCATCTGGAACTGGTCTTGGTCGTCCAGTGTGTCCGGKTGGCTTCCGACAACGTCGCCGGAGCCGCTTGGGCGCGGCGGACGGGCGGGCGTTGGCTGACATGACACCAGTCGGTCAGTCGACCAGCCGGCTGGYGGGTTCAGGCGACCTGTGTGCTGTGGCCGGCCGGGAGAGCGGTGACGAGTCGCAGGGAGCCGTGGAACTCGGGCTGGTTGCGTAACGCGCCGTAGCGACGGTCCCAGGCGCCTGATTCGAGGTCGTGGCGCAGTCGGGCGACCGCGCGCTCGGCGATGTCGGTGTCGACGAAGCCCCACACGGACTGGGAGCGGCGCACGGCCGGGTCGAGGAACGCCTCCGGGCGGGCGTAGTACGCCTCGGTGAACCCGTCCACGCAGTCGATCGGCACCGGGACGGAGGTCACCGTACTCGTGCCGCCGAGGACGGCACGGATGCGCTCGATGGGCGGGTAGCGTGGCCGGTCGGCCACGATGAGCTGCGGAATGTAGTCGGCCAGCCAGAACTGGTCGAGGGCATCGCCGTCGAAGGTGAGTATGACGACCGGTCCGCGGCTGACCCGGCGCATTTCCCGCAGCCCGCGGTCGGGGTCGGACCACTGATGGACCGTCACGGTGGCCATGGCCGCGTCGACGCTGTCGTCGTCGAACGGCAGTTCCGCGGCGGTCGCGTCGATCGCGGGAGCAAGGTGGCGCGGCCGTTGGGAGCGCATCGTCGCGGACGGCTCGACCGCCACGACGTGGCGGTCGGCCGGTTCGTAGGAGCCTGCGCCAGCGCCCACGTTGAGCACGGTCCGGGCATCACCGAGCGCGGCGTGGATCAGGACCGCGATACGCGGATCGGTACGGCGCTGACGAACGTAACCGTCGCCGTGCGCCTCGTAGTCGAAATCCCCCACGGCCCCCGCGACGTGGACAGGCATCAGCGGGCTCTCCCGAAGCGTCGGTCAGATGGCCACACGTCCTGATTACATCAGGATATTGAGATTGAGGGATTAAATGGTCGTGATAGCAGCCGTTTTTCCCTCAGTCTCGTGGTTCGGTGATCCTAGCTCATACGGGTGACGGCGACTGTGACTCCGAGTGACGTCGATGCGCCGCCGGAGTAGACGCCGAGGAGGGGCGGGACGTCGTTGTAGTCCCGGCCGCGGGCCACGACCACGTGTTGTTGCCCGGCGGGGACACCGTTGGTCGGGTCGAAGCCCCACCAGTCGCCGAGCCAGCCCTCCACCCAGGCGTGGCTCTGGCCGACGACGGTCTCGCCGATCGTGGCGTCCGTGGACGGGTGCAGGTAGCCGGAGACGTACCGGGCCGGTAGGCCAACGGCCCGCAACAGCACCAGAGCCAGGTGGGCGAAGTCCTGGCAGACGCCTTCGCCCTGCTGCCAGGCGTCCACCGCGGACGTGTGCACGCCGGTCGTGCCGGGCCGGTAGGTCAGGCGTTGCCGAACCCATTCGCCGACGGCCGGGACGAACTCGGCCGGGGTGTGGCGCGCGGCGAGTTCACGGGCTGTCTCGGCAAGTTCCGGATGGTCCGTGGTGAAGCGRCTCGGACGGATGAACTCGACGAAGCGGTCCGTGATCGACCCGTCGGCGAGGGCCTGCCAGTTCGGTCCGTCGCTCGGTCCCGGCCGGGCGGGGGCGGTGCGCACCACCGAGCGGCCGGTGACGACGAGCTCGGTGTGCGGGGTGTGGAGGTCGAACGCGGTGACCTGCGTGCCCCAGTAGTCCCAGTAACGGTAGGTGGCCGCCGTCGGCTCGGTGCGCACGGTGGCCTCCAGGGTGAGCTGGCCGGCGGCGGTCTGCGGGATGATCCGGGTCTCGTTGTACGAGGAGATCACCGGGGCCGCGTACCGGTAGCCGGTGGAGTGCTCGATCCGGATCTGCCAGYTCACCGCCGCACCCCCGCCTGCCCGCCGGCCCCGCCCTGGCCCGCCGCCACGCCGTTGTCGCTTTCGCCCGCCGCCACGCTGGTGCGGCTTTCGCCCGCCGTCACGCCGGCACACCCGCCGTCATGTGTCGCCGCCCGCCTACCTGCCCTCGTGCCCGGCGTCATGCCGCACACCGTCGCGTCCGCCGTCATACCAGTACCTCGGTTGTCCAGGAGCGGGGGGCGTTGCGGGCGAAGTAGCGGTGCGTGACCGCCTCGCTGACCGTGGAGCAGGTGCGCTGCAGCGACACCAGCAGGTCGGGCATGTCGTCGACCAGCTCGTCCACGCTGCGGAACTCAAGTTCGGTGCGGGCCCGCCCGACGATGCGGCGGGCCATGTCGTCCACGGTGAACCGGGCCTCGCGGCGGGTGCCGTCGAGCTCGGCGAGGATCTGCTCGGCCATCGACAGCGACCAGTACACCGACCGTGGGAACAGCCTGTCCAGCAGCAGGAACTCGGCGACGCGCGCGGCGTCCACGGCCCGCCGGTAGGTCCGCAGGTACGCCTCGTGCGCCCCGCAGGAGCGCAGCAGGCTCACCCAGCTCTGGGACGCGGGATCCTCACTGATGCTCGACGACAGCAGCCGGGAGGTCATGTCGACCCGTTCCAGGCTGCGTCCCAGGACGAGGAAGCGCCARCCGTCGTCGCGGGCGAGGGTGGCGTCGACCAGGCCTGCGAGCATCGCCGTCCGTTCCCTGATGTAGCGGAAGAACACGTGCGGGCCGAGCCGGCGCGCGAGCTGTTCGGAGTGCGGCAGGTCGTTCCAGGTCGCGTTCAGGCACTCCCAGACCTCGCTGGAGATGACGTCGCGGGCGCCGCGGGCGTTCTCCCGGGCCGCGCCGACCGCGCCGGTGATGCTGGACGGGTTGCCCGGGTCGAACGCGAGCAGTTCGGTGACCTGCCGGGAGTCCGCGGCGGCGGCGTCGTCGGGCGCGGGCATGCCCATGACGGCCAGCAGTTCCCGGCCGGCCGAGGTCTCGTCCAGCCACGGGTCCTCCAGCACCCGTTGGACGTGGACGTCGAGGATGCGGGCGGTGTGCTCGGCGCGTTCGGAGTAGCGGCCGATCCAGAACAGCGACTCGGCGATGCGGCTCAGCATACGGCCGGCCCGTTCAGGCGGCGGGCCTGGTCACCGATGGTCTCCGGCCATGGCTGTCCGTGTTCCGACAGCCCTGAGCGCGGCTCTTGGCGCCGCCCCGGCACCTGCCCGGCATCCTCGGGTGGTTGCTGGTGCCGTCCCTCCCGTTGTTGTTGTTGCTGCTGTTGCTGCTGGTCGCAGGAGGGGAACGGGCCGACGTCGGGGCCGTCGGCGACCTGCGGCACGTTGCCCGGCGGCCGGCTGCGCGGCGAGATGCTCTCCCGGCTGGACTCCGGCGAGGCCAGCACCCAGGTGTCCTTGGAGCCGCCGCCCTGGCTGGAGTTGACCACGAGGCTGCCGCGCGGCAGCGCGACCCTGGTCAGCCCGCCCGGCAGCACCCACACCCGGCGGCCGTCGTTGACCGCGAACGGGCGCAGGTCCACATGCCGTGGCCCCAGCCGGTCACCGGCGAGCGTGGGCGATGTCGACAGCCGTACGACCCGCTGGGCGATCCAGCCACGCGGGTCGGCTTCGATCTTCAGCCGTAACGCGTCGAGCTCCGCCGCGGACGCCTGCTCGCCGATGACGATGCCCTTGCCGCCGGAGCCGTCCACCGGCTTGAGCACGAGCTCGCCGAGGTGGCCGAGCACGTGGTCGCGCTGGTCGGGGTCTTCCAGCCGGTAGGTGTCGACGTTGGCCAGGACCGGTTCCTCGCCGAGGTAGTACCGGATGAGGTCGGGGACGTAGGTGTACATCAGCTTGTCGTCGGCGATCCCGTTGCCGACCGCGTTGGCGATGGTGACCCGACCGGCCCGGGCGGCGTTGAGCAGCCCGGCGCAGCCGACCACCGACTCGGGGCGGAAGTGCAGCGGGTCCAGCCAGTCGTCGTCGATCCGGCGGTAGACGACGTGGACGGGCCGGTCACCCTCTGTCGTGCGCATGGTGACGTTGTTGTTGCGTACCGTCAGATCTCGTCCCTCGACGAGTTCGACGCCCATCTGCCGGGCGAGCAGGGCGTGCTCGAAGTACGCCGGGTTGTACACCCCGGGTGTCAGCACGACCACGGTCGGGTCGGCGACGTCGGGTGGGGCGGCGGCCCGCAGTGCGTGCAGCAGATGGGTGGCGTAGTCCGCGACCGGTCGCACCCGGTGGGTGGCGAACAGTTCGGGGAAGACCCGGGTCATCGCCCGCCGGTTCTCCACCACGTAGCTGACCCCCGACGGCACCCGCACGTTGTCCTCGAGGACGCGGAAGCCGCCCTGCTCGTCGCGGATCAGGTCGATGCCGCTGACGTGCGCGCGGACCCCGTTCGGYGGGTCGATGCCGTGCGCGGCGCGGTGGAAGTGCGCGCTGGAGAGCACCAGCCGGCGGGGGACRATCCCGTCGGCCAGGACCTCCGCCCGCCCGTAGATGTCGGTGAGGAATGCCTCCAGCGCCCGGACACGCTGGGTGACACCGCGTTCGATGACGTCCCATTCGGAGTTGTCCAGCAGGCGGGGGACGAGGTCCAGCGGGAAGGGCYGCTCCTCGCCGAAGAGGTTGAAGGTGATCCCGGCGTCCCGGAACGCCCGGTCGAGCGCGGCCTTGCGGGCGGCGAGGTCGCTGCTGCTCAGCGGCCGGAGAGCGTCGTAGAGCGAGGCGTACAGCGGCCGCGGGGTGTCCGGAGCCTCGAACACCTCGTCCCAGGCCTGTGTGGCCTGGGCCGCATACCCTTCGAAGAGGTCCGCCACATCCGGAGAGCCTAAGTTGCCCGTGTTACCGCCGCATGACAGCGTTCAGGCTTCGGTGGCACGATAATGATCATTGATGGTGGCTGTGGCCCTGGTTGTCGGTTGCAGGACGGATGCAGATGTGTACCAGGCGGCTAACCGTAGTCTGAGATCGGACGATCGTAGTCTGAGACGATGGGTCTGGCGGCGCAATGCCCGCCACGCTGTCACCGGCTGTCGATTATCAGTAATCGGTTGCCAGTATCGACTGCCGGTAGGCCGGTAGCCGATCGCCCCACGTTCGTCGACGTTCCCGGAAGGCTACGTACACCAATGATCACTGCGTCCGATCTCGAGCTGCGCGCGGGCGCCCGCACCCTCATCGAAGCGGTGTCGTTCCGTATCCAGCCCGGCGACCGGATCGGGCTCGTCGGACGCAACGGGGCGGGCAAGACGACGCTGTTGAAGACGCTGGCCCGCGAGACACTGCCGTTCGCCGGAAAGATCGATGTCCGCGGTGAGCTCGGCTACCTCCCGCAGGATCCCCGCAGCGGCGACCCGTCCGGTACCGTTCGTGATCGCGTCCTGTCCGCCCGCGGTCTCGACGCGCTGCTGCGCGAGATGGAGAAGCTGCACGTCGAAATGGCCGAGCTGGTCGACGAGACCGCCCGCGACACGGCCATCCGCCGCTACGGCCGGCTGGAGGAGCGCTTCGGCACCCTCGGCGGGTACGCGGCCGAGGCCGAGGCGGCCCGGATCTGCTCGGCGCTCGGGCTGCCGGACAGAGTGCTCGCCCAGCGGCTCGAGACGCTCTCCGGTGGCCAGCGCCGCCGGGTGGAGCTGGCCCGCATCCTGTTCGCCGGGGCCGGCGACAACCAGGCGACCCTGCTGCTCGACGAGCCCACCAACCACCTCGACGCCGACTCGATCGTCTGGCTGCGTGAGTTCCTGCGCTCCCACGACAGCGGGCTGGTCGTGGTCAGCCACGACGTCGACCTGCTCGACCGCTGCGTGAACAAGGTCTTCTACCTCGACGCCACCCGCGCCGCCCTGGACGTCTACAACGTCAACTGGAAGACGTACCTGTCTCAGCGGGAGCTCGACGAGCGTCGCCGCCGCCGCGAGCGGGCCAACGCCGAGAAGAAGATCGACGCCCTCAAGGCCCAGGCGGACAAGATGCGGGCCAAGGCGACCAAGGCCCGCGCGGCCCACCAGATGGACCGCCGGGCCGAGCGGCTGGCCGCCGGCCTGGCCGAGGTGCGCGTCGCCGACCGGGTCGCCAAACTGCGCTTCCCCGACCCGGCGCCGTGCGGGCGCACGCCGCTGACCGCCACCGGGCTGTCGAAGTCCTACGGGTCGCTGGAGGTCTTCGCCGGGGTCGACCTCGCCATCGACCGCGGCGCGCGCGTCGTCGTCCTCGGCCTCAACGGCGCCGGCAAGACCACGCTGCTGCGGATACTCGCCGGCACGGAGTCCCCGGACACCGGCGCGGTCCACCCCGGCCACGGGCTGCGGCTGGGCTACTACGCCCAGGAGCACGAGACCCTCGACACCGACCGCTCGGTGCTGGACAACATGCGCGCGGCCGCGCCCGGCACCTCGGACGTGGAGCTGCGCCGCATCCTCGGCGCCTTCCTGTTCAGCGGGGACAGCGTCGACCAGCCGGCCGGCACCCTCTCCGGTGGGGAGAAGACCCGGCTGGCGCTGGCCGGGCTGGTGTGCAGCGCCGCCAACGTGCTGCTGCTGGACGAGCCGACCAACAACCTCGACCCGGCGTCCCGCGACGAGGTGCTGGCGGCGCTGGCCACCTTCCGGGGCGCGGTGGTGCTGGTGACCCACGATCCCGGCGCGGTCGAGGCGCTCGCGCCCGAGAAGGTCCTGATGCTGCCGGACGGCGTCGAGGACTCCTGGTCGGCGGACCTCGCCGAGCTGATCACGCTGGCCTGAGGGCCGCTCCGGCCCGCCCGCGGACCAGGTCGGAAGCAGTGATCATCATGGTCCGCGGGCCGTGGCCACCATGGCCGGCGGGCCGATGACCGGGCCGGCTTGGCACACTGGCCGGGGACGCGTCAGACGTCGCCATCGTCCGGAAAGCGTCCAGAGCATCTTCAGGGGACGTCCGAGGGGACGTCCGAAGGGCGTCCAGGGAACGTTCAGAGATCGTCAGGGAACCGTCGGGAGTGATGGGTCAGGTGGTCGCGTGAGCGCGGAAGGTGGTACCAGGGCGGTCGTAGCCGCGCTGGCGGCCAATCTCGGGATCGCGCTGGCGAAGCTCGTCGCGTTCCTCATCACCCGGTCGTCGTCGATGCTGGCCGAGTCCATCCACTCGCTCGCGGACTCGGGCAACCAGGGCCTGCTCCTGCTCGGCCGGCGGCGCGCCACCCGGCCGGCCGACGAGGAGCACCCCTTCGGCTACGGCCGGTCCCGCTACATCGCCGGCTTCCTCGTCGGAATCGTGCTGTTCAGCGTGGGCGGGCTGTTCTCGGTCTACGAGGGCGTGGAGAAGCTGCGCCACCCGCACCATCTGGACAACGGCGTGGTGGCGGTGGTCGTCCTGCTGGTGGCGATCGGCCTGGAGGCGTTCTCCTTCCGGACCGCGATCCACGAGACCCGGCAGGTCAAGGGGGACGCGTCATGGTGGGGCTTCATCCGCACGGCCCGCGCCCCCGAGCTGCCGGTGGTGCTCCTGGAGGACCTTGYCGCGCTGCTGGGCCTCCTGCTCGCCCTGGGCGGTGTGGGCCTGACCCTGCTGACCGACGACCCGATCTGGGACGGCGCGGGCACCCTCGCCATCGGGATCCTGCTGCTTGTGGTGGCCGTCATCGTCGCGCTGGRGACCCAGGCGATGCTGGTGGGGGAGGCGGCGACCCCGGCGACGGTCGCGGTCATCCGGGACGTCCTCGGGCGCTCCCCGCACATCACCGACGTCATCCACATCCGCACCCTGCACCTGGGGCCGGACGAGCTGCTCGTCGCGGCGAAGATCGTGCTGGACGTGGAGCTGACCGTACCCGCCGTCGCGGCTGTGATCAACGACGCCGAGACCCGGCTGCGCGCCGCGGTCCCCATCGCACACCGGATCTACCTGGAACCGGACCTCCTCCACCTACCGGTGGACCCGTCCGCCGTGAACGAGTCCGCCACGGCGCGGATCAGCACCCCACCAGGCCACTGACCAGCCCCGCGCCTCCCGTCGCGATCATGAGGACGAGTACGTAGGTGGCTGCTGTGGCAACCACCTGTTCCCTCGTTCTCGTGATCTGACAGCTCATGGGAGGGGCGGGGCGGTGCTGAGGAGGGTTTGGGCGATGAGCGCGGTGAGGGCGCCGGCGATGGTCAGGGCCAGCGGGAGGGTGCCGGCACGGGCGGTGTCGCCCGGGTCGGACGGGCGTGGGTCCGGGGCCAGCGCGGGCACCACCAGCCAGCAGTAGAACGGCAGCCAGGACCACTCCAGCGCCGTGGCGGCAAGCCCCGTCAGCACGCCGAAGAGGACCGCGGGGACCGCGCCGACCAGGAACGGCCAGCCGGGCGTGAGCCGGATCCGCCGGACCGCCCGGATGATCAACGGCCCGCACGCGACCAGCACGACCGCGAGCCCCACCGGCAGCCGGGTGAGCGACTCCGGAAGCGTCGCCGCGCCGGCCAGGCCGGCCCGCGCGGCCGTGTGGGCGGCCCCCTCGCGGGCCGCGGCCAGCCCGTCCGACCAGGAGAACCCCCACAGCGACAGCAACGACAACGGCACCAGGAAACAGCCGCCGGTGATCACGTTGAGCAGCGGCCGGCGGCGGACGAAGTACGTGGCGACGACCGTCGCGCCAAGCCAGGGCATCGCGTAGTCGAACAGCGTGGCCACGCCGAAGAACAGGCCGCACGCCACCGCCCACCACAGCCGCCGTCCCGGTTCGGAGCCGACGACCCCGAGCGTGACAAACGCGGCACCGACAGCCGCGGTCACCGCGTCCACCGACGCGACCGTCCACAGCGCCCAGGGCGCCAGCACCAGGACCGGGACGAGACGGCGGGCCGCGGCCTCGTGGCACAGCGACCGGACCGCGATCGCAACCAGGGGGACCGTGACCGCGCCCAGCGCCGTCAGGACGGCACCGAGGGCGGTCGGCGCGGTGATCCCCAGTTGGGCGAGCGCCCACACCAGCAGCGTCGGCCCGGGGGGGCGGGCCCGCGCGCCGTAGCCGTCGGCGCCGGTGTGCTCGGTGAACGTCCGCAGCAGGGCCGCCAGGTCGGCGTCGGCCGCGCCCAGGTCCGGCAGGTGCCCGTCGCTGGCCGTGGACGCGCCGACCGCGAGCACGTCGGCCGGGCCCGAGCGAGCGTTGCCCGCCGTCAGCGCCCCCAGGTGGGCGTTGCCCGCCGCCAGCGCCACGGCCCAGCCCAACGCGGCCACGTAGCCGGCGACGAGAAGCGGGATCCAACGCAGCCGGGTGTGGACGCCGCGCCAGGCCGCGATGACGACCACGGCCGCCACCGCCGGGGCGAGCAGGGATGCCGGGGAGACGTCGGGGCGTCGGTCCGCGGTGAACGGCAGTCCGCCGAACGTGGCCGGCAGCGGGTCCCATCCCTGGCCGGCGGCGGCACGCGCCAGCGCGGCCAGGCCCAGACAGCCGGCGATCGCGGCGATCCACAGCGCGATTTCCGCGGGCTGGGCGGAATCGGTGCCGGGGGACGGCCGGTCCCGCATGCGTTCCCGGATACCCGGCCGTCCGCTTTCACCCGTCCCGCTGCCCGACGGCGCGGTGGTGATCGGAACGTCGGCCACCTTCAGCGTGACCCGGGGACGCGGGCCGGGTGCGGCGCGGGAAGGACATGATCATATCGTTGTCGGTTCGCCGGGCGGATCCGGATTGCCGCGGGACGGATGGGCGGCGCGGAAGCGGCGCGTCGCCTGGTGCCGGTGGCGGCCGGGCGCATTTCCGGCGACGGGCACGCCGACTGGCAGGCCCGGTCCGCCGGCGTGATGACCACGTATGCACCGTAACCAGGCTGGCGGCTTGCTGTTCGACCGGTGCGTGAGAGGCCCGTCGGCGCTCATTCGGCGGTGTCCGGTGGATGGTGTTCGCGGATGGTGTTCGGCGGGCGTCCGCCGGTGTCGGTGTCGGTTCGCCGCTGCTGCTTCGTTGCTGCTCCGCTGCTGGTTCGGTGTGCCGTTCGGCGTTACGCGCCGAAGTTCCCGTCAGGGACGGTAGTGGCCAGAGAGTGCGAACGTTGTCATGATGTTGGTATGAACACGGTTTCTCGCTGACTGGTGGGGGAAATGGGTCGGAGCCGGTGCGTGGCTGTTGTTGTTCCCGTGGTGCCTGGAAGGGAAAGTCTTGACAGATCCGCCTGGGGGCATCGAGCTTGTGAAGGAGATCGTGTGATGGATCACATGCGCTTCGAGTGGCGCGTTCACCGCAACTGAGTGAAGATCGGTTCGCAGATCATCTATCACGGAGGGGGCCACATTGGCCGAGCTTAGGAAAGGAACCCGGATCACCGGCGCGGAGCGCGACAAGCTTGCATCAGAGCTTCGGAAGAAGTACGAGGCAGGGCAGAGCATCCGTCTTCTCGCCGAGTCGTCGGGCCGTTCGTACGGGTTCGTTCACCGCATCCTCTCGGAGTCCGGCACGACCCTGCGGGGTCGCGGCGGTGCCACCCGGGGCAGCAAGAAGAAGAGCGCCTGATCATGTCGGTGCCGGCCGTCGCCGACCAGGCGGCGGTCGGTCTGGCGCTGGCGATCGACGGTCCGAGGGCGACCATCGCCGTCGATCGTCAGGATCACGCCACCGTGCATGTACCAACCGCACACATACCAGTCACGTACGCGCCAACCGTGCATGAACCAGGTGCGCATGAACCAACCGCGGATGAACCAGGTGCGCATGAACCAACCGCGGATGAACCAGGTGCGCACGAACCAGGTGCGCACGTATCCGGCCCGTCCGCCGCGCTGCCCGCTGTGCTGGCCGGTATCGGACGCTCCCTGCCCGGCAGCGTCCGACTGGTGATCCTTCGGATCACCGGTGTCTCGTCGCCGCCCACCGGTGGTCGCCGCGTAGCGGCCGGGGAGCGGTTGACGGGTGATCAACCGATTGGCGGCCGCTCGCTCGGCGGTCARCCGGCTGGCGATCAACCGGTTGGCGGCCGACCGCTCGCGGAGCGGCTGGCCGACGGCGGGCTCACGGGCCGGCAGTCCGACGGTGGGACGGCCGCGAGATGGCCGGCCGCGGGCGACGTGGCATTCCAGGCGCCCCATGAGGCGTCCCACGAGGTACTCCATGACCACGGGGCATTCCATGACATGGGGACGGCTGCTGGCTGGCAGTCCGCGCTCGGCTGGCTGTCGCGTCCCGACCTGTTCAGCGTCGCGGTCGTCAGCGGGTACGCCGTCGACGCCCTGCACCTCGCGCTCGCCTGCGACCTACGGGTTGCCCGTGACGACGCGTACCTGTCCTTCGGCGACGTCCGCCATGGCCGCATTCCGGCGCTCGGGGTTTCCCGGGTGCTGGTCGACCTGGTCGGCTACAGCCGTGCGCTGGACCTGTGTGTGACCGGGCGTGTTCTTTCCGGCGCTCAGGCCCAGGCGGTGGGGCTGGTGGACCGGCTGGCCGCCCCCGCCGAGCTCGACCGGGTGGTGGAGGAGCTGGYCGCCGCCCTGCTTGCGGCTCCTCGCGAGGCGGCCGTCGAGGTCAAGGCGTTGCTGCTGCACAGCCGCGAGCTTTCTGTAGCGGATCAGTTGCGTGCGGAGCGCGATGCTCAGGAGCGCTGCTCGTCGGCACCGGCCGGGGCAGCCGGCTGACGCGTCCGGCCGAGGTCGTGACGGGAACGATCCTCGTCTGCTTTCGCTTACAGTGTTGCAACGTAAGCATGAGCAGGATTCGGGGGTCCGCCGATGAGATTCGCCGAGGACGGGCCGCGCGTCAGCGCGCGGGCCTTCCAGCGTGACCGCTCGGTCGTCCACCAGAAACTGCGGCCGGGCACCCTGCGCCGGATCGCCGGGTTCGCGCGGCCCTACCGGAGGATGCTCGTCGGCTTCCTCGTCCTGATCGTCATCAGCGCCGCGCTCGGCGCGACGACTCCGCTGGTCTACAAGGCGATCATCGACGAGGGCATCATCCCCGGCCGGGTGGGCGTCGTGGAGGCGCTTGCCGCGCTGGTCGGGCTCATCGCCGTCGTCGACGCGCTGCTGGCCCTCGCGCAACGGTGGTTCTCCGCCCGCATCGGCGAAGGCCTGATCTTCGACATGCGGGCCGGGCTGTTCGACCACGTCCAGYGCCAGCCGCTGGCGTTCTTCACCCGGACCCAGACCGGCGCGCTGATCTCCCGGCTGAACAACGACGTCCTCGGCGCCCAGTCGGCCTTCACCGGGACGCTGTCCTCGGTCCTGTCCAACATCGTCTCCGTCGGTTTCGTCCTCGCCGCGATGATCGCGTTGTCGTGGCAGATCACGGTCGTCTCGCTGTTGCTGCTGCCGGTGTTCGTCGTCCCGGCGCGGCTGCTCGGGCCGAAGCTGGCCGCGCTCACCCGGGAGAGCTACGGGCTCAACGCCGAGATGAACACGGTGATGACCGAACGGTTCAACGTCTCCGGGGCGATGCTCGCCAAGCTCTACGGCCACCCGGCCCGGGAGAACGACGGCTTCACGGCCAAGGCCGCCCGGGTCCGCGACATCGGCGTCACCCAGGCCATGTACGGCCGGATCTTCTTCGTCTCGCTGACCCTGGTTGCATCCCTGGCGACCGCGATCGTCTACGGCGTGGGCGGGCGGTTCGCCGCCGAGGGCACGCTTCAGGTCGGCACCGTCGTCGCGCTGACCTCGTACCTGGCGCGGCTCTACGGCCCGCTGACCCAGCTGTCGAACGTCAACGTCGACGTGATGACCGCGCTGGTCTCCTTCGAGCGGGTCTTCGAGGTGCTCGACCTCACCCCGGCGATCTCCGACCGGCCGGGCGCGGTCGACCTGCCGCCCGGCGCGGCCACGATCGAGTTCGACGACGTCGGATTCCGCTACCCGGCCGCGGACGAGGTGTCGTTGGCCTCCCTGGAGTCGGTGGCGGTGCTCGACCACCGGCCGTCCGAGACCGTCCTGCACCAGGTGTCGTTCCGGGTGGCGCCCGGGGAGATGGTCGCGCTGGTCGGGCCGTCCGGAGCCGGCAAGACGACGATCAGCCAACTGGTGCCCCGCATGTACGACGCGGTCAGCGGCACCGTCCGGGTCGGCGGCCACGACGTGCGGGAGATCACCCTGCGGTCGCTGCGGGACGCCGTGGGTGTGGTCACCCAGGACGCGCACCTCTTCCACGACACCATCCGGGCGAACCTCGCCTACGCCCGGCCGGCAGCCACGCCCGAGCAGATGTGGGCGGCCATGGACGCGGCCCAGATCGGCGACGTCGTGCGGGCGCTGCCCGACGGCCTCGACACGGTCGTCGGTGACCGCGGCTACCGGCTCTCCGGCGGGGAGAAGCAGCGCCTCGCCATCGCCCGGCTGCTGCTCAAGGAGCCTTCGATCGTCGTCCTGGACGAGGCCACCGCCCATCTCGACAGCGAGTCCGAAGCCGCCGTCCAGCAGGCCCTGGCCACCGCGCTGGTCGGCCGGACGTCGCTGGTGATCGCTCACCGGCTGTCCACCGTCCGGGACGCCGACCGGATTCTCGTCGTCGAGAACGGCCGGCTGGTCGACAGCGGCCGGCACACCGAACTGCTGGCCCGCGGCGGCCTGTACGCCGAGCTGTACCGCACCCAGTTCGCAGCCCAGAACGCGGCCCACCACGGCGAGGCCGGCTCCGGGGATGCCGGCTCCGGGGAGGCCCGGGACGGGGAGGCCAGTTCTGGCGAAGCCGGCTCCGGGGAGGCCCGGGACGGGGAGGCCAGTTCTGGCGAAGCCGGCTCCGGGGAGGCCCGGGACGGGGAGGCCCGGGGCAGCGAGAGCCGGGACGGCGCGCGGCGGGAGGGCGCATCGGCCGCCACGGTCGGATGATCTCGCTGGTGGGGCGGAGCCGGCCGGTGAGCGGAGCCGGGGAACGCCGACGGTACGGGCCGGTGGGTAAAGCTGGATGGACCATCCCCACAGGTCTTCCGGCCCGCCGTCCAGGGACGCCTGGCACGCACGCCCGGGCGGCAGCCGCGTGACGGCCGCGGGGCGGTTCGTTCGGGCCGTGTTCGCCCGGCTGTGGGCCAGTACCCCTGCGACGATCTTGATGCTACTTTCCGTGCTTGTCTTGGCCGCTCCGGCCGGCGACGCGACGGCGGATGCCACCGGTGGGACGGCGGTGGGCCGCCGGGCTCCCCGCCGCCGCCCGGCCACCGTGAGCTGGGAACCCCCGGCCCGGCCCGGCTGGCCACACTGTCCGTGACGGCCGTGGGCGGGCCTGCCCGGCTGTCGTCACCCGCCTCCCCGCGGCGGCGCGGGCCGGTGTGACGGTACGCCCACCTGTACGCATGGCGCCCCAGGTAAACGGAATAGGGCCTTTTTCCCGCGGTTGGAAAACTTTCCGGGTGTCGGCCAGCGGATAGTGGGGGCGGTGTACGGACCACCGGAGTCATTTCCTAGGCTTGTCTCGTGTCTCGCCGCGCGAAAATTGTATGCACACTTGGTCCGGCCACCAGCTCGCCCGAGAGGATTCGGGAGCTGGTCGAGGCCGGTATGGACATCGCCCGTCTCAACCTCTCCCACGGCTCCCATGAACAGCATGCGCAGACCTACCAGCAGATCCGGGCCGCCTCCGACGCGGTCGGCCGTAGCGTCGGCATCCTCGTCGACCTGCAGGGGCCCAAGATCAGACTCGGGAAGTTCGGGTCCGGCCCGGTCACCCTGGCCTCCGGCGACCGGTTCACGATCACGACTGACGACGTGCTCGGTGACCAGCACCGGGTCGGGACGACCTTCTCCGGGCTGACCTCCGATGTCACCGCGGGCGACCGGATCCTCGTCGACGACGGCCGGCTGGTGCTCGAGGTCGTCGAGGTCGCGGGCTCCGACGTCCACACCACGGTCATCGTCGGTGGCCCGGTCAGCAACCACAAGGGGATGAACATCCCGGGCGCGGCCCTTGGCGTGCCCGCCCTGACCGACAAGGACGCCGAGGACCTGCGTTTCGGGCTCGGGCTGCCCGCCGACATGATCGCTCTGTCCTTCGTCCGCTCGGCCGCCGACGTCGAGAAGGTCCGGGCGGTGATGGACGAGGTCGGGGTGCGCCTGCCCGTCCTGGCCAAGATCGAAAAGCCGCAGGCCGTTGACCAGCTCGAAGAGATCGTCGAGGCGTTCGACGGTCTTATGATCGCCCGGGGTGACCTGGGGGTGGAACTGCCGTTGCAGGTGGTGCCACTGGTACAGAAGCGCGGCGTGTCCTGGGCGCGCGAGCGCGCGAAGCCGGTGATCGTGGCCACCCAGGTGCTGGAGTCGATGGTGCACGCGCCCCGGCCCACCCGGGCCGAGGCCAGCGACTGCGCCAACGCGGTTCTCGACGGCGCCGACGCGATCATGCTGTCGGCCGAGACCAGCGTCGGTGAGTACCCCGTCGAAGCCGTGGCCACGATGGCCCGGATCATCGAGACAGCCGAAACGGACCTGGGCCGGCTCCCACCGTTGCGTACCCGTCCGCGTACCGTCGGTGGCGCGCTGGCGGAGGCTGCCGCCAACGTCGGCAGCGCCATGGGCGCCCGCTACCTGGTGGCGTTCAGCCAGAGCGGGGACACCGCCCGCCGGCTCGCCCGATACCGCAGCCCCATCCCGCTGCTGGCCTTCACCCCGGTGCCCGCCGTCCGCAGCCAGCTCGCACTGCTGTGGGGCGTCGAGACCTTCCTGGTCCCGTTCGCGCACAGCACCGACGAGATGGTGCGGCAGGTCGACAGCGCGCTGCTCCAGCTGGAACGCTGTAAGCCCGGCGAACTGGTGGTCGTCGTGGCCGGTACCCCGCCCGGCGTGGCCGGGATGACCAACACCATCCGGGTACACCGTATCGGGGAAGAGGTCTGACCCCAAATTGTGACTTTGTCACAATTTGGGGGCCCCTGACGTGGTTGGTTGGCCGCCGTGGTGGGCTTACCGATCATCTGTCGATGATCGGTAAGGGGGCGGTTGGTTGGGGGCTTTGCCGCAATTTGGGGGCCTCTGGCGTGGTTGGTTGGTTGGTCGGCGTGGTGGGCTTGCCGATCATTGGGCGTGGGGAAGGATGTGGATCCGGTGCTGTTCTGGCAGCGGTGGATTCACATCCTTCGGAGCGGTCTGCCGGGCGGGCTGCCTCGCGGTGATCGGCGTTGGCGGGGCTCGGGGGTGTAGAGGGCTGCCTGCCGTGGTGGGCCTGTCGATCATCTGGTGGTGGTTGACGAGGGCGGTTGAGATCCTGTTCTGTCCGTGGCGCCCGAGCGTTGCTTCCGTGCGATGCGAGGTCCGTCGGCATGCCAAATCGGCCACCGTGGCGATGGGGGTTACGGGTGGGTGTCGAGTTCGTGAGGACCGGATGTCGGCGTGCTTTGCGGTATTTGCAGGCTGGTTTTCGTGTCGCCTGTCGTAATGGGCGCGTAGACCGGGTGCCGTGGCCGTTTTGAGATAACTGTGATCGACCGTGGCTTTCCGGATCGGTCGTGTCACGACTGTCGCGGACCGGCTGGAACGGTACGCGACGGCGGTGGGTCGTAGGGTCGTCCTCGATGAGGATTTCGGTGAAGTTGAGGGCCGGGTCCACGCACGGGTATCCGCAGGCCCCGCGTGCGTATGTGACCAGTCAGGCGAACGTACGGTAATGCCGTTTACGATACGTTGCAGAACGGCTACTGGAGCGACGCATGCTCCGGATTACGCTGGGCCTGACTCGGCCCACGTGACCCGGGAGCGTGCGCAATGACCGATCAACCGCCGCAGCGGTCTGGCCGAACCGACCAGGGCGCTGGTAGCGCCAGATCCGGTCCGGTCATGAGCCCGTCGGGCCCGTCGAGGCCGTCCAGCGGGGAGGGCGCGAACGCCGACAGCGGGAACGCCGACAGCGGGAAGAAGGACGTCGGACGTCCATCGGATCCGCCCGAGCGGCCGCAGACGTCTGCTCCTTCCGCGGCGGGTGCCGCCGCGGCCACTTCCGCCGGGAGCAGCACTTCCGCCGGGAGCAGCACAGCCGGGCCGGACGCGCGACAGGCATCCGGACATCGCCCGGCGCAACCGCCACGCTTCGCTGTCGGTGCTGCCGGTGCTGCCGGTGCTGCCGGTGCTGCCGGTGCTGCCGGTGCTGCCGGTGCTGCCGGTGGGGCTGGTGGGGCTGGTGGGGCACGACCGTCCGAGGGGCGGCCGCCGGTCGCCCGGTCGGCGGGGGATCGCGGCTCGGGCGTGGCACCGGGCGAGCGTCCAGCGGCGTCATCGTCGTCCGGGACGGCGGCCGGTCCCACAGGGACGGCAGGCCGGGGGGCTGATCCGGGCGGTCGACGTCCCGGGGCGCAGTCCTGGCAGGGGCCGGCCGCACGACCGGCCGCACGGCCCGCTGACAGCCGCGTCATCGGTGGGACCGCCGCTGGCGGGCAGCCCGTCGCCGGTCCTCGCGGAACGGACGCGCCGAAACCTCCGGTGGCGCAACCGTCACCGTCGCGTGAGTCGGAGTCGGGGCGGGCACAGCCAGCGCAGGGCGACTCTCGTCCGGTCGAGCCGCCGCGTGCCTCGCCAGCTCCAGCGGCCGGAGCGCCGTCGGGTTCTCGATCAGGTGATCCTCGTCCGGTCGAGCCGCCGCGCGTCCCGCCCTCGCGGGCCGAGCCTTCGCGGGTGGAACGCCGCCTACCACCGTCCGCGGAGCCCCGCCGGGTGGAGCTTCGCCGGGCACAGCCGAGGCCCGTCCAACCCCGGCCCACGCAGCCGCCGAGCGCTCCGCCGCCGGGCGCTCAGCCGCCGGGCGCTCAGCCGCCGGGCGCTCAGCCGCCGGGCGCTCAGCCGCCGGGCGCTCAGCCGCCGGGCGCTCAGCCGCCGAGCGCTCAGCCGCCGCGTCCCCGACCGACTGCGGCGGACCGTGCCCGGCCGGCCGGAGATCTGCCCGGCGGGAGCAGGCCGGGTGACGCTGTGCCACCCGTGACACCGCCGGTTCCCCCACCGGCCGGTTCCCCCACCGGCCGGCCCGATCAGCGGGCCGCCGGCGGCGCCCCCGATCGGGCCGTTCCCGGCCGGCCGGCTCCGCAGCGTTCGGGGTCTGAGCGGCCAGGCCCTGAGCGGCCAGGCCCTGAGCGGCCAGGCCCGCAGTCGTCGGAGAGTTCGCCCGAGGCACGGCCGGCTGCCCGCTCCACGCCCGCCCGGTCACAGCCACTGGCCGCACGGCCGCAGTCGCCAGCCGTGCCCCCGCAGTCGCCAGCCGCGTCCGCACAGCCGTCGGCCGTGTCGCCGCAGCCTTCTGGCAGGCCCTCGCAACCGCCAGTCGGGCCGGCACAGTCGTCGGCCGCTTCTGCCCCGCCGTCGGCCGGGTTGTCGCAGTCATCGGCCAGGCCCCCGCAGCCGCCGACAGCGTCGTCGCAGCCGTCTGCCGGGTCGTCGCAGCCGTTCGCCGGGTCGTCGCAACCGCCGGTTGTGGGTGCGGCGCCTCCCACCCCGGCACCGTCGCGGGCGCCGGCGGGTCCGGGGCAGGCGCAGCCACAGCCACGCGGGCCCCTGCCCGAAGACCGGGGTGCCGCCCGGCCGGCGGTGACGGATGACCGTCCGTGGCAGCCGCGGCCCGCGCAGCCGGACACGCCGGAGCAGCCACCCGGGCGTGACAACACCGACAGTCAGCGCAGCCAGCATGGAAACCACGGTGGTCTGGCTCCGGCGTCTCCCACGCCGGACGTTCCGGTGCCGTTGCCGGGGGACGACCCGGCGCCATGGGAGCAGACGTCGCGGATCCGTCGGCGGTCACTGACCGGCCAGGCGGCCGCGGCGGGGAGCGAAGCCAGCGGGTCGACCGGGACGACGGCACGGCCCGGCGACGAACCGCGGTCGAGCTACCCGACCGCCGCCACCGCGGGCACGACCGGGTATTTCAGCCGCCAGGCACCACCAGGGCGGCGCGAATCTCGGCCGGAGACCGGCGGCACCGGCTCCCGTTCCGATTCCGACTCCACGGTCGTGCTTTCCCCGCTGCGCGTCACACCGCGTGACACTTCCTCGGGGCGGCCTCCGGCGCCCGGGTCCGCCGAGCCTGCCGCCGGCCGCCCCGGCGGCGACCCGCCCGAGGAAGGGCCGCCCGCCGGCCGCCCGCCTGGCAGCGGCGTACTGCGTGGGGGCACGCTGGACGATCAGCCGTCCGAAGAGGCGCAGCCTTCCCAGCCTTCGCAGGCCGCGCGGCCCGTGAAAGCCGCGCGATCCGCGCACGGCGCGGGTCCGCGCGGCTCGCGTCCGCGTTCGCCCGTGGAGCCGGAACCCGGCATCGATGCGGAACCCGGCGTCGGTGGCCGGTTCGCCGGTGTGCTCCTGACCGTCGCCGGCGGCCTCGGCGGGATTGCCGCCACCCTGCCCTGGAGCACGGTCAGTGATGGCGAGGAGACCCGTACGTTCACCGGTCTGACGGTTGGTGATGGAAGAATCACCCTGATGGTGGCGGTTGTCCTGCTGGTGATCGGTGCGGCGCATGTGTCCGGCCGCCGCCCGGGCGGCACGGACGCCGCGGTGGCGACGCTGCTGGGAGCGGGAGTCGCCGTGTTCGCCGTCATGGATCTGGTCGCCGGGCCGGCCTCGCTGTCGTCCTTCCGGACCCTCGCCGCCAACCAGATCAGCGTCGCTCCCGCGTCGGGGCTGGTCCTGACCCTGGTGGCCGGGTTGCTCGCGCTTGTCGGCGGTTGGCTGCTGCGGCGTGGCCGTCATGGCGGATGACCGCGCCGGGTCCGGCCTGGYCGACCGGCCGAACCGAAGCGTCAGCATGATCGTCTGTGCCCGCGGGAACCCCCGCGGAAACCGTGCCCGGTGGAACTGGGTTCCACCGGGCGTGATTGTGTCCCAGGAGGCGGAAGTGACCGCGCGCGCCGTCCGACCGCGTGATACGACCAGGAGTGACGGAGGACAAGACGTCACGAGCCGGGCAGGTGCCGGCCGGCGCCACGCGCGCCGAATCCCGGGTGCCGGATCCGGTCGGCCTGCAGGGCCAGACCCCCGGCCAGTTGGAGCCGGGTGACCGTCGGTCGGACAGAAACAGGAGGAAGACGTGTCCGAGCAGGAACCGAGCCCGCGGGCGCGCTCGGCGGTCGAGCCTGTGGCGGACGCGGGCTCCCCTGGCCGAAGGCAGCGCGATGATGCTTTTCTCGCGTTGCCGGAGGCCCGGATCTCCGGGCCGGCACGGAGCCGAGGGCAGCGCGCCGATCCTCTTTCCGTGCCTGGGGCCCTCGCGGGGGCTGGGCCACCGGCTGGATCCCGGCTCCGGGAGCCGATGGKGGCGGCCCAGGAGCCGGAGGAGCAGATCTGGCGGTCGGAGGAGCAACTCTGGGGACCGGGCGGGCAGGCCGGGGAGGATCGGGCCCATGTGGAGGCCGGCACGGATCCGTCCAAGGGTCGGGTGAGCGGCCCAGCCGACGGTGCTGGCCCGCGGCCCCAGCCGATCGGTGGAGACGGCCGGGGCAACGCGGACAACACAGGTAACACGATCAGGACGGATAAAACAGGTATAACGGACAACACGGACAGTGTGGACGGCGAGTTGGAGCGGCTGCGCCGGTGGCGTGCCGAACGACGTGCGGCGCACGCGCTGACGGCTGATCCACGATGGGCCCGGCCGCCCGGTTACCGCGGACCGGACGCCGGTGGCCGGGACACCAGTGGCGCACCACCGGCGCCCGGGTCCCTGTCGTGGGCGCGCCCCGCCGCGGGTAACGCCGCGAACGGCCCGGGTAAAGCCGGGCCACCGGACGGCGGCGCCGAGCCGGGCTTCCTGTGGGGCGCTCCGGTCGGCGCCCGTCCGGGGGAGACGGGTGGGGGGCCGGCGGGCTACACGGGCGGTACGGGCGCCACGGCAGGTGACCCCGCACATGCCGGGGAGCGGCTGGTGGGGCTGCTCGGGGGCCTGCTCGTGCTCGTCGCCGGTGCCACGGCCATCGTCGGTTCGGTCATGACCTGGGCGACCATCACCGCCTTCGACATCATGGAGCTCCCGCTGCGGGGGACCGAGGCCGGCCGGTACTACGGCGGGACGACAGCGCTGCTCGGTGTCCTGGCGGTCGTTCTCGGCGGGATGCTCACCGGCCGTGACCGAAATGGCTGGCGGTGGATACTCACCGCCGCGATCGGCCTGACGATCATTCTGATCGCTGTGATCGACATGATTCGGCTGCTGCGCGTCGACCAGTTGGGCGGCATCGAGCTGGACCTCTCGGTCGAGCTGGGGCCGGGTCTGTGGATCACGCTGCTGAGCGGGCTGTTCACCGTCACCGRCGCGCTGCTGGCCCGGTTTCTGCCCGTCAGGCCGAGGGAAGCCCGTGGTGGGCCCGGCGGCCTCGGCGGGAGAGACAGCTGATCGTGGGTGAGGTGCCCCGGCGCGGGCGGCGCCGGTGCGCTCACGCGGCCGGTTCGGCCACGATCCTGTCCACTATGTGCTCGGCGATGGCCAGGGAAGCGGTGGCCGCCGGTGACGGCGCGTTCCGCACGTGCACGATCTTCCCGCGTATCGACAGCACGAAGTCGTCCACCAGGGCGCCGTCGCGCGCGACCGCCTGCGCCCGGACACCGGAGGGCCCCCGGACCACGTCGGCGGCCTGCAGCTGTGGGACGTACCGGCGGGCCTCGGCGATGAACGCGTGCCGGCTCGCCGTGCGCAGGATCTCCCGGGCCCCGGTCCGCCAGTGCCGGCGCGCCATCGTCCGGAAGCCCGGCCAGGCGAGCGTCTGACGCAGTTCGGAGCCTCGCACGRTCAGCCCGGTGTAGCCCTCGCGGGCGGTCGCGAGGACCGCGTTCGGGCCGACCARCACGTTCCCGTCCACCCTTCTGGTCAGATGGATGCCGAGGAACGGGTATCGCGGATCCGGCACCGGGTAGATCAGCCCGCGCACGAGGCCGCGGCGCTCCGGTCGCAGCAGCCAGTAGTCGCCGCGGAACGGGACGATCTGTGGTGAGGGATCCTCGCCGGTGAGCGCGGCGACCTGGTCGGACTGCAGGCCGGCGCAGGCGACGAGCAGGTCGAACGGCCCGGCCATCGTGGACACGGCCGCGACCGTGCCACCGGCCCGGGACGCGGTCGCGTGCGTGCCGTTGGGCGGCACCCGGATGTTCCCCCGAACCCGCAGGCCCAGGTGGACGCCGTCGGGACGCTCCTCGACGGCGACGACCTCGCTGCCGGTACGCACCGTGCCGCCGGCGTCCTGGACGCTGTCACGCAGCCGGCGGGCCACCGCCCGGTAGTCGACGATCGCGGTCGTGGGGGAGTGCAGTGCGGCCACCCCGCGGGCGTGCGGTTCGTAGCGGCGCAGGTCGTGCCCGTCCAGCATGGTGGTGTCCGGGACGCCGTTGGCCTGTGCCCGGCGCGCGATGTCGGTGAGCCTGCCCAGCTCGCTGTCGTCGACCGCGACCACGACCTTGCCGCACTCGTCGTAGCGGATGCCGTGCGTGGCGCAGTACTCCCTGAGCAGCACCACGCCTCGTCGGCACAGGGTCGCCTTCAGGGATCCCGGTTGGTAGTACAGCCCGGCGTGGACGACTCCGCTGTTGTGCCCGCTCTGGTGGCGGGCGACGTCATGCTCCTTCTCGAAGAGCGTCACCGTGGCAGCGGGATCGACCTGCTGGATCCGCCGGGCCACCGCGAGCCCGAGAATGCCGCCGCCGATCACCGCAACCCGACCCGCCACGCGCCCGCTCCTGGTTCCTTGGAYGCCATGGGTTTCCGTGCGCGCAGGGAGCGCAGGAAGAACTATGGTCGCGTACCCGTCCGCCGGCGATGTTACGGGGCTGCCGGGCGCGCGGCGCAAAAGATGATCCTTTGCYTTTCTCTCTTCCCTCGTCGTTCCCCGCCGCTTCGGCTGTCCCGGCACGGATGACGGGCGGACGAAGCGGACGAAGCGGGCGGACAGCGGGGACGGCCGGCGGACGATCGGGGAGTCGGCCGGGGAATCAGCCGAAGAAGTGGCCTGGCGGGTAGGCCCGGTCGGTGCGCGAGCGCGGCCTGCCGCGCAGGGCGTCGGTCAGCGTCCGGGCGGTGTTGACCAGCGGGACGTGGCTGAACGCCTGCGGGAAGTTGCCGACCAGCCGGCCGAGGGCGGGGTCGTACTCCTCCGCCAGCAACCCCACGTCGTTACGCAGCGCAAGCAGCCGCTCGAACAGTTCCTGGGCCTCGCGCACCCGTCCCGACAGGGCGTAGTTGTCGGCGAGCCAGAAGGTGCAGGCGAGGAAGGCGCCCTCACCGGCGGGCAGGCCGTCGACCGCGCCGTCCTCCGCGGTCGGGTAGCGCAGCACGAACCCGTCCTGGACGAGTTCGCGTTCGATGGCGGCGACCGTGCCGACCGCGCGCGGATCCGTCGCCGGCAGGAAGCCGACGAGCGGGATGTTCAGCAGGGCCGCGTCCAGTTCGGTGGAGCCGTAGAACTGGGTGAAGGTGTTGCGGGCGGGGTCGAAACCGCGGGCACAGACCTCGTTGTGGATCTCGGTCCGCAGCGCCGTCCAGCGGTCCAGCGGGCCGGGCAGCCCCCACTCGGTGATGCCCTTGACGGCCCGGTCGACCGCCACCCAGGCCATCACCTTGGAGTGGACGAAGTCCCGGCGCGGCCCGCGGACCTCCCAGATGCCCTCGTCGGGCTTGCGCCACCCGGTCTCCAGGAACTCCATCAGCTTGCTCTGCAACGCCCACGAGTCGTCATGGCCGTCGACGTCGGTGGCCATCCGGGCGACGTGCAGCGCGTCGAGCACCTCGCCGTAGACGTCCAGTTGGAACTGGTCGACGGCGCCGTTGCCGACCCGGACGGGAGCGGAGCCCTCGTAGCCGGGCAGCCACGGTACCTCGTACTCGGGCAGCCGGCGCTCGCCGCCGACGCCGTACATGATCTGGACCTGTGAGGGGTCGCCCGCCACCGCCCGCAGCAGCCACTCCCGCCAGGCCGTGGCCTCGCTGGTGAACCCGGCGTCGAGCAGGGCGAGCAGGGTGATGGTGGCGTCCCGCAGCCAGCAGTAGCGGTAGTCCCAGTTGCGGACCCCGCCGATCATCTCCGGCAGGGAGGTTGTGACCGCCGCGACGATGCCGCCGGTCGGCGCGTACGTCAGCGCCTTGAGGGTGATCAGGGACCGGCGGACGGCGTCCTGCCACTGGCCGTCGTAGGTGCAGCCGGCCATCCAGTCCGCCCACCACGACTCGGTCAGGTCGATCGCCCGGCGGACGTCGATGCGGGCATGGGTCGGACGGTGCGAGGGGCACCAGGTCAGCGAGAACGGCACGGACTGCCCGGCGGAGACCGTGAACTGYGAGTAGGTGGCCATGTCGTGGCCCTCCATCGGCGCGGTCGTGCGCAGGGTGACCGCGTCGGGGCCGGCGACCGYGACCACCGTGTGGTCGTCGAAACGGCGCACCCACGGGACGATCGAGCCGTAGTCGAAGCGGATGCGGGTCTCGCTGCGCATCCGGACCGTGCCCTCGATGCCCTCGACGAGCCGCAGCACGAGGTGCTCGCCGGAGCGCGGGTACATCGCGTCGACGATCCGTACGGTCCCGCTCGTCGTGGTCATGTYGGTTTCGAGGACGAGGGTGTCGCCGCGGTATCGTCTGCTCACCGCGAGTACCGGATCGACCGGCGCGATCCTCCAGCGGCCGGAGTTCTCGTCACCGAGCAGGGCGGCAAAACACGCGGGCGAGTCGAAGCGGGGCAGGCACAACCRGTCGATCGAACCGTCCCTGGAGACCAGCGCGGCCGAATGTGTGTCGCCGATCAGCGCGTAGTCCTCAATGCGGGAGGGCACGGTCTCTCCGGAGTTTCTCGGGGCCCTCCGCCACCACGAACACAGACGATCACCAGGGACGCCGTCACGCGATGCCCCTGGCCCCCCGTGATCGAAACGCATTGGGCCGGCTTGGATTCAGGTCTGGACGTGGTTCTGAACGTGGTTCTGGGTGTGACATGGATCGCACGTGTCGGTCGGCACGAGCGGGAAGACCGCTTACCCTACGACCTCGCTCACGGCGCTAGGTTGGGGGTAGGTCCGGTCGCGATGGTCGGATTGCGGACACCGATCGCCGTGCGCCGGCCGGCGCCGTGCCGATCGGTGTCAGGCTGGCCGCAACCGTTGTGGCAGGCCGCTACCGCGCCCGAAGGAAGGCCCGTGACCTCGCAGGACGTACCGGACGAAGTGTTGGGCGAGCCAGCGCCGACCAGGCCGACCGCGGCGACACGAGTAGGTGATCGCCGCCCGCCGCGGCCGGCCGCGGCGCGGGCCCTGGCCACGGCGCGCCGGACCCTGACAGATCGGCATAACCGGCGTTGGGTGGTGTTGGGTGCGCTTGCGCTGGCCGGCCTGATTGCCTTCGGCATCTACGTCACGGTAGCCGGGCCCTCACCACGCGTCGAGGCGGTGGTCTACTTCACTCCGACCGCGACCGATGCCCAGAAGGACGCCGTCCGGGCCGCATGCCCCACCAGCGGTGGGGCGGTACAGGAGCCGCCCGACCACAACAGCGTGCGCAGCAGCCGGGTCTATCCGTTGCGCTACAACATCACGTTTGCCTCGCCGGCCGACAAGGCCGCTGTCTACCGGTGCGTACACGCCCAGTCGAACGTCATCGGCATAAGCGAGTTCACCCAGGGCCAGTAGGCCACCTCACCTGGCCCGCCGTCGGCCGAAGGCGTAGGTGGTTCCAGTTGTCCTGACAGCGTTTTCCACCTACGCGTCCGCGCGCTGTAGGTGGTTTCCGGTGTGGGGATGACGTTTTCCACCTACGAGTGCCGGGTCAGGGCCGCGGGCGACGGCTGTCGCCGGCGGGTTTCTCGGTGCGAGAAGGGCAGGGCGTGGGCGCTGGTCCGTCGGGGCGCCGCAACGGGCTGAACACAGCAGGTCGAGCGCAACCAGTTGAGAACAGACGGGCCGAAGACGGACGGGCCGAAGACAGACGGGCCGAAGAGGACGCCCGGTTCGGGGATTTGCCGGTCCGGTGGCGGCTATTCCTCGGTGGAGGAGGTCGGGGGCGCGCCAGGAGGAGCGGAGGTGGATGAGGAGGCGGCGGAGACGCGCCTGTGGTGTTCCTCCTCCTTGAGATCGAGCAGTTCGGCCGGGGTCGGCTCGCCGGCGTCACGGGCCTGTTTGGCCTGYCACAGGCTGAACAGAATGGTGGAAAGGATCACCAGACCGCCGAAGACCACACTGCCGCCCGTCCACGGTGAGGAGAAGGGCAGCGTCTCCACGACGATCCAGAGGATGCCTGCCGCGATCATCCCGAGCCCGAACAGGATCGTGAACGCCGATGACCACACGCTCGCGGCCGCCTGGTCGGCAAGGTCGGCGGCCCTGCGCCGGGCCTGCTCGAACTGCCGGCGGGCCCACTCGTACTCCAGGCTCAGGACGAAGAACCCCAGCGCGATGACGAGGAAGCCCGGCCCGGGCAGGGCGAGCAGGGCCACGCCCAACCCCAGCACGGCCACGCCGACCGCGCTCACCACGATCCGGCGGATGATGCGAGCACTCCTGTTCAGCACCGCGGCCCCGCCTCCCGGTAAATCCTCGTGAACCCTCGTGGGCCGCTGCCCGGCCCACACGCCCGGCCGTGGATGCGCTGGACGCTCTCGTCACGGTATCCGGGGAATGCTTCTGCCGGCCGCCAACTGGTTGACCGTCCGTCCGGCGAGCCCTCCGGGCCGGCCGGACGGCTCGGGGCTTGTCAGCCCGGGCTACCGGGCCGTTGGGTATGTTTAGATAACGAGAGGGTCGATGCGTCAGAAGCGGACCCGCAGTTCTGGTCACGGCAGTTCTGGTTGCGCAGTTCTGGTCAGCGATCTGATCGCTGAGCGGCTCCGGGCATCAAGTGGTTCCGGGCATCGGGCAGTTCGGATCACCGAGTTCTGATCATTGGGATTTCGATCTTTTGTGGGTTCGGCGTCCACGTCGGGTTCACCGGAGGGGTCGCAGTGGACGTGGAGGAGACCACGCTCCCGGGCATCGGGTTGCGCCACGATTTCCGCACCCGCAGTGGACGGCGGGTCGGTGTGGTGTCACATCATGGCGGTCGGCGTGAGCTGGTGATCTACGACACCGACGACATGGACACCTGTAGTGAGTCAATCCCGCTGACCGCGGAGGAGAGCGACGCCTTGGCAGAACTGCTGGGTGCCCCGCACATCGTCGAGCGGCTGAACAACCTCGGCAAGGCCTTCGCGGGCATCGTCGGGGAGCAGATCAAAATTACTCCCGGTTCCCCCTACGACGGGCAGCCGCTGGGGGAGACCCATGCGCGGACGAGGACCGGAGCGTCAATTGTCGCTGTCGTTCGAGACCAGCAGGTGATCGCTTCCCCGCGCCCGGACTTCGGTTTCGTTGCCGGTGACGTCGTCGTGGTGGTTGGTACGCCGGAGAACACGGCTGCCGTTGCCGAACTGTTCCGMGTCGGTTGATAGCGATCTTGGCCGCTGGCGCGGCGCTACCAAGGAGCACTGACACGGCACTGGCGGAGAGCCGCCCGTGGACATAGCCGCGACCTTCCTCGAACTGGGCGCGGTCCTGTTCACCCTCGGGCTGCTCGGCCACTGTGCCACCATCGTGGGTATCTCCCCGATCCCGTTCTACCTGCTGGGGGGGCTCGCCTTCGGGCACGGAGGGCTGTTCCCGCTGGGTGCCAGCGAGGAGTTCATCGAGGTCGGCGCCGAGATCGGGGTCGTCCTGCTGCTGCTGACGCTCGGCCTGGAGTACACGGCGCAGGAGCTGATCGACGGCCTGCGCCGGCAGGCGCCCACGGGCGCGCTCGACCTGACGCTCAACGCCCTGCCCGGCGTGGCCGCCGCGTTCCTGCTCGGCTGGGGCCCGCTGGCCGCGGTCGTCCTGGGCGGGGTCACCRCCATCTCGTCCTCCGGGATCATCGCCAAGGTCCTCACCGATCTGGGGCGGGTCGGTAACCGTGAGACACCCGTGGTGCTGTCCGTGCTGGTCCTCGAGGACCTCGCCATGGCGGTGTACCTGCCCATCCTCACCGCGCTGCTGGCCCACCAGACACTCGCCCAGGGGTCGGTCACGCTGCTGGTCGCGCTGGCCGCGCTGGTCTGCGTCCTGGTCCTGGCGTTGCGGTACGGCCGGCAGGTCAGCCGGCTGGTCCACAACCCGAACGCGGATCCCAACAGCGAGATCCTGCTGTTGCGGCTGATGGGGCTGGCTCTGCTCGTGGCCGGCGCCGCCCAGCAGGTCCGGGTGTCCGCCGCGGTCGGGGCGTTCCTGGTCGGCATCGCCGTGTCGGGGCCGGTGGCCGAGGGCGCGCGGGAGGTGCTCACGCCGCTGCGGGATCTCTTCGCCGCGGTGTTCTTCGTCTTCTTCGGCCTGCAGACGGAGCCCAGCGAGATCCCCCCGGTGTTCCTTCCCGCTCTGCTGCTGGCGCTCGCCGGGGTGGCGACGAAGGTGTTCACCGGCTGGTGGGCGGCGCGCAAGGCCGGGATCGGCACGATGGGCCGCTACCGGGCCGGGGCCGCACTGGTCGCGCGGGGCGAGTTCTCGATCGTCATCGCGGGTCTGGCGGTCGTGGCCGACGTGGAGCCGAAGCTTGGCGCGTTCGCCGCCTGCTATGTGCTGATCATGGCGATTGTCGGCCCGCTGGCCGCTCGGGTCGTCGAACCGATCGTCCGCAAGATCACCAGGCGCTCGCGCAGGAAAACCGTGACGAGCCTGTCAGCATGACGATCCTGCCGGGCGGCTGAACCAGCCAGGACGGCGCCGCCCGGCCGGCGCGCCGCACCCGCCGGTGTCGAGCGTTGGCCGTACCGCCCCGACGGCCGCCGGGGTCGGGGAAGCTCCTCCGGCAGATCCACCATCGGGCAGAAACGTCATGACCAGGAAATCCGTGGCCCGCTGTGCCAGGATGGCGGCACTGGCCAACAGCGCCCAACGCGTCAACGCATCAACACGTCACCGCTTGAACCGCTCAACAGGTGTGCCGGGAAGTCTGGTCGGCGTCCAACGTCGGCTTCCCCTGGAAGGACCTCCCGCTGGTGCGCACCCGATCGGTGGTTGACGGGCAGTCCGCGGTCACGGGACGTGTCAGCCAGGCGCTGGCCGCCCGTGGCGCGTTCGCGGAGTTCCTGCGCCGGGAGACCACCGGCGGGTTCCTGCTGCTGGCCGCCACCGCGCTCGCCCTGCTGTGGGCCAACCTCGCCGACGGCAGCTACCACGACGTGTGGCGGGCAGATCTGGGCTTCGGCCCGTCCTGGCTGCATCTGACGCACCTGACCGCTGGGGCCTGGGTGGCGGACGGGCTGCTCGCGGTGTTCTTCTTCGTCGCCGGTCTCGAGCTCAAACGCGAACTGGTCATCGGGGAGCTGGCGGGTCGCCGGGCCGCCGTGCTGCCGGTCGCCGCCGCCGTCGGTGGCATGATCGTTCCCGCGCTGGTGTTCCTCGCGGTCAGCCGGGGCGCGCCCGCGGCGGCCGTCGGCTGGGCGATTCCCGTCGCCACCGACATCGCCTTCGCGCTCGGCGTGCTGTCCCTGGCGGGGGCGAAGGTGCCCACCTCGCTGCGGGTGCTGCTGCTCAGCCTCGCCGTCGTCGACGACCTCGGCGGCATCGTCCTGATCGCCGTCCTGTTCACCCGGGGGCTTGAGCCGCTCTGGCTGGTGGCGGCCGTCGCGCTGGCGGCCGGGTACGCCTTCGCGCAGTGGCGGCGCTGGCGCTCCCCGCTGCTGTACGTGCCGCTGGCGCTGGCGCTGTGGGTGTGCCTGCACGCCTCCGGGGTGCACGCGACCGTCGCCGGCATCGTGCTCGCCCTGCTCACCCGGGTGCGTCCCGATCCGGGTGAGCAGGCCACACCCGCGCTGCGCCTGGAGCATCGGCTGCACCCGCTCTCGGCCGGTCTCGTGGTCCCGCTGTTCGCGCTCGCCGAGACCGGGGTGCCGGTGACGGGGGCGGCGCTGCTCGCCGTTGCCAGGGATCCGGTTGCTCAGGGGGTGGTTGCCGGGCTCGTCGTCGGCAAGGCCGCCGGCATCATCGGCGGGGCGTGGCTGGCGGTGCGGGCCGGGGTGGCGCGGCTGCCGGCTGGCCTTGGCTGGCGCGCGGTGACGCCGGTCGGGGTGCTCGGCGGCATCGGCTTCACGGTGAGCCTGCTGATGTCCCGGCTCGCCCTCGACGACGCCGCTGCCCAGCAGCGCGCGGCCACCGCCGTGCTCGTCGCGTCGACGCTCGCCGGCGTGCTCGCGATGATCGTCCTGCGGTTGTCCGGGGCCGGCCGGGCGCGGGCGACATGACTGTGGCCTGGTCGCTGTGCCCCGGCTGCTGTGGCCTGGTCGCTGTGGCCTGGCTGTCGTGGCCTGGACGATGGGCCGGGCCGGCATGCTCGGGCCGGCATGCTCGGGCCGGCATGTTCGGGCTGGTGCGCCGGTGGACGCTTTTCCAGGTGTGCCAGAAGTGTGCCAGGTGTGCTGGCCGGCGCGCTYTTGTCGGTGCGCCGGCACCCTGAGGGGGGTTGCTTTGTCGGTGTGCCGCCTCGCCAGCCCCGGCCGATGTTTGGCAGGATGCGGGCCTGTGAGCGGACTCCTCGCAGGTAAGCGCATCCTTGTCACCGGCGTTCTGACGGACGCGTCCATTGCTTTCGGCGTTGCCCGTATCGCGCAGGAACAGGGCGCGACCGTGGTGCTCAGCGGTTTCGGCCGGGGCCTGTCACTGACCAGGCGGATCGCCCGGCGGCTGCCCACCGAGGCCGCCGTGATCGAACTGGACGTGACCGACGAAACGCATCTGGGCACGCTGTCCGACCGGGTTCTCGAGCACACCGACGGTCTGGACGGCGTCCTGCACGCGATTGGTTTCGCGCCCGAGTCGGTGCTCGGCGGAAAGCCCTTCGTGGACGCCCCCTGGCCGGAGGTGGCGACCGCGGTGCAGATCTCGACCTGGTCGCTGGCCTCGCTGTGTCGGGCGACACTGCCGCTGTTCGGCGAACGCGCCTCGATCGTGGGGCTCGACTTCGACGCGAGCGTGGCCTGGCCCTCCTACGACTGGATGGGGGTGGCCAAGGCCGGCCTGGAGTCGGCCACCCGGTATCTCGCCCGTGATCTCGGGCCGCGCGGGGTGCGGGTCAACCTTGTCGCCGCGGGGCCGCTGCGTACCATGGCGGCCAAGAGCATCCCTGGTTTCGAGCGGTTCGAGGGCGTCTGGGACGAGCGCGCGCCGCTCGGCTGGAACATCCAGGACACCGAGCCGACGGCCCGGGCCTGCGTGGCGCTGCTGTCGGACTGGTTCCCCGCCACCACCGGAGAGATCATTCACGTGGACGGCGGCGTGCACGCGATCGGGACCTGACACGCCGCCGTCAGGACCTCACGGGCCTTTCGACGCGGACGAGCGGGCGCCTGGCGCCCGCTCCTTTCATCACCTTGAGTAGCCCTGCGGAGCAGCCTTACGCCGGGTAGCTTTCGATCTCGTCCAGCAGGTCGAGGGCCGCGCCGACGATCGTCGCCACGTCGACCGGCACCACCATGCCCGCGCCGAGGGCGGAGACGGGATCGCCGTGGACACCGGCGAGGAATCCCAGGGTGCGTGGGTCTCCGTCGGTCACGGTGACCAGCGGGCCGCGCCGGTCGGCGGGGAAGAGCTCGTCGAGGATCGATGTGTCGCCCGGCAGCAGGCCACGGCGTGCCTGCAGAGCGCGCCAGACCAGGTCGGGGGAGGTCAGGCAGACGACGGCGACACCGCGGCCCAGCCCCGCGCCGAGCTCGTCGGCGGCGGCGAGAACGTCGGCCACGACGCAGCCGGCCCCGACCAGGGTCACCGCCGGCCCGAGCCCACCGCCGGATCCGCTGCCGGGCCCGGCGCCGGCTCCACCGGTGGCGTTGGCGCTGGTCACGCCGTCACGCAGCCGGTAGCCGCCCGCAAGCACCCCGGCGCGTCGCCGGGCCCGCCCCTCGGCGTCGGCGGGTATCCCGGCCAGCGACTGCTCGATCGGGCGTGTCGAGACCCGCAGCAGCGCCGATCGGCCGCCCGGCCGGCCGAGCCGGTCGATCGCGTCCAGCGCACACCAGGCGAGGTCCTGGGCGAAGGCAGGTTCCCAGCAGACCGTGCCGGGCGCCGCCCTGGCGGGGCCGGCCGGCAGGGCCGAGCCGCCGACGGCGATGGTGCCCGTGGAGCCGGCGATGGCGCTGGTGGATTCGGAAAGGCGGATGGTCCTGGCGGGCCCGGCGGTACCGCCGCCGACCGGGCTCGGGCGGTCGGCGGCTCCGATGGCTCCGATGGCTCCGATGGCTCCGATGGGGCTGGCACCGCCGGTTGCTCCGGCGTGGCTGGCACCGCCGGCGGGGTTCATGGTGGTGGCGGGGTTGACGGTGGCGGTGGGCCTTCCCGGGTCGGTGACGACGACGAGAACGGACTGCGCGTCGCCGTCCGGGCCGGCGCACCAGTGCGGCAGGACCCGGCCGGCGCTGGTGCCGCTGGTCACGCCGATCGGGCGCAGGGGGTGGCCGAG
Organism: Protofrankia sp. BMG5.30; assembly: GCF_001983005.1. Lineage (NCBI taxonomy): Bacteria > Bacillati > Actinomycetota > Actinomycetes > Frankiales > Frankiaceae > Protofrankia > Protofrankia sp. BMG5.30. Next base: position 129,407 of record NZ_MOME01000010.1, on the reverse strand, counting down.
TCGCTGCCAGGTCCGGCCCAGCCCGTCGAGCAGCCCTGCCAGCACGCCCGGCGGCACCGGTTCGGCCAGCTGCCCGCCGGCCTGCCCGTGCGCCGGCCCGGACGGCTGCCCAGGCGTGGGAGCCTGGGAGACCGACCATGTGCCGACGGCGTCCCGCCACCCGGCCAACGCCGTGGTGGCTTCCGTGGTGGTGGCGGTGACGATGCCGGCGGCGGCCCGCGGACGGCCGTCGGCGAGGTCACGCATGACGCTGCCGAAGGTGGCCAGCGTGCTGACCCGGCCGAGATAGGAGCGGCCCAGGTCGGGCGGGATTCGCGCAGGCTCCGTCCGCGCGGCCGGCTTCGGCGCCAGACGGCGTCGGACGGTGCGCGCGAGGCGCGCGCCGGCGCTGCCCGCGGGCAGCCCGGCCCATTCGTCGACACGGCCGGCGCCGCCCGTCCCCGCCGCCTCCGCCGCTGTCCCATCGGGGTCCGTGGTTCTTTCGCGTGTCCCGTCGGTCCCGTCCGCCTCTTCTGGCCGGGCTGATCCGTCCGACCTGCCGGGTTCTCCCACCCGGTCCGCGGCGGCCTCGTCGACGTGCACGAACAGGACGGTGGGCCGGTGCGGGTCGACCTCGTCGAAGGCGTCCACGAGCAGGGGCAGGTCGTTGCCGCCGACATCACGCAGAGCAGCAGCGATCTCGTCGTCGGACAGTTCGTCGAGTAGCCGGGTGATGCCGGCCCCGGACGCCCCGGGCCCGGCGAGGCGCCGGCGCAGCTCCGCTCCGGGCGAGCGCAACAGCTCCTGGAACTCGGCACAGCCCATCCCGTCGAGCCGCCGGCGCAGCGCCTGCCCGCCCGGCCTGCCGAACAGGGCGGACAGCGTCCGCCCGTGGCCGACGGTGAGCACCTGCCAGTCGGCGGCGGCGAAGAGGCGTGCCTGGTCGGTGACACCCGCCTCGGCGGCGATCGTCGCATCCGGATGAGCGCGGACCGTGACGACCCACAGCAGCTCGCCCAGGCGGCGGACCCGCGGATCGGTGACGGGTTCCCACACGGTGCCGTCGAACAGTTCGGTGTGGTCAAGCAGGCAGATCTGCCGTCCGGGCGTCCCCGCGGCGGCCGGCGCGGCGACGTCGGGATGCTCACCGGTATCAGTCGAGGTGGCGGCGCCAGCATGCCCGATGATCTCGGCCGGTGCGGGATGGCCGGTGGCATACCGCGTGGCAAGGGCGTCCCAGGCCGTCACCGCCGGTCCGGAGCGTGGGGCCACGATCACGCCAACCAGGCCTGGCGGCAACGGCAGGTGCCCTGCCTCTACCGAGGCTTCGGGAGCGGGCCGCGACTGCGGTCCGAACGGGCTGTCCGAACCGGGGTCGTGGCGAGCGAGCAGCCGATGGACGGCCTCCAGCAGCGGGAACGCGGCCGGGGGCACCCGGAGCTGGTCACCCGCACGCAGCGCGTCGAACCACAGAACGGTGATCAGACTTGCCAGGGCACGCGTGGTTGCACGCAGAGTGCCAACGGTATCGCCGCCGCCGCCGGCGACGGCCGGCCCGCCGTGCGGCGCCGCGTCCTCGATGTCGTCGATCAGCGCGGTGGCCAGGCCGCGCAGCCGTCGCTCGATCTCGATGAGGGCCGGCAGGTCGAGGGGCTCGACAGCGGCGGAGACGGAAGCGGAGGCGGTGGGCGAGGCGTTGTCGGCGGGCGCGGGCGTGACCGGTGAGCCCGCCGCAGGACCGGTCGCGGAGCCGGTCACGGGGCCGGTCACGGACGCCTGCGGTGTCCGGAGCCGTCCGTGCACGGTGTCATGGGTTTCACCCGGCGCAAGCAACCTGGCCTCCGTCGACACGAACTGTCCAATATCCGGACGATGAGCCCTTGTCAAAGGTTGTGCTCCAGCGATTCCGCCTCGTCCCCCACCTGGCCAAAGGCCGCGCGATCATGTTTGTGCGCGGCCGGCGGCCTGGGGGCCGGGTGTGGGGCCAAAGGCCGCGCGATCATGTTTGTGCGCGGCTTTCTGCCGGGCCGAGTTCGGGGAACCCGGTCCAGCGGGGGCGGACGAGCCGGATCCCTGGGCGGCGGTGGGCCCGGATCCGCCGGCTGCCGGGCGAGTTTCCGCCATGTACTCGATTTCTTCGACTTTTCCTTGATTTTTCTTCATTTCCCTGGTGCGGCGGTGAGTTCGGCCAGGCGGCTGCGCAGCGCGGATTCGGGTAGCCCGCTGATTTCAACGATCTTCGTCCGGCTGGTGGCGCCCCTGACCAGCACGACTTCGCGACGGCGCACGCCGAAGGCCGTTGCCAGCGCGCGCAACGCCGATTCGGTCGCCTGCCCGTCCACCGCCGGCGCGGTCACCCGGACGACGAGGGGCGTGGCGGCATCCGGCGGGCTGCCGCTGGTGGGGTCGTCCGCCGCGGTGGGGTCCTCTGCCGGGGACTCGCCTGAGGCGCCAGCTCCGGAGGCGGGGGAGCTGCCGCCGACCGAGGTCCGGGCCGAGCGGGGGGAGACTCTGATCGTCAGGCGCACCGTTGCATCGTCCCGCGAAGCGTCCGGACGGGTGATCGGACCCGGGTGGTCCGACCCCGTCCAGCCCAGGTGATCTTCGGTGGCCCACTGGGGGGCGACCGGTGGAACGGGCGGCCCGGAGCTGTCCGGCCAGGTGGTCCAGAGGTGATCGCGGGCTGGGCGCCGCGGGCGCTTTGGACGCGCTGGGAATTCGGCGTGTCACTTTCGGTGAAAAGCATGGAGCGTGCGATAGGGCAGCTAGCATCGACCCCATGGTGGACGGTGAAGGACGGGTAGCGCTTGTTACCGGTGGTAATCGAGGGATTGGCGCCGCGGTCGCGGCCGCGCTGGCCGCGGGTGGTGACCGGGTAGCGGTCGCCAGCCGCGGCGGCGACGCGCCGGACGGGATGTACGGCGTCCGTCTGGACGTCACCAGCGCGGAAGGCGTCGACAAGGCGTTCACCGAGGTGGAGGCGGAGCTCGGGCCGGTCGAGGTGCTGGTGTCCAACGCCGGGATCGCCCGGGACACGCTTCTTCTCACCATGGCTGAGGACGCGTTCCAGGAGGTCCTCGACACCAACCTGCTGGGCGCGTACCGGGTGGCCAAGCGCGCGGCGCGGCCCATGCTGCGCCTGCGGCGCGGGCGGCTGATCTTCATTTCGTCGGTCTCGGCGTTGATCGGTTCCCCGGGGCAGTCGAACTATGCCGCGTCCAAGGCCGGTCTGATCKGCTTCTCCCGTTCCCTCGCCCGGGAGCTCGCCCCCCGGGGCATCACCGCCAACGTGGTGGCTCCCGGCCCGATCCGCACGGACATGATCGACGCGCTCACCGACGCCCAGCAGAACAACCTGCTCAACCAGGTGCCGATCGGGCGGATAGGCGAGCCAGCGGACGTAGCCGCCCTGGTGACCTTCCTGGCCTCCCCCCAGGCCTCCTACATCACCGGCGCCGTGATTCCCGTCGACGGCGGCCTGAGCATGGGGCTCTAGACCGCCGCGAACCATCGCGAACGACCGCCGGACCGCCGCACGGGCGCGCGAACGGAGCGCCGACGTGACCTCCGAGCTCGTTCACCGTGTTCCCGACGTCACGCCTTCCGCTCGCGGCCTCGGCTCGCCCGCCAGGCCAGGCCGGCGAGCCGAGGCGTATGAGGCTTCGGGTGTGTTGCGTTCTGGGTTCGTGTCGGGGGCAGGGTGCGTCGTGTCCCGGTCGCGGGGGACGATGACGGACGTGTCGAGTGACAGCCGGACCACGATCATTCCCGCGATCATGCCCAGGAGTATGCCCAGGACCATGACCGCGGCCGGCCGGACCGAACCGGTGGACGTCGACGCGTTGCTGCTGGTCTCCTTCGGCGGCCCGGAGGCGCCGTCCGACGTCATGCCGTTCCTGCGCAACGTCACCCACGGGCGGGGCGTGCCGGACGAGCGGCTGGCCCAGGTCGCCGAACAGTACCGCCGTCTCGGCGGCCGCAGCCCGATCAACGACCAGAACCGGGCGCTGCTGGCCGCGCTGCGGGCCGAACTCGCGCCGCTGCCGGTCTACTGGGGCAACCGCAACTGGTCACCGTTCCTCGTCGACGCGCTCAGAGCGATGCGGCGGGACGGCGCCCGCCGGGCTGCCTGCTTCGTGACGTCCGCCTTCGCCTCCTACTCCGGCTGCCGCCAGTATCGCGAGGACCTTGCGCGGGCGCGGGCCCAGCTCGGCCCGGACGCGCCGGAACTGATCAAACTGAGGCAGTACTTCGACCATCCCGGTTTCATCCTGCCCATGGTCGACCATGTCGTCGACGAACTGGCCACGATCCCCGCCGCGTCGCTGGCGCGGACCAGGCTGGTCTTCGTCGCCCACTCGATCCCGCTCACACAGTCGGCGGACAGCGGCCCGGACGGGGACGCCTACCCCCGGCAGTTGGCCGCCGCCGCCGCGGTGATCGTTGAGCGGGTGGCGCTGTGCACCGGCCGCCGTCACTCGCACGACCTGGTCTACGCCAGCCGCAGCGGCCCGCCGAGCGTGCCGTGGCTGGTGCCGGACGTCGGCGACCATCTGGCGGCGCTCGGCTCCGCCGGGCGGACCCAGGCGGTCGTGGTGGTGCCGATCGGTTTCGTCAGCGACCACATGGAGGTCATCCACGATCTCGACGTGATGGCGGCGGAGCGGGCCCGGGCGGTCGGGCTGAGCTTCCGTCGGGCGTCCACGGTGGGTGCCGACCCCCGGTTCGTCACCATGGTCCGGGAGCTTCTCGACGAGCGCAGGTACGGGCACCGCCCCCGGGCGGCGCTGAGCCCGCTGGGCCCAGGCCACGACGTGTGCCCGCTGTGGTGCTGCGCCCCGGGAGGGCCGGGCCGCCGGCTGCCGGCCGCCGCCGGCGTCCCCGCGGACGAGCGGCCCGGCCAGGACACCGCCGGCCATCGGCCCGATACCCCTGACAGCGATGCCCCTGACGGGACTGCCCCTGGCGGGGATGCTCCTGGCGGGGATGCTCCTGGCAGCGGGCCCGCGCCGCCGGAGACATCCGATGGTGCCCACCGCGACATCTGTGACGTCCACGACGTGGGCGGTGGCGCTACGGTTCACAATGATGTCCATAAGGTTGGACGTCCATGATGTCGTCGGGGACGAATCTCCGGGGATAAAACGTTCACGACGTAGCAGGTTCACGACGTAGCAAGGTTCATACAGCAGCTTCATGACGGGGAAGACGGCCAGGCCCCGTGGGTGACGCCGGCATGCCGGGCGTCGACCGGGGGAACCGGTGGGTGGCCGCAGCCGCGGCCCGGCCACCCACCGGTACAACGGACCGCCAGGAGGGACGAGGTGTATCAGCGGCAACGGCACGTGTTCGACTCACCAGACCGTTTCGTGGTCGGAACCGTCGGCCAGYCCGGTGAACGTGACTTCTACCTACAGGCCAGCTCGCGTGGGCAGGTTGTGACTGTCGGCCTGGAGAAAGCCGAGGTCAGCGCTCTAGCCGAAGGACTCACGACGCTGCTCGGCCAGGTCCGCCGGACGGCCGGAGGTGAGCTGCCGGAGTCCCACGACGTCGACGTCGATCTCGCGCCGTTGGAGGCGCCGTTCGAGGAGGACTTCCATCTTGGCAGGCTCACGGTGTCCTGGGACGGCAAACGGGTGCTTGTCGAGGCCGCCGGGCTCGCGGGGGGCGGGGTGCGCAGGCCCGACGCGGACGCCGAGCTCGACACACTCGAGGTCTCTCTGTCGCTGGACCAGACGAAGGCGTTCGTCCAGCGCGCCCGCAGCATCGTCGCGGCCGGCCGTCCCTCGTGTGTGCTCTGCGGCCGCCCGGACGGGCCGTCCGGGCACTTCTGCCCGCGCCTGAACTGATCCCCGGCCCCGGCTCTGCCCGTAGGCAGGGGCTCCGCGCGCTGGGCCCCCGCCGGGCGGTAGCGCGCGGGCGGACGGGTGAACGCTCCCGGGCGGGGAGTGCTCACCGGGCCACGCTCCCTGATCGACACCCTGATCGACATCCTGATCGACGCCCCGATCGGCATCCGTGCCGGGACGGCGTGCCGCCGGGCGGGGGAGAAGCGTTCGTCCGGTCCGCCTCCGCTCCCTGCCCGAACGGCTCCCTGCCCGAACGGCGTCCTACGGGGTGGGGGAGAAACGCTACCGGGCGAGGGACTGGGAGGGGTCGAAGGCGTTGTAGGCCGATTCGCAGGCCCGGCGGACCGCCGCGGACAGCCCGCGCAGCGTGGTCGAACGGCGTTCGATCTCCTCGGCGGTGACCGCCGCCCCGTCGTCACGGGCGGCCAGGTTGATCAGACCGGCGATCCGGCCCGCCCGGGCCAGCAGCGCGTGCGCGGGCGGTGGATAGCCCGGGGGGAGCAGGAGCGTCGGCTCGTCCTCGTGGCGTTCGCGCAGCGCGGCGAGGGTGTCCGGGTCGACCTTGGCCCGGTCGAGATGCAGCAGCGCGGCCGTTGCCGTCCGGATGGCGTCGTTGAGCTCGTGCTCGGCTGCGCGCAGCGGGGACGGCGGGGGCGGGAGACGATGGCCCGTCGCCGAACGCCAGTGCACCGACTCCAGGCCGCCCTCGACGACCGGCCCGTGCGCGGTCACGGACGGTATCAGCACCAGCGGTGRCACCGGGCCCAGTACGACCACCGCCTCACCGGCGGCCAGGGCCTCCTGGTTGACCTCCGCCGGTCCGGGCAGACCGCTGACGTCACCGGGCACGGGCAGGACGAGCCGCAGCCGGCGCGCGCCGCTGGTCCGCAGCTGGCCGAGACCGAGCGCGAGCCCTTCGCCGTTGATGGTGTGGGGGGYGCCGGGCCCACCAGAACCCACGAGGATTCGGGTGATCGCCTCATCGGTGCTGACGAGCCCGGCAAGCCACGCGTTACCCCATCCGGTGAGTGCCCCTGAGCGAGGTGAGGCAGCTTGGCCGCAAATCACGATGCCTACGGTAAGGAATGATTGCCATGTCCTGCGACGGTCCTCATCGGAGATTGCTGGGGGTCACACCCAGTCGACGGTTGGCAACCGGTCGACCGTCGCGGGCGGGCTCGTCGCCGCGCCGGCGGGTGCCGTGGCCGGGCCGATGGGCACCGGCGAGGCGGCCGCGCGCGTCCGGGCCGGCTTCGGCCATCGGGCATGGCGCCGCGTCAGGCGACGCGCCCGTGATGACCATCGGTGACTCTGATAATGCTTATAGTGCCGGTGCTGCCGGTGCTGCCGGTGCTGCCGGTGCTGCCGGTGCTGCCGGTGCTGCCGGTGCTGCCGGTGCTGCCGGTGCTGCCGGTGCTGGTGCGTCTGGCTCGGTGGTCCGTCGCGGTGCGCCGGGCCAGACGGCGCAACGGCGCGGCCGGGCGGGCGAGCAGCCACGGCACGCCCACCGACGCCATCCAGCGGGCGTGAGCGAGCCGGCCGGGTGTGGTGGGCGGCCCCACCACCGGCAGGACCGGCAGCGGCACGCCGGCGTCCCGCAACGCCTCGGCGAAGGCACGGGCCATCAGCTGATGGCCCCGCGGCCCCGGATGCACCCGGTCGACGTCGAAGGTCGACAGCCGGTAGGCCTCGGGATGGCGGGCCAGATCGACGACCAGGACCCCCGGGTCGCCCGCGGCGGCGGCGTCCACCGCCGCGTTGAGCTGCCCGATCCGGATGGTGAGCAGACGGCGCGCGGGCGCGGGCAGGCGGAGCAGGCGCCCGGGGTCGTGCAGCCGGGCCATCAGCACCAGGACGCCGGCCGCGCGCAGGTCCCGGACGCTCCACACCAGGTTGCGCCGCAGGCGTAACGGGTCGAACCCCGGGGAGAGCAGGTCGTTCATGCCGGCGATGAGGCTTGCGATCTGTGGGCGCAGCGCGAGGGCCACCGGCAGCTGGGTTTCGCGGACGTCCCGACTGGTCGCCCCGGTGGTCGCGAGGTTGGCGAACCGGACCTGCCCGGCCGGGGCCAGGCAGGCGGCGAGCGTGGCGGCCCAGCCGCGTCCGGCCAGCTCCCGCGCCGCGTGGGCCCGCCGGTAGCGGCCCATGCTCACACCGTCGCCCAGCCCGGCCGTGATGCTGTCGCCGAGCGCGACGAAGCAGGTCGCCGTGCCGGAACAGGCGGTCGTGGCCGGACATGCGGTCGTGGTGTCGCGGTGGGCTGCCGTGACGCGCGTCGCGATGCCCGTGACACGCCCGGGTGGACGGCCGTGGTGATCGTGTTCTGTGACGGCGCGCGTCGCGATGCCCGTGGCGCCGACCGCCGTGTCGTTCGCCGTGCCGGCGATCGCGCCGGTGCCTACGTCGGTGATCGCGCCGGCCGTCGTGTCGTTCATCGTGGTGTCCGCGGCGCGGTCAGGCGGCGCGGCCGGCGCCGCGGTCACGTCCGTCCGCGGGCCGCGGCCGCGCGGGGTGCTGGCCGTGACGGCCGTCGGCCGGGCCCAGCCCGTGGGCGGCGAGGAAGCCATCGACGGTGACACGCCACGGGAACTGCTCCGCGCGGGCCCGGGCCGCCTGCCGGCGGGTGAACGGGTCGCGGGCGAGCAGATCCTCCACGCCGTCGGCGAAGGTCCAGCCGCTGCCCGCGGCCACGACCCCGGCGCCGGGCACGACAAGCTCCGCCAGGGCGCTGCCGTGGTGGACCACGACCGGGGTCGCGCTGGCCATCGACTCCAGCGCGGCCAGCCCGAACGTCTCCACCGGGCCGGGGGCGAGGAGCACGTCCGCGGTCGCCAGCAGGGCCGCGAGCCGGTCACGGTCCGCGACGAAGCCAAGAAAGATCACCGGGAGGCCGGCGGCACGCCGGGTCAGGCGCCCCCGGATCGGGCCGTCCCCGGCGATCACCAGCCGGGCGGGGACGCCGCGGCGGACCAGCTCCGCCAGAGCGTCCACGGCGGTGTCGCCCCGCTTCTCCGGCGACAGCCGACTGGCGTGCACCAGCAGCACCTCGCTGTCACGGGCGAAGGCCCGCCGCAGCGAGGTGTCGTAACGGTCGGGACGGAAGCGGTCGAGGTCGACGCCCAGGGGGATCCGGCACAGGTTGGTGGCGCCGACGCGACGGAACTCCTCGCCCGCCCACGCGGTGGTGGTGACCACCGTGTCGAACGACCGCGCGAGCGCGGCGTTGGAGCGGTCGGCGGCGGCCCGCACCGGCAGCACCCCGCGCAGCGGGCGGGGCGTCCACAGGTTCAGCAGCCGGTCGAGGCGTTCGTGGCTGACCACGACAGATCCCACCCCGGCCCGGCGGGCCCACCGGCCGAGCGGGCGCAGGGTCGCCCGGTCGTGGACCTCGACACGGTCGGGCGCCTCGGCCGCCAGCAGCCGGATGACCCGCCACGGCTCGGTCAGCACCCGGTAGTCGGTGCCGGGCACCAGCGGCGCCCGCATGGTGATCACGGTTGCGTCCGGGGTGTGGCGGACGCCGTCGCGTTCCCCGGGAACGATCTGGACGACGTCGTGCCCGGCCGCGGTGTACCCGGCGGCGAGGTGCCGCAGCGTCGTGCGGATGCCACCGGAGCGCGGCGCGACGAAGTTGGCCGCCTGGACGATCTTCACCGGGTGCTCCCGTCCTCGTCATGACATGTCCCGGCCCGGTCGGCACTGCGGTGGCAGTGCGCCGTCCGGCGGGCGAGGACAGCCCGTGACCGCAGGGCGACACCGCTGGTGTGCCCCGTCCTCAGGCCGCGAACGTCCTGGTAGTGACCGATCAGTTCGTCCCCGATGGCGCTCCACCCGCAGCCGCTGACGGACTGGCGGGCGGCGAGACCCATGGCCGTCCGCCGGCCGGTGTCGGCGACGAGGGCGGCGACGCGGTCGGCCAGCGCGGCCGGGGAGTCCGGGGTGAAGTGCAGCCCGGTGTGCCCGTCGTCGACGACGTCGAGCAGGCCGCCCGCGGCCGGCGCCACCACCGGGACACCGCTGGCCTTGGCCTCCTGGGCGGCCTGGCAGAACGTCTCGTGGGAGCCGGTGTGGACGAACACGTCCAGACTCGCGAAGATTGCCGCCAGCTCCGTCCCGGAGCGGAACCCCATAAAGGCCGCCCGGGGCAGCTTCCGTTGCAGCGCCGGCCGCAGCGGGCCGTCACCGACGACAACCAGCCGCGTCCCGGGGATGTCCTGCACGGCGTCGAGCAGGTGCACCCGTTTCTCCCGGGCGAGCCGGCCGACATAGCCGACCAGCACCTCCCCGCCGGGGGCGAGACCGCGGCGCAGCGCCGGGTCGCGGTGGCGTGGATGGAACCGCTCCAGGTCGACCCCGCGCGTCCAGCGGGCGACCCGGTGGACGCCCTGGCGCAGCAGCATGTCGACCGCGGGCCACGACGGCGCGAGCGTCCGCCCGGCAAGGCGGTGGACGGCGGCCACCCACCGCCAGATGGACCGTTCGGCCTGGGCGAGCCCGTAGCGGGCGGCGAAGCCGGCGAAGTCGGTCTGGTACACCGCCACGCTCGGCAGCCCGAGCCGCCAGGCCGCGAACGCGGACTGCGCGCCCAGCCCCGCCGGGGCCGCCAGATGCACGACGTCCGGCCGGAAGCCCGCGAGCACACCGACCAGCCGGGGCCATGGCGTCGCCACCCGGAACGCCGCATATCCTGGCAGCGGAACCGACGGCACCCGCAGCACCGGGGCACCGGCGTAGACGTCGGGGTAGGCCGCTGGCGTACGCGTCCCGGCCGCGGGCGCGATGACGAGCGCCTCGTGGCCGCGGTGCCGCAGATGCTCCAGCACCCGGCAGACCGAGTTGGTCACGCCATCGACGTGCGGCAGAAAAGATTCGGTGATCACTGCGACGCGCACGACAACACGGTCCCAAGCCCCGGGGAGGCAGCGCGGACGGCCGCTCGTCCACGACATGAACTTTGTGACACAGCTTGGTGGTATGACGCCGTACCGTGACGGCGCCACGACCGGTGCCGGCCGCGGCATCCCCAGCCGGTGCCGCGGAGGTCGTGGTGGCCGCGGATGTCGTGGTGACCGTGGTGACCGCGATGGCCCGGACGGGCTGCGGCTCGATGGCACTGGTCGCTGACAGCCACCAGCATCACCGGGCCCTTCGCGGCAGGCCCCGAGCCCTGGACCCGATGACACGGCCCAGCATGATGGATGGGTGCTGATCACAGATCTCGTCGGTGCGCTCGGCGCTGCCCACGTCCTCACCGACCCGGACGTGACCGTGAGCTACGAAACCGACTGGACGGGCGCCTTCCGGGGGCGGGCCGTGGCCGTGGCCCGCCCCGCGACGACCGATCAGGTCGCCGCCGTGCTGCGGATCTGCGCCCGGCACGGCGTGCCCGTGGTGCCCCAGGGCGGCAACACCGGCCTGGTCGGCGGTTCGGTGCCGGCGGGCGCGGCGGCCGGGGCGGTGGTGCTCAGCCTGCGCCGGCTCACCGCGATCGAGCCGGTGGACGCCGCCGCCGGGCTGGTGACGGCCGGGGCCGGGGCGACCCTCGCCGACGTCCAGGCGCACGCACGCGCGGCCGGCTACGGCGTCGGCGTCGACTTCGCCGCCCGCGACTCGGCCACTGTCGGTGGGATCGCCGCGGCCAACGCCGGTGGCGAGCGGGTGCTGCGTCACGGGATGACCCGCGGCCAGGTGGCCGGGCTGGAGGTGGTGCTGGCCGACGGCAGCGTGCTGCGGCGGCTGTCCGGCCTGCCCAAGGACAACGTCGGCTACGACCTGCCGTCGCTGTTCGTCGGCAGCGAGGGCACCCTGGGCGTCATCACAAAGGTCCAGCTGCGGCTGGTCGGGCTGCCCGCCGCCCGCACGGCCGCCCTGCTCGCCGTGGCCGACCTGCCCGCCGCGGTCGGTCTTGTGGCTACCCTGCGGGCCACGGTGGCCTCCCTGGACGCCGTCGAACTGGTCTTCGGCGACGGTGTCGACCTGGTGTGCGCCCACCAGGGCCGGCCGGCCCCGTTCCCCGGCCGGCCGTTCCCAGCGGACAGCCCGTACCTGCTGGTGGAGTGCGTCGGGCCCACCGACCCGACCGGTGACCTTGCCGCGGCGGTCGAGACCGCCACCGGCGTGCTGGACGCGGTCGTCGCCACCACCGCCACGGACCGGGAGCGCCTGTGGGCCTACCGTGAGGGGCACACCGCGGCCGTGAACGCGCTCGACGTCCCGCTCAAGCTGGACGTCGCGGTCCCGCTCGCCCGCATGTCCGCCTTTGTCGACGACCTGCGCGCCCTGGTGCCGGCGGTGGCACCGTCCGCCCGGCTGCACCTGTGGGGGCATCTCGCCGAGGCGAACCTGCACGTCAACGTCACCGGCCTGGACCGCGCCGACGCCAGCGGCAGGGAGGAGCTCACCACGGCGATCCTCACCCGGGCCGCGGCCGACGGCGGCAGCATCGGCGCCGAACACGGCGTCGGACGGGCCAAGATGGCGTGGGTGGGCCTGTCGCGGTCACCGGCGGAGCTGGCCGTGCTCGCGGCCGTCAAGCACGCCCTCGACCCCACTGGCCTGCTCAACCCCGGCGTCCTCGTCCCACCGGGTCTCACCGGGTCTCACCGGGTCTCACCGGGTCTCACCGACAGCTTCTCGCGACCAGCCCCCAGGCCCCACCATCAGCCCCGTAGGCGACAACCGCCGCCGCGATGACGGAAACCGCTGACAACCGCGGCCGGCGCGCGTCGGCCGGCACCCGTCGGCCGGTGGCTGGCGCCCGTCAGTTGTAGGTGGAAACCGCTGCCAGCACAGCGTTTTTCACCTACGGGCGCGGAAGCCGTAGGTGAGAAACGCTGCCAGGATGACGGTTTCCACCTACTGCTTCCACCTACTGCTTCCACCTACTGCTTCCGCTGTGGGGCCGGCTCGGGACGCGTACCGCGGGCCTTGGCGACGGCACCGCGGGCGTCAGCAGTCGTACCGGGGGTCTCAGAGGCGTCCGGGACGGCGGTGGGGGCGCTGGTGGGAGCGTGCTCGCGCAGGACGTCGTCGAGGACGCTGCCGTCCACGGTCTCCCGCTCCAGCAGGATGCCGGTGAGCGCGTCGAGCGCCCCGCGATGCGCGCGCAGCAGGCTCACGGCCTGCTCCTCGGCCTCCCGCACCAGCCGGGCCACCTCCGCGTCGATGACCCGTTGGGTCTCCTCCGAGTACGGCCGGGAGACGATCTCCTCGGTCCCGAGGTACTGCGGGTTGCCCGAGGCGTAGCCCACCGGCCCGAGAGCGGGGGACAGGCCGAACTCGCGCACCATCCTGGTGGCCAGCGCGGTGGCGCCGGCCAGGTCGTTGGCGGCCCCGGTCGAGCCCTGGCCGAACACGACCAGCTCCGCGGCCCGCCCGCCGAGCCGCACCGCGAGGGAGTCGTACAGGTAGCCCTCGGTGTAGAGGTGCCGTTCGTCCTCGGGCAGCTGCTGGGTGGCGCCGAGCGCCATCCCGGCCGGCAGAATTGTGATCTTCGAGACCGGGTCGGCGTGCGGGGACAGCGCGGCGACCAGCGCGTGCCCGGACTCGTGCACGGCCACCGACTGCTTCTCCTCGGGCAGCAGCACGTTGGTCGCGTCCCGGCGGCCCAGGATGATCCGCTCCCGGGCGGCATCAAGATCGTCGGATGTGATGATGTTGCGTCTGCCCCGGACGGCATTGATCGCCGCCTCGTTGACGAGGTTGGCCAGGTCCGCGCCGGAGAATCCCGGGGTGCCACGGGCGACGACGGACAGGTCGACGTCGGGGGCGAGGTGCTTGCCCCGGCCGTGCACCGCGAGGATGGCGGTCCGCTCGCCCTGGGTCGGCAGCGGGACGGTGACCTGCCGGTCGAAACGTCCGGGGCGCAGCAGCGCCGGGTCGAGGGTCTCCGGCCGGTTGGTGGCGGCGAGCACGACCACGCCCTCGGCGGGGTCGAACCCGTCCATCTCGGCGAGCAGCTGGTTGAGGGTCTGTTCCCGCTCGTCGTGACTGCCGCCGAGCAGGCCCGAGCCGCGCCTGCCGCCGATCGCGTCGATCTCGTCGATGAAGATGATGGACGGGGCGCGCTTGCGCGCCTCGCCGAACAGGTCGCGGACGCGGGAGGCGCCGACCCCCACGAACATCTCTACGAACCCGGAGCCGCTCACCGACAGGAACGGCACCTCGGCCTCGCCGGCGACCGCGCGGGCCAGCAGCGTCTTGCCGGTGCCGGGCGGGCCGACCATGAGCACCCCGCCCGGCCCCTTCGCGCCGGCCTGCCGGTAGCGCTCGGGGTCGCGCAGGAAGTCGATGATCTCCCTGACCTCCTGTTTCGCGCCCTCGTAGCCGGCCACGTCGGCGAACCGGGTGGTCGGGCGCTCCGCATCGATGATCTTCGTGCGGGACCGGCCGATGCCGCCGAGCCCGCCGGCCAGCGAACGCTGGGCCTGCCGGCCCGTCCACAGGAAGAACCCGACCAGCAGGAGCAGCGGCAGGAAGCTCAGCAGGACCGACAGGAAGGACGTCCCGGTCCGGGTGGCCTTCACCTCGACACCCTTCGCCTCCATGCGTTCGAGGACGCCCTGGGTGTCCAGCGCGGTCGGCAGCTGCGAGGTGAAGCTGGCGCCGTCCTTGAGCGTCCCGGTGACGYCGCCCTTGTCGTTGATGGTGACGGCCTGCACCGTGCCGGCGTCCACCTGCTGGGTGAACTGGGTGAAGCTGTACGAGGTGGTCTGCTTCGGGAACAGGCTGGGCGCGAACAGCAGGGCCGCTGTGATCACGAAGCCGATGGGCAGCAGCCAGCGACGCCACTTCGGCGGGGGTGTGGGCGCGGGCTTGGGCGGGGTCTCCCGGGGCGGCCCGGAGCGCGCCGAGGTCGACGGATGCCACCGGGCACCCTGGTGGAGGCCGGCTGTTGCGATCATCTATGGTTCTCCTGCCTGTGCTGACATCCGGGCGGGCACCAGCGAAGCCGGGCGCGTCCGATCGCGTGCGTCCGATCGCCGTGCCCGTGGTCGCGTCCGGCGCGGTGCTGTGTACCCCTTTTCAACGCATGAACGAGCCGCCAGGCTTCACAGGCGGCCGCGGCCGGCTCGTCCGGTCCCAGTCGGCCGCGGGGAGTTGCTGAAAGTTGCCGTGTGTTGCCGAACATGGCTGTAAGTGGCCGGGTAGCCGGGAATTGTTCCGTCGGGCGGTCGGCAGGCATGCTTGTACGGGCGGTGCGGCCTGGTGTGGCGCACACTGGGCTGGCATCCGGGGCTTGTCCCGACGACGGGAAGTGGACCAGTGCGGATCAGGCGGAAGAGCGACGCTGTTCTGATCACACGTGCGGTGCTGTCCCGCCCGGAGGAGATCCGGCGACGCCAGCGCCGATACGTGATCTCGATGATGTTCCGTACCGTCTGCCTGGTGCTCGCCGTGGTCGCGCTGCACGGCTGGCTGCGCTTCGGCGCCATCGTCATCGCCGTGGTCATGCCGTGGCTGGCGGTGGTCGTCGCCAACGGCGGCCCGCCGCTCAAGCGGGAGCACCCGTCCCTGTACGTCTCACCGGGCCGGTCCGCGGACGAGCCGCCACCGGCCCTCCAACCGGCCCACCACGAGGTCGTCGACGGTGAGGGCCAGGCCGTCGGTGAGGGCCAGCGCACCGATGACGAAGGCGGGGATGGCCGGGAGGCCGACGCCGCCGGGCACGTCGGGTCCGCGGCCCGGTCGCGAGGGTGACACAGGACCTCTGCGCGGATGGTGTGGATCATGCGGGTGGTGGGGGCCGCGTGGGTTGTGTGAGCTTCCTGACCGACTACGGGCTCGGTGACGGGTTCGTGGCGGCCTGCCACGGGGTGCTGCTGCGGCACGCGCCCGATGTGCGGATCATCGACATCAGCCATCTGGTGCCCGCCGGTGACGTGCGGCGGGGGTCGGTCGTGCTTGCCCAGACGGTCGGTCATCTGCCGCCCGCGGTGCATCTCGCGGTCGTCGACCCGGGGGTCGGCACCTCCCGGCGGGCGCTGGTCGTCTCCGCCCCGCGGGGTGTGCTCGTCGGCCCGGACAACGGGTTGCTGCCGCCCGCGGCCGACGTGCTCGGGGGAGTGCGCGCCGCGGTGGCGCTGGCCGTCCCGGACGGGGTGCCGGCGACCTTCCACGGGCGGGACGTGTTCGCCCCCGCCGCCGCCGCGGTCGCGGCCGGCCGGGATCCGGCCGCACTGGGTGAGCAGGTGGATCCAGGCGGGCTGGTGCGGCTCCCGCCGCCGGTCGCCCGCCTGGTCGTCGATGCCGATCCGGCCGCCGCGGCCGCCGCGGAAGCCGGTGTGAACGCCGCGGCGGCGGCGGTGGCGGTGGAGGCCGAGGCCGAGGTGGTCACCGTCGACACCTATGGCAACGTGCAGGTGGCCGCGGACGCGGCCCTGCTGGCCTCGGCCGGGATGCGCCCCGGCCACCTGCTCCGCGTCGCCGTGGGCGCCTCGGTGACCACGGCCGTGTTCGGGGTCACGTTCGCCTCGGTGGCTCCCGATGAGCTCGTCGTCTACGTCGATTCCGCGGGCCTGGTGGCGCTCGCGGTCAACCGGGGCAGTGCCGCGCGGCGCCTGGCGGTCACGGCCGGGGATCTCCTCCGACTGTCGGCAGGACGCCCCGCGCCGTCCTGAGCCCTCCCACGCTCGCCTCGCGGCGCCGCGCGGTTCCGTGCTGTCGACTGGTCAGCCGTCGCCGGGAAACGTGGACCARGCTGATTCCGCCGCGGGCACGTCGTCCCGCAGGACAGTTCCCTCGATTTTGCCGTACGGCCKGTCGGCCACCTGGAAGACGACGTTGGGGTTGTCCAGTCCGAAGGGCGTCAGGTCGACCGGGAAATGGTGCCTGTTCGGCATGGACAGTCGGATTTCGGCCACGTCGGCGTGGGCGGTGAGGACCTCCCGTCCCATGGTGTACAGGGTTTGCTGCAACGCGCTGCTGGGGACCTGGGCAAACGTCTCGAGCAGCGTCGCCCGGATACTCGGGAACAGCGTGTCGAATTCGACGGCGGTGCTCGTGTAGCGCCAGCGGGCGGTGATTTCGGTCGCCAGGACGCGGTCGTCCGTGTCGGCCAGCGTGGTGTAGTCGTCCCGGATGAATCCCCGGAATGCCGAACCGGTCGACTTCAGTACGATCAGGCCGGCTGTCCCGGAAACAACATGCGCGGTGTCCCGGTCGACGGTGACCGTCGTCGTCCGGTGTTCGCCGCCGCTGCGGAAGAACGCGTGGTCGTGCCCGGAGCCGTTCACCTCGATCCGCTGCCAGCCGTATTCCTCGATCTCCAGCCGCGCGCCGGTGACCCACGGGGTGGCGGTGGTGAAGTGCCGGGCGAGCCGCAGGCCGAACTGTTCGATCTCACCGACACCGCCCGTGCGGGCGAACGCGTGGACGGTGTTCTTCTGGGTGTCGGTCGCCAGGATGTGGCTGTTGTCCCCGTCGACGTGCGCGCTGGTGAAGTCGCCCCACAGCGCCGACGTGACGCTGATGTCCCGGATCCGGTGCACCGGCGTCGAGCGCTCGACGTGGACGAGCCTGATCTCCGCTTTTCCGTACCTGTTGGGACCGAGAACGACTGCCATCGCGCCTCCGTGGTCGGGGGCCGGACCCTTTTTCGGGCCGGGGTCTCTGCCGTGCCGAACTGATGCGGGCCGGACCGTTCCGTGTCGAGCTGTTCCGGGCCGGGCCGGGCCGCTGTGGGCCGGTCCGTCGGTCGGCCCGGCCGGTGCGCCTGCCCTGGGCGACGTTACCCGCGCCCCGTTCGGGTTACTGGTTGTGACTTCCTGGTACGGACGGGGCGCGTCCGTCCCGTTCCGCCAAATTGGTCGTCGAGCGGGCGCAACCTCTGAAAGCACTCAGGCGTCGGACGGGATGATGAGGGAGGGGATATGAAGCACTCGCGGAGAAGGCTACTCTCCGCATTCGCATGTTGTACCAATGGTTATCGTCGTCCGTTTGACACCGGCCATTTCAATGATCAATGCGTTGCCGGTCCGGCCGCTGGGTACGGTCCGGCTGTGAATGAGTGGGAGGCACTCAGGACGGGCCGGTCAATGGAGCGGGTTCGTATCCCGGTCTGCCACACCCCGGCTCGTCGTTCCGCGGCGACCTGTCGTTCCGCGGCCGGTGGGGTGGGGCCCGGTCCAGCAGGCGCCCGAACCCACGACAAGAGCTGTGGCCACACCTTCTTCGGGTGGGTGAACCGTTCGAGGCCTTACGGCGTGAGGAGGCCGCTCGGGGTGGGGGGAGCGCACGGCGCAAGGGGAGCGCGCCCGCGCGGCATATCCCCCTCGCAACGGTCACTCATATCGACTGTCGGTGCGGCGCTGCTCGCCTGTATCGCTCTGACCTCGTGCTCACCCCGGCCGGAGGGAGGAGGCTCGGCGTCCGCTCCCGGCAGCCTGACCGCGCCGACCGCGACGGCGCCGCAGATCACCATCACGCCCACGGACCGCTCCCAGGGCGTGGCGCTCACCAGCGCCGTGGTGGTACACAGCAACACCCCGCTACAGTCGGTGAAGGTGCTGCGGGGCGCGAGCAAGTCCCAGGACACCTCCGCCGGCGAACTGGCCGGCCAGCTCTCCGAGGACGGCAGGACCTGGACGTCCACCGGCGGGCTCTTCGCGGACACGCAGTACCAGGTGTCGGCGGCGACGTCCCCGGTGAACGGCATAGCGGGCACCACGACCATGGCGGCCACTTTCACCACGATTAATCCGGCCAAACCCTTCAAGGTGTCGTGGGGACCGGTCGCCGGGCAGACCGTCGGTATCGGTACACCCGTCACGCTGACCTTCAACGGGCCGGTTCCCGACCGGGCGGCCGTCCAGAAGCGTCTGGTGGTCACCACCGATCCGCCGGTCACCGGCGCCTGGAACTGGTCGTCGGACCGGACCGTGCGCTGGCGCCCGCAGCAGTACTGGAAGTCGGGGACCAAGGTGCACGTCGAGGCGAACCTCGCCGGTCTGGACCTCGGTGGCAACCGCTTCGGGGTGAAGGACCGGGCGATGGATTTCGTCATCGGCCCGGCGCAGATCAGTTATGTCGACGCCGCCACCCACACGATGAAGGTGTATCGCAACGGCGTCCTGCAAAAAACCATGGCGGTCAGCCTCGGCAAGCCCTCGTCACCGACCATGGACGGCCCGCACAACGTCCTTGGCACCGCCCAGACGGTGATTATGGACTCCGC
Source organism: Protofrankia sp. BMG5.30 (assembly GCF_001983005.1). Classification (NCBI taxonomy): domain Bacteria; kingdom Bacillati; phylum Actinomycetota; class Actinomycetes; order Frankiales; family Frankiaceae; genus Protofrankia; species Protofrankia sp. BMG5.30. The sequence goes on along the minus strand of NZ_MOME01000010.1, from coordinate 110,405 downwards.
GACCGTCGGTATTCCCAAGGGCGATCCGGACTACTACTACGAGACCGTCCAGTGGAACGTGCAGTTCACCAGTGGCGGTGAGTACGTCCACTCGGCGCCGTGGTCGGTCGGCGCTCAGGGGCAGAACAATGTCTCGCACGGCTGCGTGAACGCGTCGCCGGCGGACGCCGAATGGTTCTACCGGTTCAGCCGGTTGGGCGACATCATCGATGTGCGCAACACCGGTCGGCCGCCGGACACCTCCCAGCTCGGCAACGAGTGGTCGATCTCCTGGCAGCGGTGGGTTGCCGGCAGCGCCCTGCCGCTGACGGCCGCGACCACTGCGCCGCCGCCGGCGGACGCGGGCATCGTCGGCGCGGCGGCCAGTCCGCCACCGACGATCCGTTCCTGACAGCCGATCCGCTTCTGCCAGCCGCCGCCGGCCGCACCCACCGGCCGGCCGGCGGCGCGCAACACCGGCCGGCCGGTGGGTGCGGCCGGGAAGCGACGATCTCCCAGGATGGTTGGGCTGAAGGTTGCCCCGACCCGACCAGCCATCCCGGGAGATTCGCGCGAACAGCAACCCGTCCGACCACCACGGTGGCCCCGTGACGCCGGGCTCGACCGGCCAGTCGACCGGGCCGGCCCAGCCGACACCACCGACACCACCGGCCTGGCTGGTCCAGCCGGCACGGTCCGCGTCCGGACCGGGCTGGTTGCGTCGACTGGGCGGGTGCATCCTGCGCTACCGGCGCAACGCGGCCGTGGCCTCCGGCGCGGCGGTGCTGGCCACCGTGCTCGCCGTGATCACCCCGCTGATCGAGCGCGGGGTGGTCGACAACGTCGTGGTCGACCACCGGCATCCGCTCGCTCCCTACGTGATTGCGCTGCTCGTGGCCGGGGTGCTGCGTTTCGCCGCGAGCTACGTCCGCCGCACCACCGGCGGGCGTCTCTCCCTCGACGTCCAGTACGACCTGYGGGACGCGGTGTTCGCCGCGCTCGCGCGGTTCGACGGCGTCCGCCAGGACGGGATGCGCACCGGCCAGATCGTCAGCCGGGCCATCTCGGACGTCACCGCCATCCAGGGGCTGCTGTCGTACCTGCCGTGGCTGGGCGGCAACCTGCTGCTGCTCGTGCTCACCATTGCGATCATGGCGGTGCTCTCGCCGCTGCTGACCCTGCTCGCCCTCGCGGTCGGGCCACTGTTGCTGCTGATCGGGCTGCGGGCGCGGCGGACCGTCTTCCCGGCGACCTGGGCGGCCCAGCAGCAGGCCGGCGAGGTCGCCGGGGTGGTGGACGAGGCGGTCGCCGGCGTGCGGGTGGTCAAGGGCTTCGGGCAGGAGGAGCGGGAGCTGGCCGGGCTCACCGCGTCCGCCCGCGTTCTGTTCGCGCTGCGCATGCGTGCGGTGACCATCACCAGCCGGTATATGCCGGCACTGGCCGCGGTGCCGGCCGTCGGGCAGGTCGGGGTGCTGGCGCTGGGCGGCTGGCTGGCGTTGCGCGGCCACATCAGCCTGGGCACCTTCCTCGCCTTCAGCACCTACCTCGGTGAGCTCGTCGCGCCGACCCGTATGCTCGCGAACCTGCTGACGGTCGGGCAGCAGGCCCGGGCCAGCGMCATCCGGGTCTTCGAGCTCATCGACACCGCCCCGGTCGTGACCGAACGGGCCGGGGCGGTCAGCCTCGGGCGCGCCCGGGGGACGATCGAGTTCGACGACGTCACCTTCGGTTACACCCGGGACCGTCCGGTGCTCGACGGATTCCGGCTGCGGGTCGAGGCCGGTGAGACCCTCGCCCTGGTCGGGGCGTCCGGGTCGGGCAAGTCGACGGTGGCCGCGCTGCTCTCCCGCATCTACGACGTAGACGCCGGTTCTGGCGCCAGCCCTGGTACTGGCCCCGATTCTGGCCCTGGCGCCGGTGCTGGTGCCGTCCGGATCGACGGCCACGACGTCCGGGAGCTGGCCCTGGCGTCGTTGCGGGCCCAGATCGGGATGGTCTTCGAGGACAGTTTCCTGTTCTCCGACACGGTCCGCGCCAACATCGCCTACGGCCGGCCGGACGCCGGCGACGCCGAGATCGTCGCCGCGGCGCGGGCCGCCCGGGCGGACGGTTTCATCCGGGAGCTTCCCGRCGGCTACGACACGGTCGTGGGCGAACAGGGGCTGACGCTCTCGGGCGGCCAGCGCCAGCGGATCGCGCTGGCCCGTGCCCTGCTCGTCGACCCACCCGTCCTGGTCATGGACGACGCGACGTCCGCGGTCGACGTCCGGGTCGAGGCCGAGATCCACACCGCCCTGCGGCAGATCATGCGCGGGCGGACCACCCTGCTGATCGCGCACCGCCGCTCCACCCTGCACCTGGCCGACCGGATCGCGGTGCTCGACGCCGGCCGGGTGGTCGACGTCGGCACCCACGAGGAGCTGACCGTCCGCTGTCCGCTGTACACGATGCTGCTGTCCGGACCGAGTCTCGACCGGGCGGGCGCTGGCTCCGATCAGACGGGCAACGGCAGTCACCCGGCGAACCAGGCGAATCAGGTAAACAAGGTAAATCAGATAAATAAGGATGATGCAGGCAAGGGCCGGGCGAACGGTGGCCGGCCGGCGGCATTCGCAGGTGCGCTCACGCCCCGTATGCGTCCGGTTCCGGATACCTGGGTGGGCGCCGGCCTGGACGGCATGCGGCCGGCCCGCCCCGCGCGCGGCGGCCGGGCAGGCGGGTTCGGCGGCCGGGGGGCGGGGTTCGGTGGCGGCCCCTTCGCCGACACCCCGGCCACCCCCGAACTGCTCACCCAGGTGGCCCGGCTCCCGCCCGCGACCGAGCCGGTCCGGGTAAGCGAAACCGACGCCGCCGCGCCCGACCCGGCGTTCTCGCTGCGCCGCCTGCTGCGCGCGGTGCCCGGGCTGCTCGCCGTCGGCCTGCTGCTGGTCGCCCTGGACGCGGCCGCGAGCCTGGCCATGCCCGCGCTGGTGCGCCACGGGGTCGACGCGGGCGTGTCCACGGGCGCGTCGCCGGTGCTGTTCGCCACCTCCGCGGTGGCGCTGGCCGTGGTCCTGGCGGCCTGGGGCGGGCAGGTCGTCCAGGCCCGGGTGACCGGGCGGATGGGGGAGCGGCTGCTGTTCGTCCTGCGGGTGAAGACCTTCGCCCAGCTCCAACGGCTCGGCCTGGACTACTACGAACGCGAGCTCTCCGGCCGGATCATGACCCGGATGACCACGGACGTGGACGCCCTGTCGACGTTCCTGCAGACGGGCCTGACGACCGCGGTGGTGGCGCTGGCGTCGTTCGTCGGGATCGGGATCGCGCTGGTCGTGCTGAACGCGGAGCTGGCGCTGGTCGTGCTCCCGATGCTGCCGGTCGGGATCGCGGTCACGCTGGTGTTCCGGGCGAAGTCCTCGGCTGCCTACACCGAGTCGCGGGAGCGGGTCAGCGCGGTCAACGCCGCGCTGCAGGAGAACCTGGCTGGCATCCGGGTGGTGCAGGCCTTCCGCCGGCAGGAGCGCAACCAGGACGACTTCCGGGTGCTGGCCGAGCGGTACCGCGCCTCGCGGATGCGGTCGCAGCGGATGATCGCCCTTTACTTCCCGTTCATGGAGTTCTGCTCGGAGCTGGCCGCCGCGCTCGTCCTCGGCGCCGGTGCCGGGCTGGTCGCGTCCGGGTCGCTGACCACCGGCGGGCTGATCGCCTACCTGCTCTACATCAACCTGTTCTTCGCCCCGGTCCAGCAGCTCTCGCAGGTGTTCGACGGCTACCAGCAGGCGAAGGTGGGCCTTCGGCRCATCCGCGACCTGCTGCGCACACCCACCTCCACCCCGTCGGCCGCGGATCCGGTGCCGGTTGGCCGGCTTGCCGGCCGGATCACGCTCGAGGACGTCTCTTTCCGTTACGCCGGCACCAGCCGTCCCGCGTTGGACGGGGTGAGCCTGCGGGTGGCGGCCGGGGAGACCGTCGCCCTGGTGGGGGAGACCGGCGCGGGCAAGTCCACCGTGGTCAAACTGGTCGCGCGTTTCTACGATGCGACCGGCGGTGTGGTGCGGGTTGACGGCACCGACGTGACCCGGTTCGATCTCGCCGGCTACCGGCACCGGCTGGGCGTGGTCCCGCAGGAGGCGTTCCTGTTCTCCGGGACGGTGCGGGACGCCATCGCCTACGCCCGCCCGGAGGCGGAGGACACCGAGGTGGTGGCCGCCGCCAGCGCCGTCGGGGCGCACGAAATGATTATTCGGTTGCCCGGGGGCTACCACCATCCGGTCGGCGAGCGCGGCCGGGGGCTGTCGGCCGGGCAGCGCCAACTGCTGGCACTTGCCCGGGCGGCACTGGCCGACCCTGACATCCTGCTCCTCGACGAGGCCACCGCGTCTCTCGACCTGGCCACGGAGGCGGCGGTCACCGAGGCCACCGAGCACGTCGCGCGCCGGCGGACCACGCTGGTGGTGGCGCATCGGCTCACCACCGCCGCCCGTGCCGACCGGGTCGTGGTGATGGCCGCCGGCCGGGTCGTCGAGCAGGGCTCCCACGCCGAGCTGCTGCGGGCCGGCGGCCGGTACGCGCGGATGTGGGCGGAGTTCAACGGCGCCGACGGCCCGGCGTGCCCTGTCCAGGCCTCGGGCCTGGAGTGTGTACCGGAACGGTGACCCCGGATCAGGGATGGTGGGTGACATCCATGTCTTTGTGCGCGGGAAGACTTCGCGGCCAGACGGTGACACCGCGTCACCCGTCGCCGTCACGCGGACGACGACGCAGGTACCGGGTCTGCCCAGCTACGACCCGGCCCGGCTCCTGAGCGCCTGGTAGGAACCCGGTACCCGGCTCCGCCTCGCCAGAGCCGGGTACCCGCGGCGTCGGACGGGCAGGGCCGGACGGACCGGGGAGCGCCGGTGCGTTCCCGCCGCAGAATCCCGTCGATCGTTTTATGGTGGCCCGCCCACGGGCCTCCACGGCCGCCGGGTGGCGGGCAACAGCGGCCCCGGACCAGGCAGGCACTCTCCGCTACCTGATCCGGGCCACCCGTGTCACCCGGTGCCGTTCGTCGCTGTGTGTAATGTATTACTGTGTGTTGCTGTCGGCCGGGATCACAGGTCGGCGTACAGCGGCTCCTCAGCGATCAGAATCCGCTCCAGTACCCGTGGGAAGTCGCCGTAGTTGCGTACCGCGTAATGGACGGTGGCACGGTTGTCCCAGAACGCGACCGAACCGGGCCGCCAGGAGAACCGGACCTGGTGTTCCGGCTTCCGGTACTGGTCCAGAACGAGGGTCAGCAGCTCCCTGCTCTCCGACCTGTCAAGCCCGAGAATCGAGGGATGCTGGGTGAAGTTGACCCACAGAATCTTTTCGCCGGTTTCGCGGTGTACCCGGACCACGGGGTGGGACACGATCGGGTAGTCGTAACCCACGGCGTTCAGCGCGTCTCGGAAGTCGTGGGTGACGTGGCGGCCGGCGAGACGTTCTTTCACGTCGTCGGACAGCGCGTTGTAGGCGAGCCCGGCGTCCACCCAGATGGTGTCACCGCCGATATCAGGCAGGGTGACCGCGCGCAGCACCRCCCCCCAGGTCGGCACCAGCCGCCAGCTCGTGTCGGTGTGGTAGGCGTCCCAGTTCTCGTCGGCGTCCGCGGTGGCGCGGGCCCGCTCGTAGTCCTTGAAGTCCGCCGCGGCGATCCGGTGGATCGAGGTCGCCCTTCCGGCGCTGTCGTTGAGGGGTGCCTTCGGCCCGCTCGGGTGCGGATAGAGCGGCCCGAACCGCCGGGCGAACGCCTCGTGTTCCTCGCGGGTCAGCTCCTGGTCACGAAAGAAGACGACCTTGTATTTCAGGATTGTCGCCCGGATCTGGTCGCGGACCTCGTCGGTCAGCGGATACCGCAGGTCCACCCCACTGATCTCCGCGCCGATGGTCGGCTGCAGCGGCCGGACAGCCAGATCGCCGGCCAGCCGCGCGTCGAGATGGGTGACAGTGCTCACAGTTCGTCCCTTCACTTGTTCCTGACGTGTTTCTGATGGCCCTGGTTCTGGCTGCCCGTGCTTCTGGTGGTTCGCCCGAAGCGCTCGGTTCGCCCGAAGCGCTGCCCGCAGGACCGGGCGGCCACTGGGCACCGACGGAGGACGGCGTTCCACGGCGGGTACCGGAGTGCACGGAGCACCCGACGCGCGAAACGCATGGAAAAACGACCGGGCATGATTTTCCCGGCTGCTGGACGAACAACTGTCGGATGTTCGGATGCGTGGCCCGGGTGTCGGGAAATACCTCCCGGGTCACGGGTGGGACGGCTGGTCAACAAAAAGGACGCGTCCGGACCGGGTATTGTCGCGGTGGCACCGGCGGACTTCGTGGCACCTGTTCCGCCGACAGCGGAAAAGGACGGCTGATGAATGGTCGTGGACCGTGCCACGGGCCGTCCGGACCGGCCGAAGAATTCTTGACACCGGTGCCGGGAGCGGCACCGGTGTCAGCGACAGTTGGCGCTGGACACGCGCACCAGGTCCACGTAAAGCCGTGCCGTCAGGTCGGCTCCCTGATCCATGAACTGATTACAACATGTAAGGGAAGTCCGTGTCCACGGCTGGCGGAACCGGATTTCCGGAGGGTATCGGGGCCCGCCGGAACACGTCGGAGCGTGTTGGAACATATCGGAACACGCCGGCGAAAGGCGGCGGGCCGGACGGTCGGATCAGTGGCCGCGCACGATCCACTGGTCGTATTCGAGCGCCTCGGTGCCGATGGYGGTGTCGTCGCCGTGGCCGGTGTGCACCACCGTCTCCTGCGGCAGCGTCAGCAGCCGTCTTCTGATCGAGTTCAGCAGGGTCGGGAAGTCGGAGAACGACCGTCCGGTGGCACCCGGCCCACCGCGGAAGAGGGTGTCGCCGCTGAAGAGGACCGGTTCCCCGTTGATCACCCCGTACAGGCACACGCCGCCCGGGGAGTGCCCGGGGGTGTGCAGGACGTGCAGCCAGCCGCCGCCCGCGATCGGGATCTGCTGGCCGTCCGCGAGCTGGAGATCCGGCGGGCGGCCCGGGTAGACCATCTCCCACAGCATGAGATCGGCCTGGCACAGGGCGACCGGGGCCTGCACCCGCTCGGCGAGCTCCACGGCCGCGTTGATGTGGTCGTTGTGGCCGTGCGTCGCCACGATCATCGACACTCGGCGGCCCTCGATCGCGGCCATAATCACGGACGGGTCGTGCGCGGCGTCGATGACCAGTACCTCGCTGGCGTCCCCGACCAGCCAGATGTTGTTGTCGACGGTGAAGCGCTGGCCGTCGATCAGGAACTCGCCACGAGTGATGATCCGATCGACCCGCACTCCGTCGTGTCTGGCCACGCGTTCTCCGTTCCCGTCATCGTTGTCGTCCGGTGCTCCCGTGGTGGTCCACGGTCGTCCGCGTGTGTCGGGCCGGTCAACCCGGCCCATCCGGACCGAGCATGCCCGATCCGCCCAGACTGGTCGTCAGCGGATCCGGCCGGACCGCGGGCGCCGGCGCGGAGCCGACACGCACGGGTCGACCGCACGTGCCGGCGGCGGCCCGCGTGTGCCAGTCGTACCCGCGTATGCCGGTCCGGGCTCGCGATGCGCAGGTCCGCGGGGTGCTGTCCGGGGGGTGCTGTCCGGGGCGTGCCGGTCAGAGCCGGACGACGCTGCGCAGCACGCCGCCCTGCCGCATCCGGGTGAACGCCTCCTCGACGTCGCCGAGGCCCACGGTCTCGGTCACGAACCCGTCGAGGTCGAGCCGGCCCGCCCGGTAGAGGTCGATCAGGACGGGGAAGTCCCTGCTGGGCAGGCAGTCGCCGTACCAGGACGACTTCAGCGAACCGCCGCGGCTGAACACCTCGATCATCGGCAGCTCGAGGGTCATCGACGGGTCGGGGACCCCGACGAGGACGAGCCGCCCGGCGAGGTCCCGGGCGAAGAACGCCTGCCGGTAGGTCTCCGGGTGACCGACCGCCTCGATAACCAGGTCGGCGCCGTTACCGTCGGTGAGCGTCCTGATCGTCTCCACCGGGTCGAGGTCGCGGGCGTCGATGGTGTGGGTGGCGCCGAACCGGCGGGCCCAGATCAGTTTGCGCTGGTCGACGTCGACCGCGATGATCTTCCGGGCGCCCGCGAGGGAAGCCCCTGCGATGGCCGCGTCCCCCACGCCACCGCAGCCGAACACTGCGACCGTCTCACCGCGGGTGACCGCGCCGGTGTTGACCGCCGCGCCGAAACCAGCCATCACCCCGCAGCCGATCAGCCCGGCGGCCTCCGGACGGGCCGCCGGGTCGACCTTCACGCACTGGCCGGCCGCCACCAGGGTCGCCTCGGCGAATGCCCCGATGCCCAGCGCCGGTGACAGCTTCCGGCCGTCGGCCGCCAGCCGCATCGGCTGGCTGGCGTTGCGGGAGTCGAAGCAGTACCACGGCCGGCCGCGCAGGCAGGAACGACAGCTCCCGCAGGGCGCCCGCCAGGCGATCACCACGTAGTCGCCGGGCACCAGTGAGGTGACCCCGTCGCCGACAGCCTCGACGGTCCCGGCGGCCTCGTGGCCGAGGAGGAAGGGGTAGTCGTTGTTGATGGCGCCCTCGCGATAGTGCAGATCGGTGTGGCAGACGCCGCACGCCTGGACCTGTACCCGCGCCTCCCCCGGCCCCGGGGCGGGGACGACTATCTCCGTCAGGGTGACGGGGGCGCCCTTCTCCAGGGAAACCACGCCACGCACAGTCACCGCATCCGTTGTCGCGCCCATTGTCATGCTCCCGTCRTCGTCGACCGTCGGCGGCCCGGACACCCGGCTGCGCACCAAGCATGATCGTGCAGTTCCCGGCCGTCCAGACGGGCTTGCCCCGGCCGTCCGGACAGGTGCAGGCCAGGCTTCARCCAAGCTTCAGCCAGGCTTCAAGCCAAGCACCGTTCAYGGTGGGCCGGCAATTCCCGCCGGTGGAAATACGTCCCGGTATAGTTACCAACTGTTATTGAGAGCTGTCTGCCGCTATCGGTGGAACCCGTCGGGAGCGGACCGGAACAACGGGGACATCGGCTGCGCCGGGCCGCGGCTACCGACCCGGCGGGATGCGTCCGACCATCGGTCGGTACGCTCCTGTCGGTCCGCTTCTGCTCTCCGCGCACCGATCCGCAAGAAGGGAGCAGGTCCCTCGACATGACCGCCGATACTTCGCCGATGGCGGCCCCGGTACGCCCCCCGTACGGGCGGATGACCGTCGGGGAACCAGCGCTGCCCGATGACAGCCAGTTCGACGCCGCCGACATCCCCGCCGCCGATGGTGACGCCGGCGAGATCGGGCCCACCGGACGCCCGTTGCCCGTCTTTCCGGTACCGCCGCCGGTGTCGACACACGGGCCCGCCTGGGTGGTCGCCATGTGCAACCAGAAAGGCGGCGTCGGCAAGACGACGAGCACGATCAATCTCGGTGCCGCGCTCGCCGAATACGGCCGCCGCACCCTGCTGGTCGACTTCGACCCACAGGGTGCGCTCTCGGTCGGCCTCGGCATCAACCCGATGGTGCTCGAGCACACCGTGCACGATCTCCTGATCGGCACCGAGTCCGAGATCGGTGAGGTGCTGGTCCCCACCCAGGTCGACGGGCTGGACCTGCTGCCGAGCAACATCGACCTGTCGGCCGCGGAAATGCTGCTCGTCACGGAGGTCGGGCGGGAGCACACCCTGGCCCGCGCCCTGTCCCGGGTGCGTTCGGTCTACGACGTGATCCTCATCGACTGCCAGCCGTCCCTGGGCCTGCTGACCGTGAACGCGCTGACCGCCGCCGACGCCGTCATCGTCCCGCTGGAGTGCGAGTACTTCGCCCTGCGCGGCGTCGCCCTGCTGCTGGACACCATCGACAAGGTGCGCGACCGGCTGAACTCCAGCCTGGAGCTCGCCGGCATCCTGGCCACCATGTACGACGCACGCACCCTGCACGCCCGGGAGGTGCTGGCCAGGGTGGTGGAACGCTTCCCACACGAGGTCTTCCACACGGTGATCAACCGGACGGTACGCTTCCCGGAGACCACCGTGGCCGGCGAGCCGATCACCACCTACGCGCCCACGTCCGTGGGCGCGGACGGCTACCGGCGGCTGGCCCGCGAGCTGATGGCCCGGCACGCGACCCCGTCCGCGGCGGGGTGAGTGGCCGGGCGGCCGGCTGGTCGGCTGGTTGGTCGGTTGGTCGGCTGGTCGGCTGGTCGGTTGGTCGGCCCGGTGGGCGACGATGGGGATACGTACGTCCAGGAAGCGGGACGGATCCGGGACGGGATAAGGAACCTGTAGAGGCGTGCTGTTCTACCTGGCCGAACCCGCGGCGCTACTGGGGATCGCTCTCGCGCTCCTCATCGGGATCCACGCTCACGACGGCGCGCAGGTCCTCGTCGCGAGGCTGCTGCGGGACCCCAGYCCGCTGCGCAGCGGGCGCCTGACGGCGTCGCTGAAACACCGGGTCARCCCGTTCAGCGGGGTCGCCATGCTCATCTCCGGGGTCGRCTGGACCGAGCCGGTACCCATGAACGACGTGTGGCGCAAACGGCGGTTCCACGTGGCCACGGCGGTGCTGTCCGGTCCGCTGGCCTACCTGCTGCTCGCGTTCGCCGCGATCGTCGGGTTCAAGTTCGTCTCCGAACCGGTCCTGTTCGCCGAGGGTGACCGCGTCCTGGAGATCGACGGCGCGGGTAGCTTTCTCGCCCAACTGCTGCTGTGGATGGCGGGCACGTTCGGGTCGCTGTTCATCCTGAGCCTCATCCCCGTCCCGCCGGCGGACGGCGGGCGGGTGCTGTTCCTGCTCGGCCCGCAGTCGCCGAGCTGGCACCGGGCCAACTACCAGCTCCGCGAGAACAACATCGGCATCGTCATCCTGCTGGTGATCCTGTTGCTGCCGGTGCTGTTCGTGTCGTTTCCCTCGGTCATCGGCCAGCTCATCCTGCCGCTGCTGCGGGGGCTGGGCAGCATCGTCGGCGTCGACGTCGGTTGAGCGCCTGTCGCGGATTCGCCCGCCGGCCCGCACCGCCCGGTCGTCCCGCCGGCCCGGACGACCGGATCCGGCCGTGCCCGCTGGGCGGCCGGCTGCCGCAACCAGCACCGAGGACGGCCGGTTCGGCCTGCTCGCGTCCGGCGGGCGGCCGGCCACGCTCGAACGGACGTGCGGTGGCCCGGGACGGCTCGTGCCGCCGCGGCGGTAGCGTCGTGTCATGGCACGGACCGGGACATCTCCTCGGCCGAGCGTGACCACGCCGGCACTCGGTGCCACCACGCCCAGGAATGCCGCGCCGGGCGCCAGAGCGTCCAGGAAGGCGCCGCGCGACATCACCGCGGCACCGGAGGCCGGCACGGGCCCGGAGGCTGGAGTGCCCGGGACCACGGCACTCGAGGCTGGAGCGCCCGCAGCGGCGGTGCCGACCGGCCGCGGCAGGGCCGGCAGCTCCTTCGTGGTCGAGCTCGCCAACTTCAGCGGGCCGTTCGACCTGCTGCTGTCCCTGATCGCCAAACACAAGCTGGACGTCACCGAGGTCGCGCTCTCCCAGGTCACCGACGAGTTCGTGGCGCACATCCGCCGCCTCGGCCCCGGTTTCGACCTCGGGCAGGCCACCGAGTTCCTGGTGATCGCCGCGACCCTGCTCGACCTCAAGGCGGCCCGCCTGCTGCCGGGGGCGATCTCCGATGACGAGGCGGAGGACCTCGCCCTGCTGGAGGCCCGTGACCTGCTCTTCGCCCGGCTGCTGCAGTACAAGGCCTACAAGGAGGCGTCGCTGCTGTTCGTGGGCCTGATGGCGCTCGAGGCCCGCCACGTCCCCCGGGCCGTGCCGTTGGAACCGCGTTACGCGCAGGCTCTCCCCGAGGTGCAGATCGGTATCGGGCCGGCCGATCTCGCCCGGCTCGCGGCCCGGCTGCGGGAGCCTCCGCTGCCCCCGCAGGTTGCCACCGACCACGTCCACCTGCCGAGGATCAACATCCGCGAGCACATGCTCGCCGTGCTGGAGAAGCTGCGCGAGCTCGGCAGCGCGTCGTTCCAGGCGCTGTGCGCGGACTGCCGGCAGACGATCGAGGTGGTCGCGCGTTTCCTCGCCCTTCTCGAGCTCTTCCGGGAGGGCCGGGTCGCCTTCTCCCAGGAGGTTCCGCTGGGAGAGCTGACAGTACGGTGGATAGCCGACACCGACCCCGCGGACTCCAGGCGGCAACCGCGAGAGGCGACAGACGGCACGGACGGCACGGACGGCACGGACGACGTGGACGGTACGTACGGCGTACGCGGCATCGTCACCAGCGCCGTCGGGGATGCCGACGCTTCCGGGGATGTCGACGACGTCGGGCCGGCCGGGCCCGGCAGAAGCCGGAAACGAGGATCACGACGGCAGTGACGGGGGAACCAGGATGACGGGGGAAGCGGCTCCGCTCACCGGCGGCGAAACCGTGGCGGCCGACAGCCCGGACGAGCACGAACCGGACGAGCACGAACCGGGTCCGGACGAACGGCGCACGGGCGGATCGGGCACGGGCGGATCGGGCGCGGAGGATGACGCGCCGCGGCCGCCGTTGCCGGCCCTCGTCGAGGCGATCCTGATGGTGGCGGAGAACCCGGTGCCGGTCACCGAGATCGCGGTGAGCCTGGGCGTTCCCGCCACCGAGGTCGAGGGCGTCCTCGTCGAACTGGCCCTGGAGTACATCGCCGACGGCCGCGGCTTCAGCCTGCGGGACGTCGGCGGCGGCTGGCGTTTCTACACCAGCGAGGCGTGCGCCCCCTGGGTCGAGCGGTTCGTCCTCGCCGGGCAGAGCCCGAAACTGTCCCAGGCGGCGCTGGAGACCCTCGCGGTCGTCGCCTACCAGCAGCCGGTCAGCCGCGGGCGGATCTCGGCGGTGCGCGGGGTGTCCGCCGACGGGGTGATCCGTACCCTGACCGCCCGCCGGCTGGTCGAGGAGGCCGGGACCGACCCCGACACCGGTGCCATCCTGTACCGGACCACCGACTACTTTCTGGAACGGATGGGCCTGCGGCATCTCGACGAGCTGCCGCCGCTGGCCCCGCTGCTGCCCGGCATCGCCGACGTGGACGACATCGAGGGCCCGTGACCGGACATGAGCGGAGCCCGCGGACGGGCCGAGGCCCGATGACGGATCGAGGGCAGGGCCCATGACGGATCGAAGAGCTGTGACAGGCTCGCGGACAGGACGGAGGCCCATGACGGCCGGTGACGCGAACGCAGAGGGCGTTCGCCTGCAGAAGGTGCTCGCCGCGGCCGGGGTCGGTTCCCGCCGGCACAGCGAGGAGCTGATCGCCGCGGGCCGGGTGCGGGTGGACGGCCGGGTGGTCGAGACGCAGGGCATGCGGGTCGACCCGCAGACCGCGATCATCGAGGTGGACGGCGAACGGGTCGTCACCCGGGCGGGCCTGGTGCACCTGGCGTTGAACAAGCCCGTCGGGGTGCTCTCGGCGATGTCGGACGACCGCGGCCGGCCGACCGTCGCGGACCTGGTGACCGACGCCGGCCCGGGGCTGTTCCACGTCGGGCGGCTGGACGTCGACAGCGAGGGCCTGCTGCTGGTGACCAACGACGGGGAGCTGGCCCACCGGCTGTCGCATCCGTCCTTCGAGGTCGCCAAGACCTATCTGGTCGAGGTCGCGGGGCCGGTCGGCCGGGACGTCCCCCGGCGGTTGCGCGAGGGCGTCGAACTCGCCGACGGCCCGGTGCGCGCGGACGCCGTCCGGATCGTCGGTTCGGCCGGTTCACGGGTCATGCTCGAGATCACCCTGCACGAGGGGCGCAACCGGGTGGTACGCCGCCTGATGGAGGCAGTCGACCATCCGGTGCGCCGGCTGGTGCGGACCAGGATCGGCCCGGTGCACCTCGGCTCGCTGCGGGCGGGCCGGACCAGGCATCTCTCCCGGGGCGAGATCGGCGCCCTCTACCGCGAGGTCGGCCTGTAACGAAGCCGACAGATGGCTGGCAGGTGGCCGAAAGATGGCCGGCAGGTAGGGCGACGGGTGGGAGACGCCCCCGCGGCGCGGGCGGAGGGACGGGACACGGACGGCGGGGCAGGACGGGACAGAACAGGGCACGACAGGGGGAGACGGAAGGAAGGCCCGGAAAGGCACGGGCGGACACGGGGAACACGCCGGGCAACCAGTGGTCGACCCGTGGAAACACCCACGACCCGTCCGCGAACTATGGTGGCGCGGTGAGTGTCACATCCGGCGCATCCCGATCCTCCGGCCACGGGCCGCCGCCGCGGCGGGTGGGGATCGTCGGGTCCGGGCTGATCGGTACCAGCATCGGGCTGGCGCTGACCGGCCGCGGCGTCGACGTCATGCTCGCCGACATCGACACCGAACAGGTGAAGGTCGCCGAGGTCATGGGCGCCGGCCGGCCCTGGCACGGGGAGGCGGTCGAGCACGCGGTGGTCGCGGTCCCCCCGCACGCGGTCGCCGGGGAGCTGCGGCGGCTGCAGCGGGCCGGGATCGCCGAGACCGTCAGCGACGTCGCCAGCGTGAAGGCCAGGCCGATCGTCGAGGCCGTGCAGACGGGCTGCGACCTGTCGACGTGGTGCCCGGCGCATCCGATCGCCGGGCGGGAGCGCGGCGGCGCGGCCTCGGCCCGCGCCGACCTGTTCGCCGAGCGGACGTGGGTGGTCTGCCCGCTGCCGCACACCTCGCCGGCCGCGCTGGCGGCCACCGTCGCGATCGCCCACGCCTGCGGCGCCACGCCGGTGCGCACGACCGCGGACCGGCACGACCAGGCCATGGCCGCCCTGTCCCACCTGCCGCAGGTGGTCGCGAGCCTGCTCGCCGCGGCCACGCCCGATCTTGCCACCGGCGAGCTGGCGCTGGCCGGCCAGGGATTCCGGGACGTCACCCGGCTGGCGGACAGCGATCCCGGCCTGTGGTCGTCGATCCTGGAGGGCAACCGCGGCCCGGTCGCGGCCCGGGCACGCCTGCTGGCCGCGCGGCTCACCCAGCTCGCCGACGTCCTCGACCAGGGCAGCGAGCAGGAGGTCATGCTGGCCGTCCGCACGCTCATGGCCGGCGGCAACGCCGGTCGGGCGCTGCTGCCGCGCAAGGCCGGCGCGGTGTCCCGGCCGTGGGCGTGGGCCTGGGTGGGAGTGGTGCTCGCCGACCGGCCCGGCCAGCTGGGCGCCCTGTTCACCGCGATCGGCGACTGGCAGATCAACGTCGAGGACATTGCCGCGTTCGAGCACAATCTCGACGCCCCTGCCGGCATCGTGGAGCTTGCCGTCGCACCGGACATCGTCGACTCCCTGCTGGACAGGCTGGCCGCGGCCGGCTGGACCGCCTACCGCCGCTCGTGACCGCCGGCCGTCCTGACGAGAAGGCCGTCCTTCCCGGGCGCCTACCCGGGCGCGACGCCATCCTTCCCGGATGGACGGCCCCGGGTAGCCTGAGCCGGGTTGACCGCATCGGCGTCGGCTCGGGTGAGCATCCGGATCGGGCCGGTTTCACCACGTCGGTTGCCGACGGGTTTCTGGTGTAGACGGGTTTGTGGTTGTGGTGCAGATGTCGCGTCCGGACGGAGGAAACGGTGGAACACGACCGCGGTTGGCGTGAGCCGGTGGTTGCGTCGGCTACCGGCGCTCAGGAGGCGTCCGCAGATGGTGAGGGCCGCCGCGCCGAGTCCTGGCGGCCCGACGGGCCCGCGCCGGCCACGGCAGGTGTGACGGGTGTGACGGGTGTGACGTCGCCGCAGCGGCTGGTCCGCGACGGGCTCGTCATCGCGGTGGACGGGCCCGGCGGGTCGGGCAAGAGCACGGCCGCCCGGGAGATCGCCCGTCGGCTCGGCCTGCGGTATCTCGACACGGGCGCGATGTACCGGGCGGTGACCCAGCTCGCCCTGGAGAGCCGGATCGACATCGAGGACCACAATGCGGTCGCCGAGCTCGCGGAGCGGGCGGTGCTCACGATCGGTACCAGCCCGGACAATCCGACGATCGCCGTCAACGGCGAGCCCGTGGACGACCTGATCAGGACCAGGGCGGTGACCAACGCGGTGAGCGCGGTGGCCGCGGTGCCCGCCGTCCGCCGGCGCCTGGTCATCCGCCAGCAGCAGATCATCACCGAGGCGTCGCCGGTGGGCATCGTGGTGGAGGGCCGCGACATCGGCTCGGTCGTCGCCCCGAACGCCCCGGTCAAGGTGTTCCTGACCGCCTCGACCGAGGTCCGGGCGCTGCGCCGGTCGCACCAGCTGGGCGAGCGGGGCGTCGACGACGTGGCCCGCACCCTCGCCGAACTCGACCGCCGGGACGCCCTGGACAGCACCCGCGCCGCGGACCCGCTGGCCGTCCCCGACGACGCGATCGTGCTCGATTCGACCGCTCTGTCCGTCCAGGACGTCGTGGACGAGGTCCTACGGCACTGTGAACAGGCCTCGGCCCGAGCGTCATGACGACGATCGAAGACCCCCGGGACGGCGCGCCGCGAGCCAGCGTGGCCAGTGCGGCCGGCGTTCCCGCGACCAGTACTCCCGCAACCGGCGGCCCACGGGACGACGCTTCGCGGGGTGACGTTTCTGCGACCGGCGGTGTGCGGGGTGACGCTCCGAAGGGCGATGCCCCCGCCGGTGCGCAGGGCGGTGTCGCACCGGGTGGTGCTTCGAACGGCGATGTTTCCGAGACTGATGACGCGCAGGCTGACGTCCCACGGGGCGATGCTCCCGCGGCCGGCGCTGTGCGGGGTGACGCCGCGCGGGGCGTCGGTTCCGTGGCCGGTGTCCCGCGCGGCGGCGGAGGGCCGGGCGGCGGGCGGCCGTCCACGGCGGTGTCCCGGCGGGCCGCGGCGTCCCGGCCGTACAACGACATTCTGCACACGGTGCTCAAACCACCGTTCCGCCTGATCCTGAGCAGAGTCGTCATGCGCCTGACGGCCGAGGGGCTCGACCGGGTCCCGCCCACCGGACCGCTGATCTTCGCGGGTAACCACAGCAGCCTGCTCGACGGGCCCCTGGTCGTGATCGAGGCGCCGCGCACGGTCCGCTGCCTGGTGAAGTCCGAGCTGTACACCGGGATTCTCGGCCGGCTGCTGCTGCTGTCCGGGCAGATCCCCGTCAACCGGGGCCGGCCCGACCGGTTCGCGCTGCACACCGCACTCGACGAGCTCTCCCGCGGCGGCGCGATCGGGGTGTTCCCGGAGGGGACCAGGGGCAGCGGCGAGGTGGAAACCGTCCAGCACGGCATCGCCTACCTGGCTGTTCACGGCCGCTGTCCGATAGTGCCGGTTGCCTGTGTCGACACCGGGCAGGTCCTGCCGAGGGGGGCGTACTGGCCGCGGCGCTCCGTCCACGCCCGGATGGTCTTCGGGCATCCGTTCGAGGTGGAGATCCCGGCCAATCCACGGTCGCGGAAGGCGCTGGCCGAGGTGGCCGAGGGCATCCGGGTCCGGCTCGCCGACCATCTCGCCCAGGCCCGGCTGACACCCGCGTCCCTGCCCGCCCCGGCCGCGCCGCCCACCCGGCGGCCAGGGCCGGGCTGGGCGGCCAGGGCGAGCCGCCGGCCGCGGCGAGGCGGCCCCGGGCCGACCGGATCCGGCAGACGGTAGAGATCCGCAGAGATCCGGATCCGACAGAGCACAGAGAGCACAGAGACGAGGACGTTGTGGGTGTGGCTTCGCAGGCACCGCGGGACTCCGCCGCGGGCCGGTCCGGAATCGACGACCGCCAGCCGGTCCTGGCCGTTGTCGGACGCCCCAACGTCGGCAAGTCGACGCTGGTGAACCGGATACTCGGCCGGCGGGCCGCAGTCGTCGAGGACGTCCCCGGGGTGACCCGGGACCGCGTCGCCTACGACGCGACCTGGAACGGCCGCCGTTTCGTGGTGGTCGACACCGGCGGCTGGGAGCCGGACGCGCGGGGCCTGGCGGCCCGGGTCGCCGAGCAGGCACGCGCCGCCCTCGACACCGCCGACGCGGTGCTGTTCGTGGTCGACACCACCGTCGGGGCCACCGACGCGGACGAGGCCGTCGCCCGTGTGCTGCACCGCAGCGGGCTGCCGGTGGTCCTCGCGGCGAACAAGGTCGACGACTCCCGCGGCGAAGCCGACGCCGCCACGCTGTGGAGCCTCGGACTCGGTGAGCCGTACCCCGTCTCGTCCCTGCACGGCCGGGGCAGCGGGGACCTGCTCGACGCCATCCTCGAAGCCCTCCCACCGGCGCCCCGGGAACGTTTCGAGGAGATCGACGGCCCGCGGCGGGTCGCCCTGCTGGGCAAGCCGAACGTCGGCAAGTCCAGCCTGCTGAACAGGCTGGCCGGCACGCAGCGCTCGCTGGTGCACGACGTCGCCGGCACCACCCGCGACCCGGTCGACGAGCTGGTGACGGTCGGCGGGGAGACCTGGAAGTTCGTCGACACGGCGGGTCTGCGTCGGCGGGTGCGGGAGGCCAGCGGCGCGGAGTACTACTCGTCGTTGCGTACCGCCGCCGCGCTGGAGGCCGCGGAGGTCGCGATCGTCCTGTTGGAYGCCAGCGAGTCGCTCACCGAACAGGACCAGCGGGTGATCACCATGGTGGTCGAGGCGGGACGGGCCCTGGTGCTGGCGTTCAACAAGTGGGACCTGCTTGACGAGGACCGCCGGCTGACGCTGGAACGGGAGATCGTCCGGGATCTGGGTCGGGTGGCCTGGGCGCCGCGGGTGAACGTCTCGGCGGCGACCGGCCGCGCGGTCGACCGGCTGGCCCCGGCGTTGAGGACGTCGCTGGAGTCGTGGGGGACGCGCATCTCCACCGGCCGGCTCAACGCCTGGCTGGGGGAGGTCGTGGCGGCCACTCCGCCGCCGTCGCGCGGCGGCCGGCTGCCCCGGGTGCTGTTCGCGACCCAGGCCGGGGTGCGCCCACCGCGTTTCGTCATCTTCTCGACGGGTTTCCTGGAGCCCGCCTACCGCCGCTTCCTCGAACGCCGCCTGCGCGAGGATTTTGGTTTCGCCGGAACGCCGATCGAGATTTCGGTCCGGGTCCGTGAACGGGGCGAGAAACGCCACTGATCCGCCTGAACGAGACAAAGGAGCACCAACCATGAGATCGGTGACAGATCGATTCTCTTGATTGCCGGTATCCGTCTGGTTGAGCGGTCCGCTGCACAGTGCCATGCTCGGTGGCAATGGGTGCAGGGCCTGATTCGCCGGGATGGCAGGTCGGCAGCTCGGCAGGTCGCGGGCTTCGGCAATGCCGAGACGAGTATGGATGAGCGAAAGAAAGCCTTCACGAGACGGGGCTGACGTTCCCGCGGCAGTGGCCGGTATAGCGATGGCCGCGCTGGACGCTCGAGGCGTGCTCACCGCGTGGACGGCAGGAGCCGGTCGGCTGCTGGGCTATCGTCCGGACGAGGTGGTGGGACGCGCCGCGGCGGACCTTCTTGCCGTGGACCTTCCGGCGTCGGTGCTACCCGGCATCGAGCGGCGGGAGGAGTGCAACGGCCGAGTGATGCTGCGGCGCCGGGACGGCCGCGCCGTCGAGATTGACGTCCACGCGGCCCCGACGCACGGTACGCGGGGAAACAGCGGCTGGGTTGTGGTGGCTCTCGAGCCGGGCGAACCAGGTTCGCGCCATGACACGGCGGCGGCGCTCAGGAACTGGGCACTCGACCAGATGCCGATCGTCCTCGGGATCTACGACCGCGAGAAGCGCATGGTGGGAGGCAACGAGGAAGCGCAGCGCGTCATAGCCGCGCGGGAAGAGGCGGTACTCGGACTCCGTCCGGGGGAGATCTTCCCCAGCCTTATCGCCGACCAGGTCGAACAACTGATGACGCAGGTGATCCGCACGGGGGAACGGTCGACTCTGGAAATGGTCACCCCGCTGCCTGGCGAGAGCCATGCGCACGCCTGGTCGGTCTTCCTCTACCCGGTGAAGGACCCCGCAGGCACGGTGCGGGGGGTGTCGACAGCAGCCCTCGACACCACCACGCAGTACCGGGCCAGGCAGCGGCTGGCCGTCGTGAACGCGGCCAGCGTCCGCATCGGAAGCACGCTGGACACGGTGCGGACCGCCCAGGAGCTGGCAGACGTGGCCACCGAGCAGTTCGCCGACTTCGTCAGCGTCGACCTGCTCGACTCCGCCGTCGGTGACAACGAGGCGGATCCGCGCCGGGCCACCGCAGGCGTGCTCCTCCGCCGTGCCGCACAGCAGTCCGTGCTGGATGGCTGCCCGGAGTCCGCGGTCGAGCCGGGAAAGACAGAGCGCTACTCCGGGGACTCGCCTCTGGCCCGTGCCCTGGTCACCGGCAGGCCGTCGCGGTACGCGATCGACAACCCCGACATTCAGGCGTGGTTGGAGCATGACACGGCGCGTGCACGCAGTGCCCGCGCGTACGGGATCCATTCCCTCATCGTGGTACCGCTGCTCGCCCGCGGGACGACCCTCGGGCTCGCAGTGTTCCTGCGGCACCGCACCCCCGACCCGTTCGACACCGATGACCTGCTTCTCGCCGAGGAGATCACGGCCAGAGCGGCCCTGTGCATCGACAACGCCCGCCGCTACACCCACGAGCGCAACACCGTGCTGGCCCTGCAACGGAGCATGTTGCCGCAGCGCACGTCCCCGCATGTGGCGGTGGCGGTCGCCTCCCGCCATCCGTCGGCCGGCTCCGGCTCCGGGGCCGGTGTGGGCGGTGACTGGTTCGACGTCGTCCCGCTGTCCGGAGGCAGGGTTGCCCTCGTGGTGGGCGACGTGGTCGGGCACGGCATCCAGGCGTTGGCCACCATGGGACGCCTGCGCCTGGCGGTCCGCACCCTCGCCGACATGGACATGCCGCCCGACGAGCTGCTCACGCATCTCGACGACCTCGTCCTGCGTCTGGCCGACCGAGCCGACCGGGAAGAAGGCCCAGGAGCCGAGGAGATGCAGACAGCAGTGGCCGGGGAGATCGGCGCCACCTGCCTGTATGCGGTCTACGACCCGCTCTCCCGCCGCTACACGCTCGCTCGTGCCGGCCACCCCGTGTCCGCCGTCGTCGCCCCGGACGRCACGGTCGACTTCCCCGAACTGCCCGACGGTCCCCCGCTGGGCCTGGGCGGGCTGCCCTTCGAGTCCGTCGAGCTGGAGCTGCCCGACGGCAGCCTGATCGCCCTGTTCACCAACGGTCTGATCGAGTCCGGCGAATCCGGCGCCGACGCCGGATTCGACCGGCTGAGCCGTGCCCTGACCGCCAGCGGCGGCACGTCCTCCCTGGAGCAGATCTGCGACAACGTGCTGGACGCGCTGCTGYCCGGCGGTGTCCCCTCCGACGACGTCGCCGTACTCCTCGCCCGTACCCAGGGCATGGACGCCTCCCAGGTCGCCATCTGGGACCTGCCCGCGGACCCGGCGGTGGTGGCCAGGACCCGGAAGATGGCCATCGACCAGCTCGCCGCCTGGGGGCTGGAGGAGGCGTCCTTCGTCACCGAGCTCGTGGTCAGCGAACTGGTCACCAACGCCATCCGCCACGCCGTCGCGCCCATCCAGCTCCGGCTGATCCACGAGAGCAGTCTCATCTGCGAGGTCTCCGATGCCAGCAGCACCGCACCTCACCTGCGCCGCGCCCGCGTCTTCGACGAGGGCGGTCGCGGTCTGCTCCTCGTCGCCCAGCTCACCCAACGGTGGGGCACCCGCCACACCCCGCACGGCAAAATCATCTGGGCCGAGCAGTCACTCCCGACCGGCCACTGACCGCTCCCGACGGGCCGCCGCCGGTCGAGGAGGGACTGTCCGGCGCAGCAGGCTCGCAGGCGGTAATGCGCGCTCCGCCTCCACGGCGACGCACTGCTGTGGCTGACCGCCGACCACCACCAAGGCGTATGTCCAGGGTAGGGCTGACCGGCGATCGGTCCCCAGATGGTCCCAACGCCCGCCCGGGTTGATCGATTGACCTGGCACCATGGAGACGCGAAAAAGACTGTTGACCAGGACCTATAGCCCTGTTCAGCAGCCTCGCTCCAGCGTCGGGACGACAGGATTTGAACCTGCGACCCCCAGACCCCCAGTCTGGTGCGCTACCAAGCTGCRCCACGTCCCGTACGTCGACCACGTTACCTTATGATCCCGCCGGCGTGGCAGGTGCCCCGGCTGGTTGTAGCAGCTGCCCCGGCTGGTCGTCCGCTATGTCGAGGACGAATGGGCCGTCAGTCTCGCCACCGGCGATGGGCTGCCGGGAGGTCCCGTGGCGAGAGGTTGGAACGGGGCACCAGGGAGGAGGTGATCCGGGTGGATGCGGCGAAGGTCGGCGGCGGCATCCACCCGGATCGGCCGGTCTGGGCACGCTGGGTATACGCCAGGGACGGTTGGGTATAACGCCAGGCGGTTCAGCGTGCCCAGACCTCCTGGTCACCGCGTCGCGTGGCTCCTGCGGCGAGCGGCGAGGCCGGCACCGAGCACCGCGACACCGAGTCCGGCGCCGGCGACGGGAGCGATCGGGAACGACGGCGCCATACCGCCGCCACCCGCATGTACGCCACCCTGCGGGACCGGCTCGGAGGACGGCTTCTGGGTGGCTGACTGGCCCGGCCACTGCCCGGAGGGCTGGCCCTGCTGGCCACCTTGCTGGCCCTGCTGGCCACCTTGCTGGCCCTGCTGGCCACCTTGCTGGCCCTGCTGGCCACCTTGCTGGCCCTGCTGGCCACCTTGCTGGCCCTGCTGACCACCTTGCTGGCCTTGCTGGCCCTGTTGGCCCTGCTGGCCCTGCTGCTGCCCGGACTGCCCCGGCCACTGGCCCCCGCCCGGCGCCGCGCCCTGGCCGCCGGACCCGCCCGATGACTGGGACGGGTTCGAGCCGGACCAGCCGCCGCCTCCGGACTGCGCGGACTGCGCGGACTGGCCGTTCTCCCCCTGCTCGGGAGGCTGCGGGATCGGCAGCTGGATGGGCAGCTGGGGCCATCCGTTCGCCCCGTCGCCGCTCCAGGACTGCCCACCATTCTGCTGCTGGGTGGCCGCGGGGGATATCGTCGAAGCGCCGGAATCCGACGGCCCGTCCGCGAATGCGGCTGTGGGGCCGAACCCCACGAAGAGCCCGGTGACGGCTGACATGGCCAGCATCACCACGCCCCGGCCGATTTTGTGCGTCATGACCTTTCCTCTTCTCTCGTACTGCGGCGGTATTGTTACCGCGGGCTACACCATAGCCATCTGATGTCCAGGGGAAGGCGTGGAACGCGATATGGCCACGACGGGACCGAAGATTGTCCGGCCGGCGCGATGGTTGGTTCTGGTCGGAATTCTCCTGATCGGGGTGAGCGGTCAGAAGTTTGTTTCGTCCGAATATGGGAAACTGGTCGGGGCGCCCGATGTGACAGCCACTACGGGGACCGGCGCGGGGCCGGCGCCGGCGCCGGCGGTTGCGGTACCGCAGGATCCGGCTGACGGCGGGCGGCGGCAGAACAGCCCGCCGACTTTTCTGCGTATTCCGGAAGTGGGCGTGTCCGCGCCGGTCGGGTCGGTCGGTCTCAACGCGGACGGGACCCTCGAAGTGCCGACATCCTGGACCGACGTCGGTTGGTACGAATATGGGCCGCGGCCCGGCGACATCGGCGCGTCCGTACTTGTCGGACATTATGACTCGACGACCGGGCCGGCGGTCTTCTACCATCTCGACAAGCTCAGGAAATCGGACACGGTAGAGGTGAACCGCACGGACGGGACGGTCGTACGATTCACGGTCGACCGTATTCAGGAGGTTGCCAAGGATGATTTTCCGGTAGCGGAGGTGTATGGCCGGGTCGATCGTCCGGAACTACGGCTGATCACTTGTGGCGGTGCTTTCGACAAGAAAACCCGCCACTATCTGAAGAATGTGATCGTGTACGCGCACGCCGTCGCCGACCCGGCATGAGTACGGCCGCTGTTCAGCGGCTCGGGAGATGCGGCGGGCACGAAAACGGGTCCGCCGGCCGCCGCCGCGGCGGCCGAGGCGCGGGAGCGGGGCGCGGGAGCGGGGCGCGGGAGCCCAGGGCTGGATGGCCGAGCGACGTGTACATGACACCGGCGTATACACTGCGTGAAGAGATGTATGCCATAGCGGGCGTTACCCTTCGCTGAGACAGGCGATCCCGGGGAGGGGCCATGAACGTCTCGGTGCCACCGGTTGTCCGCGCGGCTGCCGTACTCCGTGCGCTCGGTGTGATCGGCGTGACCAGTGCGGACGGGGTGCCCGGGCGCGCGTTCCCGCGCCGAACCGGGCGGGGCGCCGGGAAGAGCCCGTCCTCCCCACGGAACGGGGCCCGCGGCCCGCGGCGTCGCGGGCGCGAGCGCGGACACGGACGTGGGCTGACGTCACATGACGATCGGCGACGGGCGGCCGTTCGTCCGCGGGGCCACGGGCGTGAGCCGGCGTCCCCGGCATCCCGGACGTCCTCGACGCCGCTGGCGGGTCTGYCGGCGGCGATGCTTGTGGCGGCCCTGCTGGCGCTGGCGGCCCTCACCGGATGCGCGGGCACGGACGCGGGGGCAGGGATCACGCAGGTGTCACCTTCCGCGGGAGCATCCGTCGGAGAAGTCGGCGGCCAGCCCGGGACGACGAACCAGCCAGGCAGCGGGCAGCCGGGTACCGGGCAGTCCGGCACCGGCCAGGGGGCGGCGACACCGGGTGCCGCCGCGGGCGCGGCGGACTTCCCGTACCAGCCGTTGTGGCCCTTCGCCAGCGCCGCTGACGCGCGGGCGTGGCATCTCGACCCGGCGTCCACCGCGCTGTCCTTCGTCCGGGACTTCCTCGGCTTCACCGACATCGACCGGACACTGACCAGCACCGTGACCGGGGAGCACGCCCGGGTGCAGGTCGGCTACGCCACCGAGGGTGAGCATACCGGCGTCGCGGCCGTCGTCCATCTCGTCCGGTTCGGTTCCGGCAGCGACGCGCCGTGGGAGGTCGTCGGTACCGACGACACCACCTTCTCGCTCACCCAGCCGGCCTACGGGGCGACCGTGACGGCGTCGCTGACGGCCGGCGGGCGGATCACCGGTGTCGACGAGAGCATCCGCGTGCAGGTGCGGCCGGCGGGAGGTCCCAACGGCGGCCAGGTCGCCGGGGAGCGCTGCTGCCTGCCCGCGGGCGGGCAGAACTCACCCTGGCGGACGACGGTGACGATCGACGCCCAGCCGGGCCAGGGCCTGGTCGTGGTCGCCTCCACGGGTGGCCATCTGCGCGGGGTGGAACGTTTCACCGTCACCGGCGTCCGTTACAAGGGCAAGGATTAGCGCCGGCAGAGGAACCGGCGCCGGCAGGGAAGCAGCGCCGGCAGGGGAGCAGCGGCGGCAGGGAGCAGCGGCGACCCCGGCCGGCGGCGGTCAGCCGGCGAGGACGACGTCGACCGCCAGCTCGCCGGCGCCCCGGTCGAAGGTCAGCGCCGTGATGCTGCCGGCGCTGCGCAGGTCGGCCGCGACAGCCTCGACCAGGCCGACCAGGTCGGCGTCCCCGCTGACCCGCGCGGAGGCCACCGCCGCCTTCATCGACACCTTCGCCTCCGACTTGGCCCGCCGGATCGCCGTGAGCGCCGTGCTGACCGCCTCGAGCAGACGCGGGTCACCACTGTCAGCGATCTTGCGCAGCTCACCGGCCTCCGGCCAGYGGGAACGGTGCACCGACCCGGGCTTCCACCACGACCAGACCTCCTCGGTGACGAAGGGCAGGAACGGCGCGAACAGCGCGAGCACCGTGGACAGGGCGACGGCCAGGGTGGCCCGCGCGGACGCCGCGCCCGGCTCGCCGAACGAGCCGTACGCGCGTCCCTTGACCAGCTCGACGTAGTCGTCGCAGAACCGCCAGAAGAACGACTCGGTCAGCTCGAGCGCGCGGGTGTAGTCGTAGTTGTCCAGCGCGGTGGACGCGGAGTCCACCACCTCCGCCAGCGTCGCCAGCAGCGCCCGGTCGAGCGGCTCGCCGACGGTGCCGGCGTCCTCGACCGCGCCGAGGCCGAGAGCGAACCGGCTCGCGTTGAGCAGCTTGATGGCCAGCCGGCGTCCGATCTTCATCTGGCCGACGTCGAAGGTGGTGTCGGTGCCCGGCCGGCCGGAGGCGGCCCAGTAGCGCACCGCGTCCGACCCGTGCTGTTCGAGCAGGTCCAGCGGGGTGACGACGTTGCCCTTGGACTTCGACATCTTCTTGCGGTCCGGGTCGAGGATCCACCCGGAGATGGCAGTGTTCGTCCACGGCAGCGTGCCGAACTCGGCGTGGCTGCGCAGCACGGTGGAGAACAGCCAGGTCCGGATGATCTCGTGTGCCTGGGGGCGCAGATCCATCGGGAACACCCGGGCGAACAGGTCGTCGTCRCTGCCCCAGCCGGCGGCGATCTGCGGGGTCAGCGAGGACGTCGCCCAGGTGTCCATCACGTCCGGGTCGGCGGCGAAACCACCGGGAACCCCGCGCTGGTCCTCGCTGAAGCCGGGCGCGGTGTCACTGGACGGGTCGACCGGCAGCGCCGCGTGGTCGGGGACGATCGGCCGGTCGTAACGGGGCACGCCGGCGTCGTCCAGCGGATACCAGACCGGGAACGGCACGCCGAAGAAACGCTGCCGGCTGATCAGCCAGTCCCCGGTCAGGCCGTCCACCCAGTTCTCGTACCGGACCCGCATGTGCGGGGGATACCAGTGCAGTTCACTGCCACGAGCCCGCAGCTGCGCCCGCAGGGCCTCATCCCGGCCGCCGTTGCGGATGTACCACTGGCGGGTCGTGACGATCTCCAGCGGCCGGTCGCCCTTCTCGTAGAACTTCACCGGATGGCTGATCGGCCGCGGGTCGCCCAGCAGCGCCCCGGCCTCGCGCAGCAGCTCCACGATCCGCTCGCGGGCGGCGTGCACGGTGCGCCCGGCCAGCTCGGCGTAGCGCGCCCGGCCCGCCGCCGAGACGATCGCCTCGGGCGGGTCGGRCAGCAGCCGGCCGTCCCGACCGATCACCGCGCGGGTGGGCAGTCGCAGCTCACGCCACCAGGTGACGTCGGTGAGGTCACCGAAAGTACAGATCATCGCGATGCCGGACCCCTTCTCGGGGTCGGCCAGCCGGTGCGCCCGCACCGGCACCTCGACGTCGAACAGGGGAGTGCGCACCGTGGAGCCGAACAGCGGCTGGTAACGCTCGTCGTCGGGATGGGCGACCAGGGCCACGCAGGCGGCCAGCAGCTCCGGCCGGGTCGTCTCGACGACGACGTCCCCGCCGCCGTCGGCGCGGGCGAACGCCAGCGAGTGGTAGGCGCCCGGACGCTCCCGGTCCTCCAGCTCGGCCTGCGCCACCGCGGTCCGGAAGGACACGTCCCACAGGGTGGGCGCTTCCGCCAGGTACGCCTCGCCGCGCTCCAGGTTGCGCAGGAAGGCCCGCTGTGCCACCGCCCGGGAACGGGCGTCGATGGTCGCGTAGGTCATCGACCAGTCCACGGACAGGCCGAGGCGGCGCCACAGCTGCTCGTAGACCTTCTCGTCCTCGATCGTCAGCCGCTCGCACAGCTCCACGAAGTTGCGGCGGCTGACCGGGACCTGCTCCTTGCCGGGCTTGGCCGGCGGGGTGAGATCCGGGTCGTAGGGCAGCGACGGGTCACAGCGGATGCCGAAGTAGTTCTGCACCCGGCGCTCGGTCGGCAGGCCGTTGTCGTCGAACCCCATCGGGTAGAAGACCTCACGGCCGCGCATCCGCTGGTAGCGGGCGATGACGTCGGTGTGCGTGTAGGAGAAGACATGGCCTACGTGCAGGGAGCCGGAGACGGTCGGGGGCGGGGTGTCGATCGCGTACACCCGGGCCCGGTCGGCGCTCCGGTCGAACCGGTAGGTCTCCTGCTCCTGCCACACGGCCGACCACCGTGCCTCGACGCCGTCGAGGGTGGGCCGCTGGGGAACGGAGCGTCCAGGGACGGACCGGTCGGCGACGGGCTGCTCACGGCCGTCCGAGTCGTGCTGGTTCCTGCCTTCTTCTGTCACCACAGGTAACGATCCTACGGGTCGAACAATGTGAGCTCGGACACGGGCTTCACCAGGCCCCCTGCCTGATCCCTCTCGTCCTTCTCGGGTTCGTGCCCCCACCGATCCTCGTCCCGGCGCGGCGTCGGCGTGTCCCGTCCAGCGCCGGCGTCCGGCCCGGAGGCACCCCTTTCCGGCGGGTTTCCGGCGGGCTCGTGCCCGGACCTCCCCGTGGACGGTGGGCGCGCGCCGCCGCCTCCTGCCGGCGGCGGGGCCGGCCGCGCGGCCGGTCCGGCAGGGCCTTACCGCCCTGGGCCACCGGCTGGCGCTTCCCCGGCGCTCCCGGGTGTCCCTCGACCAGAACGAAAGCGTTCCCTGATCAGGACGAGAAACGAAAGCGGTCGGTGGGAGCCGCGGGCTTTCCCGGCGCTTCCGGTGTCTCACTGCCCACCTGCGGTGGTGGATCGCGTTGGCAGACGGCAGACGGCAGACGGCAGACGGTGGCGGTGGCGGGCGAGCTGGGCCTGGGTTGGCGGGGCGTATGGGTTGGCAGGATGTATCCCGTGCATGACACCGGCGAGGACACCGCCCCCACCGCATCGTCCGCATCGTCCGCCCCCACCGCGTCCGCCGTCGCGACCTCCGCTGCGGTACCCGACCACGCCCCGGCGAACCGCGCCCCGGCGGCCGGGCGGCCGCGGCCGGCGGACCTGCTCGCGCTGGCRCTCGACGTCGCCCACGAGGCCGGCGACCTGCTGCTGCGGGGCCGCAGCGGTGATGTCGTGGCCGAGACGACCAAGACGTCCCCCACCGACGTCGTCACCGCGCTCGACCGGGCCTCCGAGGAACTGGTCGCGAGCCGGCTGCGCGAGGCACGTCCAGGTGACGGCCTGCTGGGCGAGGAGGGCGCCGACGACCCGGGCACCAGCGGGGTGCGCTGGATCGTCGACCCGCTGGACGGCACCGTGAACTTCCTCTACAACCTGCCGAACTGGGCGGTGTCGATCGCGGCCGAGGTCGACGGGCAGGTGGTGGCGGGTGTCGTGCACGCGCCCGCCCTGGGCGTCACCTACACCGCGGCGCTCGGGGACGGCTCGGCCCGCAACGGCGTGCCACTGGCCGGCTCGGCCGTCACAGACCTGGCGCACGCGCTCGTCGCGACCGGGTTCGGCTACACGGTGCAACGGCGGATCGCCCAGGTGACGGTGCTGACCCGGGTCGTCCCCCAGGTGCGTGACATCCGGCGGATGGGCGCGGCGTCGCTGGACCTCGGCGCCGCCGCGGCCGGCCTGGTCGACGCCTACTACGAGCGTGGCCTGCACCCCTGGGACCACGCCGCCGGGGCGCTGGTAGCGACCGAGGCCGGCCTGCGGGTCGGCGGTCTGCACGGCCGGCCGATCTCCAATGACCTCGTCATAGCCGCCCCACCCGCCCTGTTCGACGCCCTCCACGACATCCTCGCCACCGACCCACCCGCCGACCGCGACTGACGGACGGGCTCCACCTACGGCACCAAGGAGGCCCGCCGTCGACCGGCCGGCCACCAGCGATTTTCCCTCGCCCCACATGGCCGGCCCACACCGGCCCCGAGCACTGACGGGCCCTGCCGAGCCCGCGCCGCGCCGACCGGGCAGATCGCCTTTCCTTCCTGGAGCGCCGATCAGGTAGCCATGCGTATCCCCCCGCACGGTGGCACGCTTCGATGGACGGCGGCCACCGGAGAAGATCGGCGTAATTTTGTCGTTGTGTACGCTTTTGCGGCCAAAAAGCGTACACAACGACAAAGTCGCCTGGATCATGGCCTGTGCGGGTGGCTGTGGCTGGGATCCGCGCTACCTGACCGGCGCTCCAGCCGATGCGGCTTCCCTCTGGTCGATCTAGTCGAGGCGGCGGAGTTCCTCGCGGTAGCGCTTGCCGTTCGCGGTGTACATCGCGGCCCCGGCCGCGAAGGCGTTCTCCGCCACCGCGTCCGGACGGATCTTCGCGGGGACGCCGACGGCCAGCGCCCGCGGCGGCACCTGTACGTTGTTGCCGACCAGCGCCTGCGCCCCGACCAGCGCCCCCCGGCCGACCACGGCCCGGTGCAGCACGATCGAGCCGGAGCCGACCAGCGACCCGTCCTCGACGGTGCAGCCCTCCAGGTGCGCGATGTGCCCGATGACGCAGTCGTCGCCGATGATCGTGGGGAGTTCGGCGGTCGCGTGCACGACCGTGCCGTCCTGCACGGACGTGCGGGCGCCGATGTGGATCTCGCCGTAGTCGGCCCGCAGCACCGCGCCCGGCCAGATCGTCGACTCGGGGCCGATGGTCACCTTGCCGATCACGGTCGCGTCCGGGTGGACGTAGGCGGACGGGTCGATCTCGGGCACCCGGTCACCGAGCGCGTAGACAGCCACGGACATCTCCTTCGGGTCCTTCGGACGGCGTCACGTCCCGTGGGACGGCACGCGGCAACCGGCCTCGGTGCGTCTGCCTTGGTGCGTCTCCCCGAGCGCGTCTCCCGACGGTCGCCATCTTCCCCGATGGCCGCCATCTCGGCCCACGGATCGCCGGCGGCCGTGACTTTTCAGTCGGACGTGGCCCGTGCCGACCAGAGTTCCCGCGGCTGCGGCGGGGTGGGCTGTGCTTGTGCCTGCTGTGCTTGCGACTGCTGTGTTTGGGCCCGCTGGTGGGGGCTGCGGCAGGTGCGGCCGCTGCCCCGGCGGCTTGCGGGGTACGGCCGTGGACTATTGGCTACTCCAGCTCGCGGCTACTCCAGCTCGCGGATGCCGGGCGGCAGCGATCCGGTCGCCTCCAGCCATCTGCGGGCGGCCAGCCGCTCGGCGGTGAGCTTGCCGATGCCGACCGCCACCCCGGAGGCCGCCGCCCAGCTGATCGCGTCCACCCAGGCCGTGTCGGGATGCACCGGGCTGAGTGGCGGGTCCGACTTGCGGATCTTTTTGTAGGCCAGGGTGACGGCCTTGCTCGCCACCGATCCGGCGACCGCTCCCGCCACACCTCCGACGATCTTCCAGCCGATCTTCGCTACCGATTGAGACACTGTCGTACCCCCGTCCGTGAAGACGCCCCGGCGGCCTGCGCCGAGGGGATCATGGTTGTTCCTCCGTCGGAGGTCCAAGGTCCGCTGGAGGCCGTCCGGCCGACGGCATCCGCTGCCGACAGCCATCCGTTACTGGCGATCGTTCACTACTGACAGCCACCCCGCTGCCAGTTACCCCGGCCGGCCGCTGTCGGCGCCGGTCAGCGGGTGGCCGCGGACACCCGTCGCCGCCACGAACCTGTCAGGGTGCCGGCACGAGAGCACCCACACCTCGCCGGCCGTGCGTATCCACACGCCGGTGCGAATCCACGGCCTGGTCACGGCATACGTTCCCGGCGCCAGCGCCGTGCGGATGTCGGAGCATGCCGCGACATCGCGCACACCGTCCCGGGGAAGCACTCGGCCGGCCGCGGCCACCGTCTGGTCGGTCACGGCCAGCCGCGCCCGACCGAGAGCCCACAGCCCGGCCTCCATCCCGACGAACATGCCGACGTAGACGGCGGCCCGAATCCACCCGGAGCCCGTGTACACGGTGAAGTAGCTTCCGAAGACGCCGGCGCAGAGCGCGGCCCAGACATGCCACAGCCGGGGCACGGCCAGCCGTTCCTCGTAGCGCATGTCGGTCAGTATCCACCGCGGCGGCCATCACTCGCGCCCGTCCGTCACCGGTCGGCCGTCGGTACCCGTCTTTTCCCGCCCGCGGGTGCCCGCCTTTCCCGCGGGGCCGCCAGCTTCGCCGGTCCGCAGCCACGCGGACGCGCCCGCGCCGATCCGCCTTCTCCCGCCGCGCTGGCGTACCGCGCTGCCTGTAGCGGTATGTGTGCTCGTACCGGTGYGCTGATGTATCTGCTCCGCCGTGGCCGCGCGGCGAGCCGTTCGGGCTGCGGGCAGTGTCGAGTGCTGCCGGGTGGTGCCGGACGGGGTCGGACGGGGCGGCGCGGCGGCAGCCTCCGCCGTGGTCTCGCGCGGACAGTCATGATCGCGCGCTTTCCGGCCGGCTAGTCTTCGATGTGTCGTTACTTCGGCGTCCCGCCGCGCTCCGGCGCGTCGCCGGTGGCGGCCCGCATCCGCCAGACCACGAGGGGCTCATGACCGCGACGGACAACCTCACCACGCCTCACACCGGGGGACCTCACACCGGGGGGCCTCACACTGGGGGATCTCAGCCCGAAGGGCCTCACACCGAAGGGCTCCGCAGCGGGGCGCCGCACGCGGGGTCCCGCACCGAGGCCGGAGCCGGCCTGCTGGAGGTGCTGGTACACCGGCTCGACCCGGATCTCCCGCTGCCGGCCTACGCCCATGCCGGCGACGCCGGTGCGGACCTTGTCACGACGCGGGACGTCACGCTCCCCCCAGGGGAGCGCGCCCTGGTGGGGACCGGGGTCGCCATCGCCCTCCCCGAGGGGTACGCGGCGTTCGTGCACCCGCGCAGCGGCCTGGCGGCACGCCACGGGGTGTCCATCGTGAACGCGCCGGGTACGGTCGACGCCGGTTACCGTGGTGAGATCAAAGTCGTGCTCGTCAACACCGATCCGCGCGAGACGGTGGTGCTGCGCCGTGGTGACAGGATCGCCCAGCTCGTCATCCAGCGGGTGGAGCGGGCAGCGTTCCAGGAGGTCGCCGAGCTGCCGTCGACGGTGCGTGGCGTGGGCGGCTTCGGGTCGACCGGCGGTTTCGCCTGACCCTGGCCCTGACCCCGGCCCGGGATCCGCTCGCGGATCCGCAGCCGGCTCCCTCCGGCCTGGGACGGCGCCGTCGGTGCCGCCCGATCCCGCCGGGGGACACCCGGCCATCACACGCGTGAGGAGCCGATCGTGACGACAGGAAAGCTGATCGTGAGAACAGGAAGTGGCCGCGGTGTTCCGGCGAGGTCGTAGGCGTGCCGGTCGCGGCTGGCAGGATCCGCAGGAGTATCGGGACGACCGTGACGAGACCGGGTACGACTCGGTAGCGGTCGATCATGACGGTCCCTACGACGCCGACGAGGCCCCGGACGACCACGTCCGCCGGCTCGATCTGGGGTCACTGCGGATTCCGATGATCGACGGGGTCCAGGTGCAGTTCCAGGTCGACCAGGCCTCCGGGCAGTTGCTCACGGTGACGCTGACGGACGGGCAGAGCGGGATGGAACTGTCGGCGTTCGCCGCGGCGAAGAGCGCCGGCCTGTGGGACGAGGTGCGCGCCGAGATCGTCGACTCCCTTCGCGCCGCCGCGGGGACGGCCGAGGAGACCGACGGGTTCTACGGCAGGGAGCTGCGCCTGCAACTGCCGACCGGCACACCGGGGGAGCTCGTACCCGGCCGCATGGTGGGGATCGACGGCCCGCGCTGGTTCCTGCGGGTCGTGTTCACCGGTTATGCCGCGCTCGACCCGACCGCCGCCCCGCCGCTGGTCGAGGCGCTACGCCGACTGGTGGTGGTACGTGGCGACCAGGCGATGCCGCTGCGTGACCCGCTGCCGCTGAAACTGCCCCGGGAGATCACCGACCCGCACGGCTCGGACGGCCAGAGCGGCCCGTCCGAACCGGGTCCGGATCCGCGCGAGGTCGTCGGCGGTGTCGCGACGACGACGGGCCGGATGCCGACCCCGGGCGTGCGGATCGCGGAAGTCGGTTGAGGATCCGCTGATGTTCACCGATGTCTGTCGAGGCCGGTTGCGGTCACCCGCGGGCAGGTCGAGGGCGCCGGAGCGTGGACGGGCGAGAGCGGACGGGCCCATGGTGGCGCGGTCGTGTTTTCCCGATTTTCCCGCGCCCGGCTCCTGGGAACACCGCAGAGTGGACCCGGGCCCGGGTCCACTGGCTCCCGGTGGGCTACCAGTGGGACGCGGGCACACGGGGCCGGGCTGATTCGTTTCCCGGATGTCACACCGGCGTATGTTGCGCCGGTTGCGGACGGCACACGCCGGGGGATGACGCACATCAGCGGATGACACGCCAGATGACACGTACCAGTGGATGGCATACCAGTGGATGACACACATCAGTGAAGGCGGTTGCCATGACGAGTTCCGACAGTCGCCCCGCGACCGCGGACCCGCGACACGCGCTGTCGCCCAGGCCGCCCACCGCCGCGTGAGCGCGCCCAGTCGCGACCGGCGTCCGTCGGCGCGTCAGCCACCGGTGTCGCTGGCCGAGGCTGTGGGCGGTGTCCGGGGGGTGGTCGACGGAGCCGTTCCCACCGCCGCCTTCGTCGCTGTCAACTCCCAGGCGGGGCTGACCGCGGGCATCGTGGTCGCGATCGCCGTCGCTCTCGCCCTCGTGGTGCTGCGGCTGGTCCGGCGGGAGCCGGTCCAGCAGGCGTTCTCCGGTCTGTTCGCGGTCGGTGTGGCCGCTTTCGTCGCGTCCCGCACGCACAGCGCCGAAGGGTTCTTCCTGCCCAGCATCGCCAAGAACGCCGTGTTCGCGGCCGTCGGCCTGCTGTCGCTGCTGGTACGCCGTCCGCTCGCCGGCTATGTGATGGCGGCGTTGGATCCCCGCTACGCCAACTGGCGCCGGCATGCCGACACCCGGCGCGCCGCGGTATGGGCGACGGGCGTCTGGATCGCGGTCTTCGCCGTCCGTTTCGCCGTCCAGGGTCTGCTCTACCTCGCCGGTGAGTCCGGCTGGCTCGGCGCGGCCAACATCGCTCTGGGCCTGCCCCTGTTCGGCGTGGCGATCCTCGCGACCTTCGCCATCGTGCGACGGCTGGCGCCGCGCCAGCCCGCCGCGGACGACGACCCCGTGGCCGGCGACGGGCCGGTCGTCGAGGGAACGGTCCTCGACGGCCCCGGGAGATGATCGAAATCGGGGGTGCGGCCGAGGACGTGATCGAGCTCGAGATCGGGCCGGTGGCACACGGCGGGAGCTGTGTGGCCCGTGACAACGGCCGGGTGGTCTTCGTCCGCCATGCCCTGCCGGGCGAGCGGGTACGGGCCAGGCTGACCGACACCTCACACGACAGGTACTGGCGGGCGGACGCCGTCGAGGTGCTGCGCGCCGCGCCGGAGCGTGTCGTCCCACCGTGCCCGCACGCCGGGGCCGGGAAGTGCGGGGGATGCGACTGGCAGCACGCCTCCCTCGCCGCGCAGCGGCGGCTGAAGGCGGCGGTGGTCCGCGAGCAGCTGCGCCGGCTGGCCGGGCTGGACCGTCCCGTCGAGGTCGAGGCGGTGAACGCCTTACCACCCGCACCATCCGCGCCAACGCCGTCCACGCCAGCACCATCCGCGTTGCCGCCGGACGCGTTGCCGCCGGACGCGTTGCCACTGGACGCGCTGCCGCCGGACACGCGGTCGCCGGGTGAGGGCGAGGGCCTGGGCTGGCGGACCAGGATGCGGTACGCGCTGACCGGGCAGGGCGAGGTCGGACTGCGCGGTCACCGCTCGCACGAGATCGTTCCCGCCGCGGACTGCCTGATCGCCCACCCGCTGGTGCGCGCGGCGGTCGCCGGCCGAATCCTCCCGCCGCGCGCCGCCAGCGCCGCCGGTGACGCCAGCGCTGGCGGTGACGCCGGTGACTCAGACACGGCCGCCGGCAGAGCCGGCCCTCGTGCCAATCCGCGTGCCAACCCCCGCGTTGAACCCCGTACCGGTATCGAAGTTCAGGCCGAGTCCGTGGGTGAGATCTCCGTGGGTGAGATCGAGGTCGCCGCGAGTGTGTCGAGCGGCGCCGTCGTCATCACCAGGCTTCCGGGCACGTCCGCCGGTGCCGGAGCCGGTCCCGCCTCCGGCGTTCCGTCCGCCGCCGGCATCCCGTCCGCCGCTGGTGTCCCAGCCGCTGTCGGCGCTGACTCCGTTTCCGGCTCCGCCGCTGGTGTTTCCGGCTTCGATGCTGGCGTTCCGTCCGGTCCAGGAGCTGGTTCCGAAGCCGAGAGCGAGATCGTCGAGGTGGTGCGTGAGCGTCGGTTCCGGCTTGGCCCGGGGGTGTTCTGGCAGGTGCATCCCGGCGCGCCCGAGACGCTGGTGGACGCGGTGCTCACCGGCCTGGCACCTCGCGCCGGGGAGAGAGCGCTCGACCTGTACGCCGGCGCGGGCCTGTTCGCCGCCGCGCTCGCGGAAGCCGTCGGCCCGGACGGCACGGTCGTGGCGATGGAGTCGGATCCGGCGGCGGTGGCGTCGGCCGCGCGCAGCCTCGGCGACCTGCCGCAGGTGTCGCTGCGCGGCGTCCGGGTCTCGCCGGGCTCCCTGCGCGGGCTGGCCGGCACCGGCGCCGACATCGTGGTCCTCGACCCGCCCCGGGCGGGCGCCGGGYGGGCCGTGATGCTGGCGCTGCTGGCCCTGCGCCCGCGGGCTGTCGCGTACGTGTCCTGTGATCCGGCGTCCCTTGCGCGCGACCTTGCGGTGGCAGTTGCACAGGGCTATTCACTCGTCACGTTACGGGCTTTTGATCTCTTCCCGATGACCGCCCACGTGGAGTGTGTGGCGATCATGGTCGCCCCGGGTCACGGGAGCCGGTGACGGACGCGCCCGGGATGACGGCGAGCGGACACCCGGGTAACGGGTCCGTCAGCACCGGGACACGCCGGGGAAAAACAGGGCGTGCACGCTCCGGCGTAGCCGCGGATCAGGGTAAACGACGCATCGTAAGCGCTCGCTGCCCTGGTTGGGGCCCGTTTGGAACGTGCTCACATGTCCGCTCCGTGACCGTGAATGATCCCCTGACCTGCGTAGACTGAGCGCGTCCCGGGCCGGATCCCCTCACAAAGGGGGGAGGGAGTGCACGGAGAGGAAGTGCCAGTGTCGCTTCTGTCGACCGTTCGCAATCCGCACGATCTGAAAAAACTTGCAGCCGAGGATCTTCCCGCTCTGGCGGCGGAGATCCGCGACTTTCTCATCCACGCGGTGGCCCGTACCGGCGGTCATCTCGGGCCCAACCTCGGGGCCGTCGAGCTGACGCTGGCCATCCACCGGGTGTTCGACTCGCCGCACGACCGGATCCTGTGGGACACCGGCCACCAGTCGTACGTCCACAAGATCCTCACAGGCCGCGCGGACGACTTCGTGAACCTGCGTCAGCGCGGTGGCCTGTCCGGGTACCCCAGCCAGGCGGAGTCGCCGCACGACATCATCGAGAACTCCCACGCGTCCACGGCGCTGTCCTATGCCGACGGGCTGGCGCGGGCGTACGCGCTGCGCGGGGAGTCCCGCTCGGTCGTGGCGGTCGTCGGTGACGGCGCGCTGACCGGCGGCATGTGCTGGGAGGCATTGAACAACATCGCCGCGGCAGACCGTCCGGTGATCGTTGTTGTCAACGACAACGGGCGCTCCTACGCCCCGACGATCGGCGGGCTGGCCGACCATCTGGCCTCGCTGCGGCTGGCCCCCGAGTACGAGCAGGTCCTCGACGTCGTCAAGCAGGTCCTGGGCCGCACCCCGCTGGTCGGCCCGCCGCTGTACGACGCCCTGCACGGCATCAAGCGGGGCATCAAGGACGTCGTCCAGCCGCAGGGCATGTTCGAGGACCTCGGCCTGAAGTACGTCGGGCCGGTGGACGGGCACGACGTCCACGCGGTGGAGACCGCGCTGCGGCGCGCCCGCGACTTCGGCGGGCCCGTCATCGTCCACTGCGTCACCCGCAAGGGCTTCGGCTACCCGGCCGCCGAACAGGACGACGCCGACTGCTTCCACGCCGTCGGAGTGATCGACCCGAGTACCGGCAAGCCCACCGCGGCCGGCGGTGGCACCAGCTGGACGAGCGTCTTCGCCGACGAGATCGTCCAGATCGGCCACGAGCGGCCGGACGTGGTCACGCTCACCGCCGCCATGCTGCAGCCGGTCGGCCTGAAGAAGTTCGCCACCACCTTCCCGGACCGGGTGTTCGACGTGGGCATCGCCGAGCAGCACGCGGTGACCTCGGCCGCGGGCCTGGCCCTCGGCGGCATCAAGCCGGTGGTGTGCGTCTACGCGACGTTCCTCAACCGCGCGTTCGACCAGGTGCTGATGGACGTCGCCCTGCACCGGCTGCCGGTGACCTTCGTCCTGGACCGCGCCGGTGTCACCGGCGAGGACGGGCCGTCCCACAACGGCATGTGGGACATGTCCTTCCTCCAGCTCGTGCCCGGGCTGTCGCTGGCCGCGCCACGGGACGCCGCCACGCTGCGCGCCCATCTGCGGGAGGCGGTGGCGATCACCGACGGGCCGTCGGTGGTGCGGTTCTCCAAGGGCAAGATCAACGCGGACATCCCCGCGATCGACCGGGTCGGGACGGTCGACGTCCTCTACCGCTCGCCGGAGGTCACACCGACCCGGGAGGTGCTGCTGGTGGCCGTCGGCGCGATGGCGGCGACCTGCCTGCAGGTCGCCGAACGGGTCGCCAGCCACGGCATCGGGATCACCGTCGTCGACCCGCGGTGGGTCAAGCCGCTCGACCCGGTGCTCGTCGACCTGGCCCGGGCGCACTCGCTGGTGGTCACGGTCGAGGACAACGGCCGGGTCGGCGGGGTCGGCTCGACGCTCGCGCAGCTGCTGCGCGACGCCGACGTGGACGTTCCGCTGCGGGACTTCGGTATCCCACAGACCTTCCTCGACCAGGGCAAGCGTGACCAGGTCATGGCCGACATCGGCCTGTCCGCCCAGGAGCTCGCCCGTCGGATCGTCGAGCTGGCCGCCAGCCGCGCACCGGCCCTCACCACCGGCGAGGCCGAAGAGGAAACCCCCGCCGGCCAGCGCTGACCCCGGTCAACGGAAGCCGTAGGTGGAAACCGCTGTCGTGACAACGGTTTCCACCTACAACAGCGGAAGCTGTAGGTGAAAAGTGCTGTTGTAAGGACGGTTTTCACCTACAGCCTCGGCTGAATCCGGCGGGTCGGAGCCCCGATGGTGGCTGGCGGGGCCGACCACCACAACCAGCCACCACCCTCCCGCTGGCACCCGCCGGTCGGCGTGCCCGTCGGTGGCGGGTCGCGGCTCTTACCGGCAGGTCACCCTTGTCGTGTCGACGCCTGATGCGTCCCAGGAGATTTCGGCTGCCGGTAACCGTCGTTGCACCCGAAGAGCCTTGTTCACAGGTTCTGGTTTTGGGGCGACAACAGCACAGCCCGAGGTAACCGGCCTGAGTTCCGCTGGCCGGGATGGCGATGTTGTGAACAAGGCGCTGTAAGCTGAATGATCAGCATCAAAAAATGGTAGTCGTTTCCTGCCTTCTCGCGGATGCGGTGCGCTGTCCAGCCTCCCAGTAGTGGAGGACATGTCGCATTCGACTAACGAGAAGGCAGACGCGCGACCGAGAAGGCAGAGGCGCGGCCTGCTCGTGGAACGCACCCATAGTCACCCGGCTCACCTGGGCTCCCAGTAGATGGTGTTTGACGGGACCTTCCCCGCCGATGTGTCTACGTATTCGTAGACGGTGGTGTCCGGGACGTCGTAGCGGACGTCGTTGCACGTGGCGGAGCCGTTCGCGTCCGTTCGAGCTGTACAGGGCTCGCTGAAGACGTGTCCGTTGGCGAAGGGGTAGACCTCGTAGGTGGTGTTCGGCTGAAAACCGGTCATCGTCGCGTTGATCCAGGAGCAGTTCGGTTTTTCACATTTTGAACTGCTGGTGTCCGAGCCCCTGCTGATCACGATTGTTGGCGACGGTGGCATGCTGGAGGTCTCGGGCGCTGGAGCATCGGTGGGTGTTTGGCCGCTGGTGGTTGCGGCGGCAGCGGGAACGGTGTTCTTTTGTCCCGGTTTCGCGGTTGCGGTCGTGGGTGGAGAAGGCGGTGTTGACGTGGGGGTGGATTGTGGCGAGGGGGTCGGTGTTGGTATAGGAGCAGGTGCTGGCATGGGAACTGGCGTCGGGGGGACGGCATCCCTCCCGCGAAAATACTTCCACAGTATAACCGTCAAAAAAATCAAGCTGATCAATATCGCGATTGAAAAGATGAAAAAAGCGACCTTCTCGCGCCTCTAGGAATCCATTTATTGCGGAACCTTGGATTCTTGCCGGGCTTTTTGTGATAGTCGAATTGGTGTTATTGGTGGAATATTTCTGGATCCCTCTGTCAGGCGGTGGTGTCGGCTCCGGCGGCTTGGGTGGCTGTTCTTCGTCGGTCTTCTCGCCGGGGAAACTCACCGGCTGGCGTAGCGCCCGCCCGTTCGGGGGGAAAATCGGCTTGTCTTCTGGTTTCGCCCGGCCTCCACACACGGCATGCTGGGCCGCCTTCAACAGGACGGTCTGCGCTGCCGGCTCGTCTAGGGCGAACAGGTCGACCCCGGTCACCGTGTCCAACAATCCCGGCCGCTCACAGTCCTCCACCCGGACGGGCAGCAGTCGGCGCTGCTGCCCGTCCGGATCCGTTTTCCACGCGTACAGCCATTCGGCCCCATGCGCCGAGTGGCTGTACGCCGCGGAGAGCACCACGATCATCCGTCTGGCCCGGGCCACCCCGTCGTTCATCGCGGCGACCCAGTTCGACCCCGGGGGGGAGTCCCACGCCTGGACTAGCACCTGATAGTCCGCCTCTTCCAACGTCCAGGCGATCCACGCCGCCCACGCCAGGTCCGCCTGAGTGTGCGAGACGAAGAAATCCAAGCTGGCCGCCATGCCACCAGTCCCACCGGTCACCGGCCCGGCATTCCACTGTCACTCAGCGCGCCATCAAACAGGCAATTCGATCAGGCTGGGGCTGCCCGCCTGGGAAGTGGCGTAACGGAGGGGCGTTCAGGCGATTGCGCAGCTCGCGGCCTGTCTTCGGCGGATTACCTATGAAGATCGCTGGATATTCCAGAGGGGTTCCGTAGGGAGAACAAGGGGCTTTCGGTCAGATCTATGACACTGGATTGATGTTCCGGTGGGCTGGAAGTGGCGTGATCATGGTTCTTGTGTGCCGTTGGGAGGCGTGCGGGGCAGGGCTCTAGGCTGGGGTGATGCGGTGGATGCGGCCTGTCGACGTCCGCGGCCGTGGGACGGCGGGCCGCCTTCCCACGGAGCCGGGCCAGCAGCCGAGGCCGGGCCCTCATCCGGAGCCGGGCCGTCCCGCGGAGCTGGGATGTCCCACTGAGGCGGGGCTGCCCGCGGAGCCGCGCTGTCCCACTGAGGCGGGGCTGCCCGCGGAGCCGGGCCGTCTTGCTGGGGAGGGACAGCCCTCGGATGCTGGTCGGGGGCGGGACGTGCGGCGGCGGCTGGTGYGGGTGGCGCTGCTGGTGGCGGCGGGGTTGCTTGTCGTCGCTCTGGTCAGCCAGTGGAACGAGGTCCGCGCGTCGTTCGGGGAGCTGACCGCGTTCGGGCTGGTCGCCTCGGGGCTCACCACGGTGTTGGCGGTCGGGACGACCGTGTTGTCGTGGCGGGCGCTGCTGGCATCGCTCGGCGTGGGGCTGCCGCTGCGGGCCGCACTGCGGATCTTCTTCGTCGGGCAGGTCGGCAAGTACATCCCCGGCAGCGTGTGGCCGGTGCTGGCCCAGATGGAGCTGTCCCGGGACCACGGGGTACCCCGGCCGAAGGCCGCGTCCGCCAGTCTGATCGTGCTGGCGCTGGCGGTTCCCTGCGGCGGGGTGGCCGCCGCGGTGACCCTGCCGTTCGTGTCGGCGGGCGCGCTGCGTCACTATGGGCTGGTGCTGCTGGCCGTCCCGGTGTTCGCGGCTGTGCTGTATCCGCCGGTGCTCTCCGCGTTGCTGGCGTTCGCGTTCCGGCTGCTGCGCCGCCCACCGTTGGAACAGCAGCCCAGCGGACGCCATGTGCTGGCCGCCGCAGGCTGGCTGCTGGCGGGTTTCGTGCTCTTCGGCGTGGCGACCTGGTTGCTCGCCCGCGACCTCACGCCGTCGGTGCACGGCGTGCGTCTGCTGCTGCTGTCGGTGGGCGGATATTCCTTCGCCTGGACAGCCGGTTTTCTCGTGCTGGTGCTGCCGGCCGGTGCGGGTGTGCGCGAGGCGGTGCTCGTCCTCACCCTGGCGCCGGCGCTCGCGGCCGGGCCGGCGACCGTCCTCGCGCTGATCATCCGTCTGTTCGCGACCGTGGCCGACCTGGTGTGGGCGGGCGTCGGCATGGCTCTGCGCCCCGCCCCCACCGGCACGCCCACCGAGCGGAGCGCGCAGGCCGCACAGGCGGACGCGATACTCTCACCCCCCGCGCCGAGCCATACATCCTCGGTCAGGTAGTCGACGTCGAAAAGCCGACCGGCATCTGCCGCACCCGTCTCCGTCACTGTTTCCGCCAGCCCTACCAGCCCTACCAGCCCTGCCAGCGACCGGGGTGACCGAAGAACGTCCGACGGTGTTTTTCACGCCGGGCTCCGACGGGCGGGCACGTTTCCCCGCCCCCACGGCTTTCCCCGCCCCACGGCCGGATCGTCCATACGGCGTCGGACGCGGTTTTACTGTGAGAATCTTGTTTCACTGTGAGCGTTCTACTGTGAGAACAGTCCGGCCAGCCGCTCGAGGGACTTCTCGATACCTGCCCTGTTCTTCCGGAGGAAGGGGCTGACATCGATGAGCCACGGGATGCGCGCGGTGGACCAGTCGAAGGTTTCGGTGACCTCCGTGCGCCCGTCGGGCAGCGGCGTCAGCAGCCAGCGCCAGCGGTGCCCGAAGAAGTGCCGCCAGGTGATCAGGCGGTTCTCCTCGAACTCCACCACCGTGTTCTCGATCCGGTAGGGCACACCCATTCTCATGTCCATCCCGAACTTC
Organism: Protofrankia sp. BMG5.30; assembly: GCF_001983005.1. NCBI lineage: Bacteria > Bacillati > Actinomycetota > Actinomycetes > Frankiales > Frankiaceae > Protofrankia > Protofrankia sp. BMG5.30. The sequence goes on along the minus strand of NZ_MOME01000010.1, from coordinate 67,993 downwards.
GACCCGAGCGTCAGCCGCCTCGCGCCTCCGGGACGCACCGCACGTACCGTTCCCGAGCCGTCGATCACGGGATGCTGGGCCGGGTCGGCGAGAAGCCCGAAGATCTGCTCCGCGGTGGCGGGGATCGTCCTCGTCGCCGCAATCTCGCGTACCGCCATGCGCGCCACCTCCACAACCTCCGGTCGCAGGCTTCTCCGTGTCCGACGGACGGATGGTTTCCATGTACTGGACGCCCGGGCACGGCGGCAACAGCGATCGACAGTCGGACGACGACTCTCCGCAGCGTCGACGTTCACCGGTCACCGACGGCTACCGAACGCCCGGCTCGGCCCATGATGGACGAAAACCGGCCGATCGGCCCCGAGTTCCCAGACCGTTACTTACGGGTCGTCCGCGTGGGTGGGCCGCCCTCCCGCCAGAAGTCGATGACGAGCTCCTCGTCGCCGACGCCGATCGTCGCGAGTTCGGTGACGTCGACCCTGAACAGGGCGAACGGCTCCGGTACGGGGATCTCCGCGGACGCGGCCCAGGCCGCCCGGTAGGCGTCGAGGCTTTCCTGATCGGTCACCGCCAGCGCCCGGCCGGTGATTTTCGCGTCGCCGTCGGCGACGTTCTTGTCCGTTGTCGCGTTGTGCAGGGCGCATCGCGGATCCCGCGACAGGTCGATCGCCTTGCGTGAGTCGGGCATCATGCCCAGCCACAGCTCGCCGAGGGCGAACAGCGGTTCGATCCCGCTCACCCGGGGCGAGCCGTCGCGCCGGAGAGTCGCGAGGATCGCCAGCCCGTACGCCTCGAACCGCCCCCGGACCGCCACTGCCAGCCGCGGGGCCGCGGCCTCCACCTCACTCCAGTTCGCCATGCCGGCCATGCTCCCAGCCACCACCGACAGTTCCACCCGGCCTACGGTTCCCGCGATTGCGTTACGCCTTCAGCGGATCTACCCATCGGACGCCGGGGAAGCGGGCGAAGTCGGCGTCACTGGAGCACAGTTGCGCACCGTGCTCGATGGCGAGGGCCGCGAGGTGCGCGTCAGACGTGAGGTTCCCGGCTGTTCCCAGCGGCTCGAGAAGCTGGCGGAGTACCGCCGCATGGCGTTCGGTGGGATGCACCACCACGGCACACGGCCTGCTGAGCCAGCCGTCGACGATGTCGAGAATCTCCTCCGGGCGGAACGGATTACGAAAGATCGTGGCGCGTGTCGTCAACCGGATGACCCCGAGAAGCACCGGCCAGGCGAACGCCACGGTCTCGGTGCCGGACAGTATGTCCTCAAGCCAGGCCTGTGACGGCTTGTGTCTCGGTGAGGTGTCGTCCAGCGCATATATCAGCAGGTTGACGTCGGGTAGCTTCACTTGCGTAGTTCAAGCTTACTGATGATCTCGGCGTCCTCGAGTTCGGAACTGAGTCGCAGGGCCTTGTCGAGGTCGACGTCGGGCCGTAGCCCGAGCGATCGACTGGGTACTCGGTAAGGAGGCACATCCTGGCGCCGGCCTGCTGCCAGGCCGGCGCGTACAAGTGTGTTCAGCGCTTCTTTGAACGACAGCCCTCGTTCACGGACGATTTTCTGAAGGGCTACTGCCACATCCGGGTCGAGAGTCACCGTCGTCCGCACTGAAGCATCATAGCATCAGGCGCTTGCTGTCATGATGACAGAAGGCCGGGGCGGGTCAGGGCCGKGGCGAAGGGGTCAGGACAGGGTGGCCACGCCGGGTGGGGTGAAGCGGCGGCCGGTGATCTTCTCGCTGATGCCGGTGCGGTCCAGGTAGGGGGTGATGCCGCCGAGGTGGAACGGCCAGCCCGCGCCGAKCAGCAGGCACAGGTCGACATCGGCGGCCTCGGCGACCACGCCCTCGTCGAGCAGGGCGCGGATCTCCTCGGCGAGTGCGGCCAGAGACGCCTCCCGCACCTGTTCGCCGGTCAGCACCGGGGTGTCACCGCTGGCCGCGGACCTGATGAGCTCGGCGGCCTCGGGGTCGACCTGCTGGCCGTCGGGGCCCCACGTGTAGACGCTGGTCTTGCCGGCGGCCACCAGCCGGCCCAGGCCCTCGGTGCCGGGGAAGCGCTCCGGGTAGGCGGCGTGCAGGATCTCGGCGACGTGCAGGGCGACGGCGGGGCCGACCAGCCCGAGCAGCACCAGCGGTGACATGGGCAGGCCCAGCGGCTCGAGGGCCTGGTCGGCATCCTCCACCGGGGTGCCGTTGTCGATGGCAGCCAGCACCTCGCCCATGAACCGGGTGAGCAGGCGGTTGACGACGAACGCGGGCGTGTCCGCGGTGAGCACCGCGTTCTTCCGCAGCTTCTTCGCGACCGCGAGCGTCGTCGCGATCGCCGCGTCGTCGGTCTGCCGGCCACGCACCGCCTCGACCAGCGGCATGATCGCCACCGGGTTGAAGAAGTGCAGCCCCGCGACCCGCTGCGGATGCCTCAGCACGGACGCCATGTCGCTGACCGACAGCGCCGAGGTGTTGGTCAGCAGCAGGGTGTCGGGGGAGACGACCGCCTCCAGTTCGGTGAACACCCGCTGTTTGACCGCCAGATCCTCGAAGACGGCCTCGATGACCAGGTCGGCGTCGGCGTAAACGTCCTTGGTCAGCGAGCCGGTCACGGCGCCGTGCAGCCGGGACGCCTTGTCCGGGGAGATCCGCTTCCTGGTCAGCAGGTTGTCGATCTCCTGGTGGACGGTGGCGAGGCCGGCGTCGAGGCGGGCCTGGTCGATGTCGGTCAGCACCACCGGCACCTCCAGGCGCTGCGCGAACAGCAGCGCGAGCTGGCTGGCCATCAGCCCGGCACCGACCACGCCGACCTTGGTCACCGGCCGGGCCAGGGACGCGTCCGGCCCGCCGGCCGGGCGTTTCGCCCGCTTCTGCACCAGGTCGAAGGCGTAGAGGCTGGCGGCCAGCTCCTCGCTGACGGCGAGGTCGGCCAGCGCCTCGGTCTCGGCCGCGTAGCCGGTGTCCCGGTCGGCGGTCTCGGCGAGCGCGAGCAGGTCCAGTGCCCGGTAGGCGGCCGGGGCGGCGCCGTGCAGCTTGGCGTCGGCCAGCGCCCGGCCGCGGGCGACCGCGTCCGCCCAGACCTGGCCGCGCCGCACCGGCGCCCGTGCCGCCGCCGGGTCGATCTCGCCGCGGATGACGCGGGCGGCCCAGCGCAGCGCCTCCTCGAGGAAGTCCGCCGGCTCGAGCAGCACGTCCGCGAGGCCGAGGGCGAACGCCTGCGCGGCGCGCAGCATCCTGTTCTGGTTCAGCGGGTTCTCGATGGCGATGGTGACCGCGCGGTCCGCACCGACGAGGTTGGGCAGCAGCTGGGTCCCGCCCCAGCCGGGCACCAGGCCGAGGAAGACCTCTGGCAGCGCCAGCGCTGTGACGTCCGATGACAACGCACGGTAGTCACAGTGCAGCGCCACTTCCAGGCCGCCGCCCATGGCCGCGCCGTTGACCAGCGCGAACGTGGGGACCTTGCGGCCGCCAAAGCGTCCCTCACCGATCCGTCGCAACGCCGCGTGGCCGAGTTCGCCGATCGCGTGGATGCCGGCCCGGGCCGCCTCCGGGTCGCGCAGCGACGACCGGAAGGCCAGGTCGGCGCCGACGCTGAAGATGAACGGCTTGCCGGTGACGGCGATCGCCGACACGGCCGGGGTGTGCGCCTCGATCTCGTCGGCGGCGGCGAGCAGGCTGCGCAGGCCGGCCGGCCCAAAGGTCGACGGGCGGGTGTGGTCCAGGCCGTTGTCCAGGGTGACCAACGCGAGCGGCCCGGCCACGCCCGGCAGGGCCACGTAGCGGACGTGGGCCTGGGTCACCACCTCGCCGGGGAAGTCGAGGGCGGTGGCCGGGGTCCCGCTCATCGGGCTCCTCCTGTCCGTCCGGGCGTCCGCGCGGCGGTGCTGGCGGCGTTGGCGGCAGCGCTGGCGGCGTTGGCGCTGCTCCTGCCGTTGGTAGCGCCGGCGTCACCGGTGAAGTGCGGGTTCTCCCAGATGGTGGTCGCGCCCATGCCGAAGCCCACGCACATGGCGGTCAGTCCGTAGCGGACGTCGGGACGGTCGGCGAACTGGCGCGCGAGCTGGGTCATCAGCCGGACGCCGCTGGAGGCCAGCGGGTGCCCCAGCGCGATCGCCCCGCCGAAGGGGTTCACCCGCGGGTCGTCGTCGGCGATCCCGAAGTGGTCGAGGAAGGCGAGCACCTGGACGGCGAACGCCTCGTTGAGCTCGAACAGCCCGATGTCGTCGATGGACAGGCCGGTGCGGGCCAGCGCCTTCTCGGTGGAGGGGATCGGGCCGAGGCCCATCACGTGCGGCTCGACGCCGGCGAAACCGAACCCGGCCAGCCGCATCTTCGCGGTGAGCCCGAGTTCTTCGACGACATCCCCGGCGGCGAGGATGCAGCCGGTGGCGCCGTCGTTGATGCCGGCGGCGTTGCCCGCGGTCACCCGGCCGTGCGGCCGGAACGGCGTCTTCAGGCCGGCCAGCCCTGCCAGGGTGGTGTCGGGGCGGGGCGGTTCGTCGGTGGTGACGAGTTCCCAGCCGCTTTCGGTGTGGCGGGCGGCGACCGGGGCGAGGTCGGGCTGGATCAGCCCGTCGGCGTACGCCTTGGCGACCTTCCGCTGGGAAGCCAGCGCGTAGGCGTCCGCCCGCTCCTTGGTGATCGTCGGATAGCGGTCGTGCACGTTCTCCGCGGTCTGGCCCATGACCAGCGCGGAGGTGTCGATGAGCTTCTCGGAGACGAAGCGCGGGTTGGGGTCGGCGCCCTCGCCCATGGGGTGGCGGCCCATGTGCTCCACGCCGCCGGCGATCGCGACGTCGTAGGCTCCGACGGCGATCGCGGACGCGGTGGTGGTGACGGCGGTGACCGCGCCGGCGCACATCCGGTCGATGGCGTAGCCGGGCACGGACTGCGGCAGCCCGGCGAGGATGCCCGCCACCCGGCCGATGGTCAGGCCCTGGTCGCCGGTCTGGGTGGTCGCGGCGATCGCCACGTCGTCGATCCGTTCCGCCGGCAGAGCCGGGTTGCGCCGCAGCAGCTCACGGATGACCTTGACGATCAGGTCGTCCGCTCGTGTCTCGGAGTAGACCCCCTTGGCCTTGCCGAAGGGGGTTCGGACGCCGTCGACGAACACGACGTCGCGGACGGAGTCCCTGGCAGATTGGAACACTGTGCCTCCTGACCGGGGAGACCCGGCAGGTCGCTATCGAAACCGGTCCGGTCACGTTCGCGGAGCGCATGTGACGGACGGCGATCTACCGGGAGGACGGTACCGGTGCCGGCGTGACCGCCGACACGGTCAGCCTACGGCAGAAGGTTACCCATGGGTAACCCCATTCGGCCTCGATCCCGGTTCGACACCGACGCCGGCCTGGCACCAGCCCCGGCCTGGCGCCGATCATGATTCGACACCGGCCCTGACCAGGCCGGCGACGGCGATGGCTCGACGGCGATGGCTCGACAGAGCAGCCCGACAGAGCAGCCCGACAGCGACGGCCCGGACGGCTACGCGCTTCCGTCCGGGCCGTTCGTCGGTTCGGCTGCCGGCTCCGCCGCTGGCCTGGCCGCTGGTTCCGCCACCGGCTCGGCTGCCGCCACCGGCTCGGCTGCCGCCACCGGTTCTGCCGCCGCCGGTTCTGCCGGCGGCTCGGCCAGGGCGTCCGCGATCGGCCCGGCGGTGAGCGTCACCTGCCAGGGCCGGGCGCCGCCGGCCCGCAGCATCCCGGCCACCAGCTCGGCGGTCACACGCCGGTCGTCGACCGGCTGCTCGTTGGCCGGCTGGTCGTCGGCCTCCGGACGCGGTGGTGACCAGGCGAGCCGGCGGGCGAGCGCCGGTTCCAGCAGGTTCTCCACCGGCATGGTCCGCTCGGCGGCGATCGCGGTGAGACGGGCGCGCACCCGGGTCAGCCGGGCGGCGGCGGCCGGGTCGCGGTCGGCCCACCGGTTCGGTGGCGGTAGGGTGTCGGCGTTCGCCGAGGCGGGCGCGGGCAGGGCGTCATCGGGCAGCCCGGTGGCCTCCCGCAGGGCGGTGAACCAGGTCCGCGCGGTGCGGCGCAGGCGCGGGCCGGAGAAGACCGGCAACCGGGTCAGGGCCTCGATGTCCGCGGGAGCGGCCAGCACCGCTTCGATGATCGCGCTGTCCGGGAGCACCCGGCCGGGCGCGATGTCGCGTTCGCGGGCGATCCGGTCCCGGGTTGTCCACATCGAGCGGACCGCAGCGAGCTGGCGTCGGTTGCGGACCCGGTGGATCCCGCTGGTGCGCCGCCACAGGTCCGGCCGTGGCTCCCGTGGGAGAGCGGCCGCGATCGCGGCGAACTCCTCCCGGGCGAAGGCCAGCTTGCCCTGCGTCTCCAACTCGGTTTCCAGGGCGTCGCGCAGTTCGACGAGCAGTTCGACGTCGAGCGCGGCGTAGCGCAGCCATGGTTCGGGTAATGGCCGGGTGGACCAGTCGGCGGCGGAGTGTCCCTTCTCCAGGGTGAAGCCCAGCACCTTCTCGACCATGATCCCGAGGCCGACCCGCTCGTAGCCCAGCAGCCGGCCGGCCAGTTCGGTGTCGAAGAGCCGGCTCGGACGCAGGCCGACCTCGGCCAGGCAGGGCAGGTCCTGGTTGGCCGCGTGCAGAACCCATTCGGCGTCGCCGACGGCGTCCTGCACGCAGGTGAGGTCGGCGAGCGCGACCGGGTCCAGAAGGTGGGTGCCCGAGTCACGGCGGCGTATCTGGACGAGGTAGGCCCGCTGGCTGTAGCGGTAGCCTGAGGCCCGTTCGGCGTCGAAGGCGACCGGGCCCGTGCCGGCGGCCAGCCGTGTCGCCGCCGCGAGCAGCGCCGTTCGGTCGACGATCACGGCAGGTATGCCCTCGGCGGGTTCCAGCAACGGGCGGGCCGCTCCCGCGCTGTTGTCCGGCCCTTGGCCGAGTTGGTGGGATGAGTCCGGAACCGTCGACGTCACGATCGGCGATGGTACGTCGCGAACAGCGTCCAAGCGTGCTGGTCGGGCCCAGGGAAGCCGACCGGATCGACCAGGGACGGCGGTTTGTCCCGGATCGGGGGCCTCCTTTCACTCTGGWAAGTCATTTCGTCGCTCAATGTGTCGAGATGGTGTGGAGTCGAGATGGTGTGGAGCCGGGGTGGTGTGGAGCCGGGGTGGACGGGGCCGGCACCGGGACGGCGTCGAGCCGGGGTCAGCACGGATGGCGGGACGGCAGGGGCACCACTCCGCGTACCCGCGGCGGCAGGCCCACCATGGCCGCCAGCAGGTCGACGAAGGAGTGGAGCTGGGCCGCAGCCTCGGCGGGCCGCCACACGCGGTGATCGCAACCGTTGGCCGTCCAGGGCCATTCCGGTGACCAGGAGCAGCGCAGTTCCACATCCGAGCTGTCGCCGTCCGCCGCCAGCACGCCGAACCGTTTCGAGTTCGTGATGGTCACCGTGCCGCCGATCGCCCGGTAGCCGGCCTGGTTGGCCTCCATCGCGTCCCGCAGCCACGACCAGACGACCTCGGGCAGCAGTGGGTCGGTGGCGATCTCGGGGTCGACCGCCGCGCGGGCATAGCAGACGAACCGCGCCGTGCCCTCCCATGCGCTGTGCCCGGCCGGGTCGAACAGGAGGATCAGCCGGCCCGAGGCTGCCTCGTCACCGTCCCGCGAGAGTCCGCCGGCGACCGCGAACGCGTACGGCGCGAGTCGCGCCGGCGCCTGGATCTCGTGTACCGCGACCTCCGGGCGGACCCGGCCCATCGCGTCCCGCAGCGCCGCCGTGGCCGCGACGAAGACAGCTGGGCCGCCGTCCGGAGACAGCGGCGCACCCATGGACGTCACGGTAGGACGTCCTGACCGTGGGCGCGCGACGGAGCGTGGACGCGCGAAGCGGCGCGGGCGGCGGTATGGACGAGCGGGGCGCGGACCAACCGGCAGGAAACCCACCGACAGGCGGCGGTCGACCGATCGGGCGACATGCGGTCGGGCGACATGCGGTCAGGCGACATGCGGTCAGGCGACACGGCGCAGCCGCTGCTGGTGTGCTGATCCACCAGACGGTTCCGGCTCCCGCGCGGATACCCGGGCGGCGGGGGAGTCCGGCTGCCCGGGGTTGAGGAACACGGCCGTTCCGCAGTCGACGCAGGCACGGTCGGGGCAGTCCGCGCCGTGCCCGTCGGAACACGGGGGCTGCTCGAAACCGCGCTCGTCACCGCACTGCGGGCAGATCAGAAAGGTCAGCTCGTCACCGCCCACAAGGACCTGTTCCATCCGGACACCACTCCCCAGGGCACGCTCACGACACAGAGGGCGCGCGTGGACATCACGGACCCTCTCGTCCCATCCCGACTTCCCTGACGGTGGCACGGACAGGCCCCATCTTCGCGTATTCGGAGTCGGCGTGTCGTGCACGTGCATGATGCCCGGTACGCAAGTCATCGCGGTAACGGTTATGTTGCGCGGCCATTGGGGTGTTCGTGCCGTTTCGTGGTGCCATGGTGGCCGTCACGGCGGGTTCGCCCCTGCCGGGACGGCCCGCGGTCATCTCCCAGGGCTGCCCCGGGAGGTGACCGCGGCGGTTCGAGGCCTGGCTTCAGGACGCGGGTTCGGATGCCGACGTGGCGGGGGCGCCCGGTCCGGTGTGGGCGGCATCGGCGGTGCGGTCGGACGCCAATGGCCGCAGCCAGCGGCGTTCGACGAAATAGGGGGCAACCGGCAGGACGGACGCGCCGAGCGCCAGCAGCGTCCGCCGCGTCGCCCAGTGATGTGCCGTGGCGACGGCGACGATGACCGCGCAGTAGGCGAGAAAGAGYACGCCGTGGATCGGCCCGAGCACCCTGACCCCGCCGGGGTGATCGGCCGTATGTTTGATCACGGTCGCCACCAGCAGGAGCAGGAAGGACGTCGCCTCGGCAATCGAGATCAGCCGGGCGGCAGCGAGCAGTTGGTCGCCACTGTCGGACCGTCGGTGGTCACCGTCGGCTGGCATGTTCGGCCTCCATGGTCATGACGCGTGAGTCGTCACGCGTGGTCGGTCATCGCACATGATCGGCTCGTCACGCGTGGTCGGGTCAGTGGGTGTGGTCGGCTCGGCAGGCTCGGCAGGCATGGCAGGCTCGGTCGTCGCGGTGGCGGCATGGTCGCGCCGCCTTCGGCCGACCGCCGGTGGGAGGGCTTGCGAATCCGGTGGCCGGTCTGTTCTACGTGCTGTCGAAGATAAACCGTTCCCGGGGCGGCCTGTCGAGCCTCCGGGGATGCCCGGAGGCGGTGGCGCGTCGCGCCGTTCCGTGCCCCCGTGCTCGCGAGTCCGGGGTGTTCGTCGAAAAAACCGAGTATTTCGCCTTGCCCGCCCTTGCCCGCCCCTGCCCGCCCCTGCCCGCCGTCGTCATCGTCGCCGTGCCCGCGTCCCCGTGCCCGGCGGGCCTGGGCGCCCGCTGCGGTGAGGTCTGTCCCACCCGCCTGCCCGTGCCATGTCCGAGTGCGGCAGCGGGCGTGACGGAGGTCGCGACCGGGCTGCTCTCCCTGTCGGGAGCATCCATCGCGATGAACGTGCAACCATCAGGGTCATGTGTGCGGCAGCAGTGGATCCAGCGGCGGATCCGACAGAACCGAGCGGAACGTCCGGGGCGGGTGGGGCATCCGGGGCACGTCCCGAGTTGCGCGACGCGCCGTTCCTGCGTGCCTGCAGGGGCGAGCCAGCCGAGCATGTTCCGGTGTGGTTCATGCGCCAGGCGGGCCGCGCGCTGCCCGAGTACCGCAAGCTGCGCGCGGGCACGGCGATGCTCGACTCCTGCCGTGATCCGGATATGGTGACGGAAATCACGCTACAGCCGATACGCCGCTTCCGTACGGACGCCGCGATCCTGTTCTCCGACATCGTGCTGCCCCTGGTCGCCATCGGGGTGGACATCGACATCGTCGCCGGGGTGGGCCCGGTCGTCGCGGAACCGATCCGGGACGGCGYCGCGCTGGCCCGGCTGCGGCCGCTCGCCGGCGACGACGTCCCGTACGTGACCGAAGCCGTCCACACGCTCGTACGCGAGCTGGGGCCGACCCCGCTGATCGGATTCGCCGGGGCTCCGTTCACCCTGGCCAGTTACCTCGTCGAGGGCGGGCCGAGCCGGACGCACGCCCGCACCAAGCAACTGATGTACAGCGCGCCGCGGGTGTGGCACGAGCTGGCCGACCGGCTCGCCGACATCACCATCGGTTACCTGCGGGTCCAGGTGGACGCGGGGGTGAGCGCGCTGCAGCTGTTCGACTCGTGGGCCGGGGCGTTGGACGAGGCCGACTACCGCCGCTACGTCCTGCCCCACAGCCGGCGGGTCCTCGAGGCGTTCGCCGGTGACGGCGTCCCCCGCATCCATTTCGGGGTGAACACCGGGGAGCTGCTCGCCGTCATGGCCGAGGCCGGGGCCGACGTGGTCGGGGTGGACTGGCGGGTCCCACTGGACGAGGCCGCCCGCCGGATCGGCCCGGGCCGGGCGGTGCAGGGCAACCTCGACCCGACCGCCGTCTTCGCGCCACGTGACGTCCTTGCCGAGAAGGTCCATGACGTGTGCTCCCGCGGAGCCAAGGCGGACGGCCATGTGTTCAACCTCGGGCACGGGGTGCTCCCCGAGACCGATCCGGACGTGCTCGCCCACATCGTCGAACTGGTGCACGATTTCTGAGCACCAGCCGTTTCCGAGCGCCATCCGCCCGCTGGCCGTCTTCTGAGCGCTGCTGCCGTCGACGGACCGGGTGCCTGGGACGTCAACGCCGACTCTTCTGGTCGTCGTTCCGGGAGGCCTGGGCAGCCTGGGCCCGGCCGGTCGGCGGGAGGCCATGGCCGGGCATCTGTCGCGCGGCGCCGTGTGGCGCCTGCGGCGTCCGATGCGGCGCTGCGTAGGCTTTCTGTAAGCGATGTATGACCTGTTGTGACGTCATGTGACGCCGTGCGGGTGGCCGGGTGCCTTTTCTCACCCTTGCCGGGCAATCTTTGCCCGTCGCGGTCCGATGGGCGGACGCGGGAGGAAACTGGTGCGGGTCACGCAACATGCGGCCGTCGGCCCGGGCCGGCACGCCGCTGGACAGCGGCGGTCGGCACGCGGACGGTGGTCAGGCGTGTACGGGTCATACGTGTACGAGGTCATACGTGTACGGGCCAGGCGTATCGGGCCAGGTGTATCGGACGAGGTGGCCGTAACGGGAGGAGCGGGTCTGCATGCGGGTCGTCGTGGTCGGAGCGGGTGTCGCGGGGCTTGCGGCCGCCCATGCGCTGCGGGGCCGAGCCCAGGTCACCGTCGTGGAGGCCACCGACCGGGTCGGTGGCAAGCTGCGGACGACCCCGTTCGAGGGGCTGGAGCTTGAGGAGGGCGCCGAGTCGTTCCTCGTCCGCGTGCCGGACGCGGTGCGGCTGGCCCGTCACGTGGGCCTCGGCCACGACATCGTCCATCCGGCCACCACCAGCGCGTCGCTGCTGATCTCYGGCCGGCTGCGTCCGCTGCCCCCGCGGACCCTGCTCGGCGTCCCGACCGACGTGGTCGGCCTGCTGCGGTCACGGGTGCTCTCCCCGACCGGGCTCGTGCGCGCCGCGGCCGATCTGGTGCTGCCGCGCACCCCACTGCCGGCCGATCCCACGGTCGGCGGCTTCGTGGGCGCCCGGGTCGGCCGCCAGGTCGTCGAACGCCTGGTGGATCCCCTGCTTGGCGGGGTGTACGCGGGGCGGGCCGACGCCATGTCGCTGCGGGCCACGGTTCCGCAGCTGACTCCGATCATGTCCGAGAGCCGTTCGCTGCTGCTCGGGGCGTACCGGGTGCGGGCCCGCACGGCACCGGCCGACCCCGCGACCACCCCGGTGTTCGCCTCGGTGCGTGGCGGCCTGGGCCGCTTCGCCGCGGCCGTCGCGGACGCCAGCGAGGCGGAGATCCTGCTGGGGACGCGCGTGCGCAGGCTCAGCCAGACCGCCGCCGGCTGGCGGCTGAGCCTCGTCGGCAGCGGCAGCGGCAGCGGCAGCGGGCCGCGTGCCGTGCCGGATGGCACCAGCGGTGACACCGGCACGAGTTCAGGTCCCGGAGCCGACGCCGGCCCTGCAGCCGGCCCGGGAGCTGATCTGGGCGCCGATCTGGAAGCCAATGCCGTCGACGGACCGGGTGCCTGGGACGTCGACGCCGACGCCGTGATCCTCGCCGTACCCGTGCCCGAGGCCCGGCGGCTGCTCAGCCCGGTGGCGCCGCACGTGGCCGCGCCGCTGGCCGCGGTCCCGTACACGTCGGTGGCGTTGATCACGCTGCTCTACCGCGGGGTACAGCTGCCGCCGGGCAGTGGCTACCTCGTCCCGCCGCGCCAGGGCAACGTGATGAAGGCGGCCACGTTCCTGTCCGCGAAGTGGCCGCACCTGTCGGCGGACCCCGGCCTGAGCATCGTGCGAGCGAGTGTCGGCCGGGCCGGCGACGAAAGCGATCTGGAACGCTCCGACGTCGAGCTCGCCGGTGTCGTCGCGGCCGAGCTGGCCGCCGCGACCGGCCTGACGGCCCGGCCGCTGGCCAGCCGGGTGACCAGGTGGGACGCCGGGCTCCCGCAGTACCTGCCCGGCCACCTCGAGCGGACGGCGGTGGTACGCGGGATGCTGCCCGCCGGCCTCGCGCTGGCCGGCGCCGGGTACGACGGGGTGGGTATTGCGGCCTGTGTCCGCTCCGGCGAGGCCGCCGCGGAGACGGTGCTGCGTTCCGACGACGCGGTCCGGATCGGCCAGTGACTCGATCTCGGCTGCGGGCCCGTTCGCGGATGCTGGCCCGTTCGGTCGCCGGCAGGTTTTCGGACGGCGACCCGTTCGCGGATGGTGACCCGGTCCGGTGGGGTACTGGCGGGCCCCGGCCGGCCCGGTAGGTGACAATTAGGCCATGCCCGAGACTCCCACAGCCATCACCGAGACTCCCGAGACCGGGACCTCCCAAGGCGGYCCCGTCCCCTCCGCCCGGGAGCTCAACGCCGAGCTGCTCTACACCTCCTGGTCGGTCTTTGCGGCGCGCGAGGCCCTGCCCGCGGACCGGACAGCGATCGCGGCCGAGGTGGAGAGTCTGCTGGAGGGGGCTCTCGCCAAGGACGTCTACACCCGGGGTGTCTACGACCTGAGCGGCTACCGGGCGGACGCCGACGTCCTGCTGTGGTGGACCAGCCCCGACCCCGACCTGCTCCAGGAGACCTACCAACGGTTCCGCCAGAGCGCTCTCGGGCGGGCGCTGGCGCCGGTGTGGTCGGCGGTCGGCCTGCACCGGCCGGCCGAGTTCAACCGCAACCACGTGCCCGCCTACGTCCGGCGCGAGGACCCGAAGGCGTACGTGTGCGTCTACCCGTTCAACAGGTCGCTTCAGTGGTACCTGCTGCCCGACTACGAACGCCGCGGCATGCTCGCCGAGCACGGGATCATGGGCCGGGAGTTCCCCGACGTCCGGGCGAACACGGTGTCCGCGTTCGGGCTGGGCGACTACGAGTGGCTGCTGGCCTTCGAGGCGGACGAACTGCACCGGATCGTCGACTGCCTGCGGCACCTGCGCGCCAGCCGGGCACGGGAGCACACCCGCCTGGAGACGCCGTTCTTCACCGGCGTCCGCAAGCCGATCGCCGACCTTGTCGCGGCCCTGCCGTAGGCCTCGCGGGGCCACGACCGCCCGCCGCGGACCGTGCAGGGGCACGGCCCTTCTACCGCAGCCGCGCAGGGGGCGCGGCCCTCTTGCCCACAGCCGCGCGGGGGCGCGGCCCTCTTGCCCACGGCCGCGTGGGAGCGCGGCTCCTGCCCACGGCCGCGTGGGAGCGCGGCTCCTGCCCACGGCCGCGTGGGAGCGCGGCTCCTGTCACAGCCGCACACGGCTGCGGCTCCTGTCACAGGCCGCGCGGTGTCGTGGCCGCGCCGACATGCTGACGGCAGGTGCGCGGGCCTGAGCGAAAAACGCGTGCGGGGCCGAGCGAGAGACGGTAGCGAGGGACGGTATGGACCCGATCGTTGCCGCGAACCTGTGTTCCTACACCGACGGCACACAGGTCGCCGACTATCTGGCCACGCCCTACCATTCCCGCCGGGTGGCGGACGCGACCGACCTGCTGATACAGGAGGCCCGGCGCCGGAGTACCCGGCCGCTCATAGCCGACCTGGGCGCCGGGACGCGAACCGTCAGCGAAAAGCTGTCCCAACACGGAGCCCGGGCCGTCATGGTGGATCTCGGCGCCCACCAGTCCGGCCGGACGGCCCGCTGGCACATCCCGCTGGTACGGGCCGACCTCACCCGCCCTCTCCCGTTCCGGTCGGGGGCGCTGGACGGGATCTTCGCCGGTGAGATCGTCGAGCACCTTTTCGACCCGGTCGTCTTTCTGACGGAATGCCGGCGGGTTCTGGCCCCCGGCGGGGTGCTCGTGGTGACCACGCCCAACCTCGCGACCCTCCAGGACCGGATTCGTTTCCTGATCGGCCGAAGCCCCCGTCAGGTCGACCCCCATCATCCCTACCTGAAGCTGCACATACGCCCGTTCACGTACTCGTCCCTGGTCCGGGCCTTCGACGTCTGCGGCTTCCGGGTTGTCGGTTTCCGCTCCAACTACGTGGTGCTGGGCGGAGAGGCGCGCAACGTCTCGTCACGGGTCCTCGCGCGGGTGTTCCCCTCGCTCGGGGGATCGCTGGTTCTCGCCGGTGTCAGGACCGGCTGAAGGCGTCAGGACGGGGCGAGAAAACCCGGCGCTGACGGCCAGGCGGTGACGGCCGGGCGGTGACGATCGGCTCCGAGCGTCGGACCGGCCGCGGCCTTCACGGGCTTCACGGCCGGGGCCGGCCGGCGCTGATCGCGCAGTGAGAACGAACCGTGGTCGGTGGTGCAGGTACCGTACGGGCTCATGCCGTACACCGCGATGTCCGACAGCGGGCCGGAGTAGGTGCGCGCGGGGGGCAGGCCGGTCAGGGCGATGCGTGAGTTCGGGTCGTCGGGCCAGGCGAGGGTCACGTGCGGGTTGAAGCGGTCGCCGTCGGGCGCGGCCACCTCGTCGTAGCCGTAGCGGGCGAGCTGGCTCACCGCGGCCGGATCGGCCGGGACACGGCCTGCCAGCACGTCGTGCAGCCGCTCGCCGGCGGGGCTGAGCTCGCGTAGCCGTCCCCGGCGCAGCGGCTCGACCGTCCTGATGACCTCGCGTTGCAGTTCGACCCAGGCCGGTGACCGGCGGAAGTACAGCTCCGGCGCGCCCTGCGGGTTGTGCCGGTACTCCTCACCCTCGCCGTACAGCGGCGGCAGGGCCTGGGCCACCGTGCGGACGACGTCGACAACCAGGGGTATCTCCGAGGGGCTGACGGCGAGCATGAACAGCGACACGTGCGGCTCGCAGACACCGCCGGCCGGGTCGTGGGGGTATGCCGCGCCGAGGCGGAAGTGCGACGGATAGCCATTGGCCGCCATCCGCCGGGCCAGGCCCGCGCTCGACGAGACCGCCTGCCGCCGCAGCGGAGGGGGCAGCAGGAGCACGACGTCGAGGGTGACGGTGGTGGGAGAAGACACTGCGCTTCCTCTGCTCGAAATGGTCAGGCCGTCCGCGCCGGCACAACCGGTGTGAACGGATTCCCGGCGGTACCGGAGCGCCGGCACACCGGATACCGACACAACGCATGGCTGGCCGGATGCGTTGCCGAATAGTGTCGCAGCTCATGGTGGGCGGTGTCCCGGTATCRGCACCGGCGTTTTCCGGCCGTCGGAAGTACGAACCGGCCGCCGGGAACCGCCGGGAAGTGGCGAACCGGCCGCTGGAAGTACGAAAAGCACAGCCTCTGTTGTGTCGCCCGTGGTCATCGTTTCACGACCGGCCCTGGTTATCCGAGAAATGTTCCTGTCGCGACGACGACGACAAGGCCGGCGACCAGCGCCGGCAGGCCGATCCGCAGGCCGAGGACGGTGTACTGCCAGGGGCTGACATGGACGTCGAGGCGGGCCGCGGTGGCACGCCAGAGCAGGCCGGCGAGCGCGCCGTGCAGGACGAGCACCGGCCCGAAGTTGACACCGAACAGCAGCGGCCACAGCTGGTCGGGATTCGCGTCGATCTCCGGCAGGCCGATGAGCAGCGCAGGCAGGTTGTTGATCGTGTTGGCGCCCAGGATGCCGAGCCCGGCCACCCGTACCTGCGCGAGCCAGCCCGACCCGCTGAAAAGAGCGCCAAGGCCCAGCTCCGGGGAGGCCGCCGTGGCCACCACCCCGAGGCTCACGGCGAGGGCGGCCGCGCCGAACGGAAGGTCGCTGACCCGGACCGTGCGGGTCAGGGCGAACARCACGACGTCGGCGACGAGCGCCACCGCCCAGGCCGGCACGCCGAAGAGGTCACCGACGGTGAAGCCCAGGACGACGAAAACCACGATCGGCGTGCCGAGGCGCAGTGCGCGCGGATCCACCGGGTCCCTGACCTGGTCGTGCAGGGCCGTGGCGGTGTCGATCCGGCGGTAGCCGTACCAGCCGACCACCACCGCCACCAGCGACGCCGGCCCGAGCCGGGAGACGAAGTCGGCGACACCCAGGTCGTAGCGGTCGGCGGCGATCAGGTTGGTGAGGTTCGAGATCGGCAACGCGCTGGACGCCAGGCAGGCCAGCAGGACCGGCTGCATCGCCAGCATGGTCGGGTTGAAGCCGTGCCGACGCGCGATGCGGATGTAGAGCGGGGTGAGCAGCACGACCGAGGCGTCGAGGTTGAGGAACGTGGTGACCGCCGCCGCGAGCACCCACAGGCCCAGCCGTGGGTTCGGGCCGGTGTCCACGAGCGCGGCCACCGACGAGAAGAACCCGAGCCTGTCCAGCATTGCCGCGAGCGGCACGGCCAGCAGCAGGAAAGCCAGCGGTGACACCAGCGGCCGGACGGCGTCGACCGCCTCGTCGCCGGCCATGCCACCGATGAGGAGGAGTGCCACCGCGGCGACGGCTGGCACCACCCAGTTCGGGATCCGGGCCGGGCGTATGAACACGCCGAGTACGGCGGCGGCCAACAGAATGATCCGAACGGCCGCCACCGCACACATGCTAGCGCCTGGTGACAGAAGCTCCGGATGCGCCCAGTGGTGGGATGGATTCACCCGAAGGGTCGGAGCTGAGGGTCAGAAGGGCGCCTCGACCGGCAGCAGCCGTACCGCGTCCAGGTGCCGGTCGAGCTCGCCCAACTCGAAGCGGCACATGCCGATCACGTGCCAGATCTCGCCGGCGAGGTCGCCGCCGAACTTGTAGCCGCCGTCGGGCGCCAGCGCCGCCCACCCGCTCTCGTGGCCGACCAGGGTCACCGCCAGGCCGGTGGGCCCGGACCGGCCGACGTTCCACAGCCGGGCCGTGCCGTCGTCGCCGCAGCTTGCCAGGCGGGTGCCGTCCGGGCTGAAGTCCAGCGACCAGATCCGGCGGGTGTGCCCGGCCAGCGTATCCAGACGGCCTCCGCTGGCGATGTCCCAGAGCTGGACGACCAGGTCGTCGCCGGCGGTGGCGAGCACCGTGCCGTCGGGGCTGAACGCGGCCGCCCACAGCCGTCCCCGGTGCTGGGCGAACACCCGCAGCAGCTCGCCGGTGGCGGCGTCCCACAGCCGGGCTGTGCCGTCGTTGGACGCGCTCGCGAGCAGGCTGCCGTYCGGGGTGAACAGCACCGCGTACACGCGGTCGGTGTGGCCGGTGAGAGTCCGCCGGCACTCGCCGGTCTCGGTGTCCCACAGCCGTACCCTGCTGTCGTCACATCCCGTGGCGAGCAGCCGGCCGTCCGGGGCGAACGCGAGCGAGCGCACCCGCCCCTTGTGGCCCTCGAAGGTCCGGATGTGCCGGCCGGTCCCGCGGTACCACAGGCGCACGGAGTCGTCGTCGTTCGCGGTGGCGATTATCTCCCCGTCCGGGCTGAACGCCTGGGCCCACACGTGGTCGGTTTCGACCCGCAGCTCCCGTTCGTAGGCGCCGGTGTCCTGGGTGCCGGGAGCGTCGAGGTTCCACAGGTGCACACCACCGGCGCTGCTGGTCGCGGCGATGCGCCGGCCGACGGGGGTGAAGATGGCGGAGGTGAGACGGTCGGCGGCACCGGTGAGCTCCCCGCGGCGCTGCCCGGTCCGTGGATCCCACAGCCACACCTCGCCGTCGTTGCCGCTGGTGGCCAGCAGGGAGCCGTCGGGGCTGAAGCGCACCGAGCTCAGCCGCCGGCCGTGCCCGGTCAGCACGCGCACGCACGTGCCGCTCACCGGGTCCCACAGCCGCGCGGTCCGGTCGTTGCTGCTGGTCGCTATCTGGCCGCCGTCCGGGCGGAACACCATCGGCCAGACCGCCCCCTTGTGCCCGGTCAGCTCGTGGCGCTGCTCGCCGGTGGCCGGGTCGATCAGCCGCATGACCCGGTTGTTGTCGCTGCTGGCCAGCAGCGTCCCGTCCGGGCTGAACAGGACCCGGTACACGGCCGCGCCGTGGCGGGTGATGATCCGCCGCTGCGTACCGCCGGCCACACCCCACAGCCGGACCACACCGGCTATGTCGCCGGTGGCCAGCAGGTGGCCGTCCGGATGGAAGTCGAGGGTGTAGACGGCCCGTTCGTGCCCGACGAGGTCCTCCCGGAGTTCGCCGGTGGCGGGGTCCCACAGGTGGACGCCGCCACCGTCGCCGGCGGTGGCGAGCAGGCTGCCGTCCGGGCTGAAGGCCAGCCGGAAGACCTCCGCCGCGGTTGATATCCGCTGGTGCAGCTGGCCGGTCGCGGTCTGCCACAGCCGCACGGTGCCGTCGCTGTCGCCGGTGGCGAGCAGGCTGCCGTCCGGGTGGAACGCCGCGGTCCACACCCGGGAGGCATGCCCGGGCAGCAGCGCGCGGACCTGGCCGCCAGCGGTGTCCCACAGCCGGACGGTGCCGCTGCTGTCACCGACGGCGATCAGGCTGCCGTCCGGGCTCGGCTCCACCGGCCAGACCCAGTCGCGGTGACCGCCCAGCGTGTGCAGGCAGCGGCCGCTCGTCGGCTCCCACAGCCGGACGGTGGTGTCGTTCGAGCCGCTGACCAGCACCTCCGACGCGTAACGGACGACGTATGCCCGGCTGTGGTGGCCCTGCAGCGTCTGGAGCGGACGGCCGGTGGCCGCGTCGCAGAGGAGGATCCCGCCCTCCTCGCTGGCGATCGCCAGGATCCCGCCGTCCGGGCTGTAGACGACCGGGTCCGGGATCCGGCCGGTCTCGAAGCCGAAGGAGACACCGAGCGCGGACGGTACGAGACCGACGTGCACCTGCTGACCCGGGGCCACGGCGGCACCCTGCCGCCGCGCGTCGGCGAGCAGCGCCGGGTCCGCGCTCGCCCCGACGATCGCGCTCTGCCGCAGCCGGGCGCCGTCGATGCGCGCCCCTCGCAGGCTGGAGCCGAGCAGGCGGGCGCGGGTCAGGTCGGCGCCGGTGAGGTCCGCCCCGCTCAGGTCGGCCTCGTCGAGGCGGGCGGCGACCAGCCGGGTGCCGCGCATGACCGCGCCGGTGAGATCGGCACCGGTCAGGATGGCGTCGGTGAGGTCGGCGTCGGTGAGGTCCACCGCCCRCATCTCCCGGTACGACAGGTCCTCGCCGCGCAGTGACACCCCGCGCAGGTCGCTGCGGATGGGGGTTCGCAGCCGGGCACTGACCTTCAGCGCGTTCGCCCTGGTCACCTCCGCGGCGTCCGGGCCGGCGAGCACGCGGGTGGCCCAGGCCCGGGACGCCTCCGCGGTCGCCAGGTCGCAGAGGAAGTCGATGGCCAGCTGGGAGAAGTGGCGCCTGGACAGCAGCTGCGGGTCGGTGACCCCGCGGGCGAACTGTCGGGCGACATCGTTGGCCACGAACCATTCGGTCACCGACAGGTGAATGAAACCGAACAGCCCGTCGTCGGTCCGGGTCAGCAGGCTGCCCGCTCCCATGGCGTGGACGGTCTGCTGGGCGGACAGCTTGCCGCCGGCCAGCCCGGTGAGGGCGGCTGCGACCTCGCCGAGTTCGGCCAGCCGCAGGAACGGCTCGTTCGACTCCCACAGTCGCAGCGCGAGGGTCGTCACCGCCGTCCACAGGTCCTCGAGGCTCAGGGTGACCGGCGCGCCCGGCACCCCCTGGGTGCGCACCACCTCACCCCTCAGCCAGGTGGTGAGGATCTCCCGGTAGAGCCCGGCCGCGGACAGGGTGTGCCGGGCGCTCGCGACGCTGGTGAGCTGTTCGGCGTCCAGGTCGGCGACGAAGCTCAGCATCCGGGGGTTGCGGGACAGTCCGCCTAGGTCCTGAATCCGCTTGATGAGGTCGAGCCGCTCGTCGGCGGCCGCCTCGTTACCGTTGTAACGGTTCACCAGATAGGTACGGATCTGCGAGGGGGCGAACTCCTCGATGTTGAGGACCCGGCGCTGCGGCAGCAGGCCGACCTTCGCGCCCAGCGCGGTGAACACCTGCGAGTTGGTCTGGAAGTGGTGGGTCCGGCTGGCAACGACGATCTTCGCGTCGTTGCTGGCGGCCGCCAGCAACGTGTCGAGATGGTCCGCGGCCCGGTCGTAGGTGACCCGGCTGACCAGCTCGTCGAACCCGTCGAAGAGCAGGACGATACGGCCGCTGCGCAGCAGGTAGCGGAACGCCTTCAGGTCGATGAAGTCCCGCCCGTGGTGGGCGAGGTGGGCGGCGACCATCCCGTCGACGTTGTGCGCCTTGTCCAGGGCGCGCAGCTCGATGAAGATCGGTGTCAGGTGGGGCAGCTCGGACGGTATGCGGCGGGCGACCTCCCGCAGGGCGAAGCTCTTGCCCCGGCCGAAGTCCCCGAGGACGAGGATGAAACGGCCGTCGTCCTGGCCGAGCAGCCGCAGCAGCTCGTCCGTGAGGCCCTCGTGGACGGCGCGGTCCACGCCGATGAGATCGCGGTAACGCTGCGACACGTACAGCTCCGCCCGGTAACGCGGGTCGTCCACCAGCCGGGCGGTCTGGTCCGCCACGAAGTCGCTGAGGTCCAGCAGCCCCTGGAACTCGGTGAAGCTGCGTACCCGCACCCGGCGGCGCAGCGCCTCCTCCCGCAGGGTCTGGTGCACCGGGATGTCGGTGACGATCTCCGAGTGGAGATCGGGCGCCAGGGCGTGCACGTGATGGACGAAGGCCTCCACGTCGGCCAGGCCGATCGGTCCGAGGTGGGCGCCGATGCGTAGCTGCCGGACGTAGCCGTCGTCGTCGTAGGTGACCAACAGATGCGGGACGGCGCCCCCGATCTGGCGGATCCTGGCCTGGTGGTAGCGGGTCCGGCAGACGTCGGCGATCCGCTCGAGCTGCGTCAGGAGCGGGTCGGGCGCCTCGTGCGGGGCGCCGGCGTCGGAATCGCCACCGCCCCCGGCCTCGGCGACGTTGATCGTGGGATACGACCCGCTGCCGCTCACCGTGCCAGGGAAGGTCGCGCCGACGGCGTGCCAGGTGCGGCGCAGCCGCCCCGCCGCCCCGGGCCGGGCAGCGCCGCCCACCGGCCGGGCCGGGCCGTCACCGTCGGTCCACCGGGTCAGGCCGTCCGGGTCGATCGTCAACAGCTGGAGCCGGCCGGGAGCGGGCGCCGGGACCACCGGCAGGCCGGACTTCAGCGCACCGGGGACCGACGCGGCCCCGGACGCCGACGGGCCGGTGCCGCCCGTCCCCGTTCCCGCGCCCGGTGACTGCAGCCCCGGCAGGAGCAGGTTCAGCCGGCCGCCGAGGAGCCGGTCGAACGCGGTGGTGTCGCGCAGCACGGCGGACTCGTCGACGGCCCGCTCGCCAGGCCCGCCGCCCGGCGGCGCCGGCGGGTGGAAGACGGCGCCGATCCGCAGCACCCCCGCCTGTTCGAACGGCCGTAGCTGGTGGGCGAACCAGGCCGCCTGGGCGGTGCCGACGTAGCCGTAACGGTCGCTGTCCCGGTGGCTTTCGGCCATGGTGGAGTTCAGCCCCGCGACGGCCACGTCCAGGTCGGGGACGTGGAAGAGGGACCAGGGCTGCGCGCTGTCGAACAGCGGGCCCTCGATGCCCTGGTAGACCTCCCGGAACAGGTTGGCGAAGTGTCGCCACTTCGGCCAGTAGGGGGGCTGCGGCTCGATGTCGTCGGCGTCGCAGTTGGCGAAGTAGGCGCGGGCGGCCGCCTGGTTGATGTCGTGGCTGCCCGGGACGACCACGAGCCGGTGCGCCTCGAGGCTCAGCAGCGCCCGCAGGCCGGCCAGGAACGTCAGCGCCTCCTCGAACTCCCGGGGGTGGCCGGAGCTGGTCAGGTCGCCGGTGACGACGAGCAGGTCCGGATGGGAGGCGCCGGCGTGGATGAGCCGCGTGACATCACCCCACAGGCGTGCCTGCAGCTCCCCGGCGGAGCGGACACCGTCCGCCCCCCGCCGGGGTATCCGCGGCGCGGCGAGGTGCAGCACCGTGACGGACGGCCGCGGCCGGCGTGCCGGAGCCGCCGCCAGCGGGTAGGCCGGCGCCACCACGGGCAGGCGCCGGGTGGTGACACGGCTCGGCGAGACGGGCTCGTCGAGTTCCGCCGCGGGGAGGACGGCCCGGGCATCCGTCGCGAGCGGGTAACCGGGGCCGGTCTCGGGTTTCGCGCGTCCCCGCAGCGTGTCGGAGACCTTCTTCAGTAACAGCTCGCGAGCCTTCTGGGGGTCGGTGACACCGACCAGGTCGACAAAAGTGATCGTGGACAGCAGCCCGTCGAGCTCGCACTCCTCCGTGCGTACCGTGACGAGCTTGCTTTTCGAGGTGTCGGGGTCCAGCGCAACCTGCCATTCCAGGTTCCCCCACCTGGATTGCATATAGCTGCGGGACAGTACCGCGATGACGAGGGTCGCCTCGCTCACCCCGCGGTCGATGAACTCCTTGAAGTTGCTGCCGGKAACGAAGTCCCAGGCCTGGATCATGGTTCGGTAACCGGCGGTCTCCAGCTCCCAGGCGATCCAGGACGCCCAGCGCTCATTGGCCACCGAGTAACTGATGAAGAAGTCCAGGGGGCGGTCCGCGCGGATCGGATGGGCTTGCGACGCCATTTGCCCAGTATGGCCCAGGGGATACCACGTGGCAGGGCCGGCACGCCACGTCATCGGATGTTTTTTGGAGTTTTGTCAAAATTTATATTGTTTTGTCCTTTTCGGTTGGTTTCCGGTTGCCGGCGGGCTCCGGGTCGGGCCGGCGCCGGGCAGACCACGGGGCGGCGCCGGCCGCGGGCCGGGCGGCGGGGGCATGGGCGGGGCATGGGCGGGTATGCGCCGGTCACACCGGCCGTGCGGCCGGTCGCCTCCGCTCGAGCAGGCGCAGGACGGTCCGGGCCACCCGGCCGCACTCGGCGGCGTCGCAGCGCCGGCGCCGCACCTGGTGGTCACGGACGTGGATCGGCCCGATCGACCGGTCGCGGTGCTCCGGGCGGTTGCGGGCCATCATCAGGGTGGTCGCCTCACCGCCGGGGATCTCGGTCCGGTGGAACGTCCCCGCCGGCATGGTGTAGATGTCGCCGGCCCGATGGCTTTCCATCGTGCCGGGGCCGTAGCGCACCAGGCGCGGGGTCGCCCGCAGTTCGTCCACGTCGCCGTGGCTGTGCACCTCGAAGAGGCGGTGGGTGGGCGGCGTCCCGGCCGCGGGGGTGATCCGCACGAGATGGTTGTGGACCTCGCCGGCCAGCACGAGGCTGCGCAGGTCCCAGCTGTGGCAGTGCACCGACGAGGTGGTCGGACGTGCCGCGCGGACCTGCCGGGTCCACACGTGCACACAGATCCCGACCTCCTCGAAACGCTTCACCGGAATACACAGGAATCCCAATGGGTGGCGCAGCACCGTCGCCTCCCGGGGGGCGGCCGCCGTGTTCACGAGGGCCTGCGTCAACCAATCCGGAACGGTGCCCGCCCGGATGCCGGCGACCTGGTGGCACAGCTGCGTGTAGGACGTCATGCGCACCGGTCCTTTACCTGGGCTTCGGGTACGCCCGGGTGAGCATCCGAAGCCGGGTGCCTTTCGGCGTTGTACCGGGGTCGGCATCCGCCACGCCGGGATGCCTGTTCGTCCCCCCGAGGTTTCCCACGAATGCATCGTAACCATGGGGTGGACGGTAAAAAAGCCGCTGTATCGTTTTACCACCGGTGCTGGCCGGCGCCGGCTGCTCCGGCGAATGCGTCACGGAAACCAGTGCCGACGATTCCGGCTGTTCGGGCGGATCGGAGAGCGGGGGATGTGCTCGAGCCCGGGAATCGGGGTGTCGGGCTCGAGCGGGGCGAGTTCACCCGGCTCGAGGCGGCACAGCTTCACGACCCACCACAGGAAGTTCGCCGCATCACCGTCAATCTTGGCGCTGCCGTCCGGCAGGAGCACGCTCCACCCGCCCGTGGCGAAGCCGACCATGGTGGCGACGGTGGTGCCGGTGGCGACGGCCGACAGCCGTACGGTGCCGTCGTCACCGCCGGTGGCGAGCAGGGCGCCGTCGGGGGAGAACGCCACCGCCCGTACCGCGCCGGTATGACCGGTCAGCCAGCCGGCCTGGTGGCCGGTGGCGACGGCCGACAGCCGCACGCCGCCGTCGTCGTCGCCGATGGCGAGGGTGGTGCCGTCGGGGGAGAAGGCGATCGCCGAGGCGGCGCCGCTCCGGCCGGTGCTACGGCTGGTGCTCCGGTTGGTGGTGGTCTGGCCGGTGGTGGGCCGGCTGGTGGGGTGGGTGAGCCGGCCGGTGGGGTGGCCGGTGGTGATGTCCCACAGGCGTACGGTGCCGTCGGGCTCGCCGGTGGCGAGGGTGGTGCCGTCGGGGGAGAAGGCGATCGCCGAGGCGGCGCCGCTCCGGCCGGTGCTACGGCTGGTGCTCCGGTTGGTGGTGGTCTGGCCGGTGGTGGGCCGGCTGGTGGGGTGGGTGAGCCGGCCGGTGGGGTGGCCGGTGGTGATGTCCCACAGGCGTACGGTGCCGTCGGGCTCGCCGGTGGCGAGCAGGGTGCCGTCGGGGGAGCACGCCACCGCCATCGGCCACAGCGCGCCGGTGTGGCCGGCGAGGCGGCTGCTCCGCCGGCCGGTGGCGATGTCCCAGCGCAGCAGCGCGTCGGCGTGGACGGTGGCCAGGGTGCTGCCGTCGGGGGAGAACACCACCGCCGCGGCCGCCGTGGTCACGTCGGCGTTGCCGGTGAGCCGTCCGGTCGCCACCTCCCACAGCCGGACGGTCGGATGGTCGCCGTTGCCGCCGTGCGCGGTGTTGTGGCTGGTGGCCAGGGTGGTGCCGTCGGGGGAGAACGCCACCGCCCACACCGGGTCGCCGCGACCGGCCAGCCGGCCGGTCTCCTGGCCGCCCGTCGGATCCCACAGCCGCAGCGTGCGGTCCGTGCCACCGGTGGCCAGGGCGGTGCCGTCGGGGGAGAACGCCATCGAGCGCACCGCGCCGGCGTGGCCGTGCAGCATCGCCGTCCGGCGGCTGGAGACGACGTCCCACAGGTGCACCGTGCCGTCGTCGCCGCCGGTGGCCAGGGTGGTGCCGTCCGGGGAGAACGCCACCGCGTGCACATGGTCGGTATGGCGGGTGAGCTGACCGGTCTGCTGGCCGGTGGGGGCGTCCCACAGCCGGACGGTGTGGTCGTCGCCGCTGGTGGCCAGGGTGGTGCCGTCGGGGGAGAACGCCACCGACCACACCGCGCCGGTGTGGCCGGGCAGCACCCCGGCCGGCCGTCCGCTCGCCGCCTCCCACAGCCGCACCGTGCCGTCGTCGCCTCCGGTGGTGAGCAGGGCGCCGTCGGGGGAGAACGCCACCGCCCGCACCCTGGGCGCGTCACGGCCACGCACGCTTGGACGGTCGTCCCGCGCTCCCACCGCCCGCGCCTTGTGAGCGCCGTGAACCCCGTGGGCCTCGTGAGCGTCGCGGACGTGGTCGATGATCCGGCGGGGCTGTCGGCTGTCGGGTTCCGCGGTGGTGGCCCACAGGTGCACCGCCGCGTCGTCGCCGCCGGTGGCCAGGGTGGTGCCGTCGGGGGAGAACGCCACCGCGCGCACCGGGCCGGTGTGGCCGGCCAGCTCGCGGGTCTGCCGGCCGGTGGTGGTGTCCCACAGCCGGACCGTGCGGTCGTCGCCGCCGGTGGCGAGCAGGGTGCCGTCGGGGGAGAACGCCGCCGCGCGCACCGTGCCGGTGTGGCCGGTCAGCGTCCGCAGCGGGCGCAGCCCGTCGGGGTCGAGCAGCAGTACCTGCCGCCCCCAGCAGGCCGCGAGCAGGGTGCCGTCCGGGGCGAAGACGATGCTTCGGGGCTCCCGGGCGGGTGGCAGCAGCATCGCCTCGACGCGGTCGCGCCCGAGGACCGCCGCGGCCGCCAGTTCGGGTGCGGCGGCGCTGGCCACGTCGAGCCGTGGGTGCACCAGCGCGGCCCGCTGCCAGCGGCTGCCGGTGAGCCGCACGTTGGTGAGGATGGGACGGATCAGCCGGGCGCCGTAGAGATCGGCGCCGGAGAGGTCGGCGCCGGTGAGGTCGGCGTCGGGCAGCCGGATCCCAGCGAGCACCGCCCCGGTGAGGTCGGCGAAGCGCAGGTTGCGCCCGGCCAGGTCCTGGCCGCGCAGGTCCTGGCCGGCGAGCTGGGCGCCGGCGACCGGCAGCCCGAGGGCGCGGGCGACCCCCAGTGCGTTCACCGGGGAGGCGCCGTCGGCGTCCGGGTCGGCCAGCACCCGCTGGGCCCAGGCCCGCAGCGCCGCCCGGTCGGCGAGGCCGACCAGGAAGTCGATCATCAGCTGGGACATGTTCCGCCGGGCCAGCAACGACGACGCGCGGTGACCACCGCCGGGCCGGCCGCTGTCGGGCGGGCCACCGCCGGGCCGGCCACCATGGGGCGGGCCACCGTCGAGTTCGCGGGCGGCCACCGTGGCGGCCAGAAACTCCATGACCGAGCGGTGGACGAAGGAGAACCGGTCCTCCCGCCGGATGAGCAGACTGCCCGAGCCGACGATGAACGCGGCCTGCGTCGCGTCCAGTTTGACCTTGCTCAGATCGGTCAGGGCGGCCCGGACGGTGTCCGACAGCCCGGCGAGGTCGGTGGCGTCCTCGCCGCTTTCCCAGAGCGTGACGGCCAGGGCGTCCACCGCCTGGCGCAGCTGCCCGGCCGTCAGTGTCTGGAAGCGCCGCCGGGCGACCTCGTTCGCCAGCCACCTTTCGACGAGCTGGGCGTAGAGGTCGGCGGCGCTGACCGTGCCGTTGGGCGCGCTGGCCGCGCGCAGGTCGCTCTCGGGCAGTTCGGCGATGAACGACAGCATCCGTGGGTTCACGGACAGTTCTCGCAGGTCCCGGATGCCGTGGATCAGTTTCAGCCGGGCGTCCGCCCGCTGTTGCGCCGCCAGTAGCCCGGAGAGCTGGGAATCCGGCACCGCCGGCCCGTCAGGGGCGTCCGTCGGCGTCTCGTTGGCGCCCGTGTTTCCGGTCGTGTGCCGGGCCGTGTCCCTGGTGGCGTCTGCGGTCGCGTTCCTGATGGCGCCGCGGGCCCCGGCGGCGATCTGGCGCTCGAACAGTCGCACGAGGAACTCCCGGATCTGCCGCTGGTCGAAGTCGACGAGCCGGATCTGCCGGCTGGCGGTGTGGCGCCGCACCAGCTCGCCGAGTTCGGTCCGCCACTGGTCGTCGCTGGCGAAATGCTGGGTACGGCTGGTCAGCACCACCTTCGCCCGGCCCGTCACCGCCGACATGATCATGCGTAGGTGCTCGGCGGCCCGGTCGTAGGTCACCCGCAGGGCGAGCTCGTCGAAGCCGTCGAGCAGCAGGATGATCCGGCCGCGCTCCAGCATCCGGTGGACCGTCCGGACGTCGACCCCGTGCTCCCCGGTCTTCGTCAGGTGCAGCGAGAGCAGGTCTGCGACGCTGTGGGTCTTCTCCAGCGTCCGCAGCTCGACCAGCATCGGGACCATGCCGGGACGCTCGGACGGCAGGCGGCGGGCCAGCTCGTGCAGCAGGAACGTCTTGCCGTGCCCGAAGTCGCCGAGCACCAGCAGGAAGCGAGCCTCCTCGACGTCGAGCCAGTCCACGGCCGCGGCGAGCACGTCGTCCTGCGCGGCGGTCTCCGCCACGCCGTCGGCGAGGACCGACCGCTGCGGCACGTACAGCGATGGCGGGTAGGCCGGATCGGTCTCCAACCGGGCGGTCTGGCGGAGCAGGTAACGGCGCGGATCCCACCGTCCCTCGAACTGGGCCAGACTGCGCACCCGGATCCACCGCCGGCGGGCCTGGCCGACGAGGCCCTGCTCGGCGAGCGCTCCCCCGTACACCAGCTCCGACTCGACCGGTTCGCCGACGAACAACTCGTACCGGACGACGACCTGCTCGTAGAAGGCGGCCAGGGTGTCCTGGTCAAGCCCGTCCGCACTGATCCCGACCGGCCAGCGCTGCCACTCGCCGTCCCGCAGGCCGTTCACGTCGAAGTAGACGGTCCCGTTGTCGGCCGTCATCCGCTGGATGGTCGCGTCCGGGTAGCGGACGCGGGCGGCCTGTTCCACCCAGCGCACGAACACCGACGTGATCTTCTGCGGGTCCGGGCCCGGGTAGGCCGGCGGCTCGGCGCCGTCGGCATCCGCTGGTTCGCGGGCCGGCCCTCGCACCAGCCCTGGGTAGGCCGGCGGCAGCGCCGGCTGCGCCGAACGACCGGCGGCGGCGGACAGGCCGTCGAGCAGCGTGCGGCGCGCCTGCGCCTGCGCCTGCTCCACCAGGCTGACCCGGCCGACACCGCGCAGCAGCGGCGGTGCCTCGCACGGCGCGACGCGGACCGGCACGAGAAGGGGACGCCCGTCCCGGGTCATCGTCGCGAGCGCGGCCTGCCATTMGGCCGCCGCCCAGTCCGAGTTCACGTAGTCCGGGGAGAGAACGGGCAGGACGAAGGCTGCCGCGGCAAGCTCCCGGCGCAGCCAGGCGGCGGCTCCCTCACCCGGTGGCGGCTGCCACGTCGTCGCCCGCGGCCGATATCCCTCGGCCGTCAGCTGATGGATGATCCACGCGGCCCACCGCTCGTCCGCCTCTGTGTAACTGACGAACACCACTGGCCTGGCAGCCGGGCCAATCCCACCGGTCGCGCTGGTCGCACTGGTTGCAGCGGTAGCAGCGGTAGCAGCGGTTGCACCGGCCCCGCCGGTTCCACTGGCCCCGCCGGTTCCGGCGGTTTCGATGGTTCTGCCGGAGATCACCGCAGGTCGGGCGGGCAGCACCGGCACTGTCCCGATGGGCGGCTCTGTTTCCACTGGCTGCGCGGTCAGCAGCCGCAACAGCGGTTCGATCCCGGCCTGGGTGAAGTCCGTGACCCGGTAGTGCGTTCCCGCGGACGGGCTGAGAAAAGCGGGAATGTCCTCGGTCGAACGGCCGGGCAGCAGCACCGAGAGGAACTTCGCCCGACCGGCCGTCTCGTCCCGGTAGAGCTCGTCCCGGATGAGCAGGCCCTCGAAGCGCGCGCCCCGCCCCTGGGTGGGGTCCCCCTCCCCCTCCACCCGCCGCCGGTATTCCGGGGACGCGATCACCAGGACGAATGCGGCCTGACGTATCTGCGCCAGCATCCACAGCGTCCAGTCGCGGGGCTGTTGCGCGGCCACCACGTCCAGCTTCGCGTCCACGCCGCAGCGGCGTAACAGCAGCCAGAGATTGCGCACCGCGTCGCCGTGGTCCGGCGAGTCGTGCGCGTAGGAGATGAACACGCGCACCCCGCTCGCGGCTCCCGCCCCGGCATCCACCACGTTCCGCAACCCCCTGCAGCCGACCGAGCATGCCCGCGACCGCAGGGTAACGGTGGTGATGCAGGGACGGAACAGCCAGGTCCGGGCATGCGCGGATCGGCTGTCTGTCGGAGCGGCYGTGCCTCTGGCGGCTGTGTATCCGAGGCGGGGCCAGGTATGGGTGTATGTGGACCGGGCCCGCCCCGGTTGCCCGGTATCCGGCCGTCCGGTGCCCGTTGGCTGGTGTTCGCCGCCCGTCCGGGGTAGCTGGTTGAATCGGTTCGTGAACGCCGAGCGTCCGACTCCCGGGCCTGCGGATGGGTGAGCGCACCGATGGCGGATCCGCCGATGCCGGGCTGGTCGCCGCGCTGACGGCGGTCGGCCGGCGGATCGTGGGGGAGCGGGAGCCAGCCGCTGCGGTCGTCCTCTCCGCCCGCCACGACAGGCTGCTGGTGCGTTACGGCGACGCCGTCCTCAAGGCCCACGCGCCGGGGACAGATCCGGTGCAGCTTGCGCTGCGGCTACGGCTGGCGGCCGATCCCCGGCTGAGCGACAGCCTGCTCGCGCCCCTGCCCATCCCGGGCGCGGACGCTCCAGGGCTGCTCACTCAGGCCCGCGGCCGGCTTGTCAGTGCCTGGCCGGTGGGCACACCCCTGTATCCGGAGGATCCCACGGCGGTGCCCGAGACGGCCGTCGACGATCTGCCGTGGGAGCAGGCGGCAGCCCTRCTCGCCCGGCTGCACGCGGTACCCCCGCAGGGGCCCGTCCCGCCGGCGAGGGTCCGCCGGGGCGTGGAGCGCGCGATGGCGAAGCTGTCCGGGCTGCCCACCTCGGCCGGCAACGACCCTGCCGTGGGGGAGGTTCTTGCCGCGTACGCGACGCTCCCGCCCGGGGAAACGGCCGGTACCCACCGCGGGTCCGGGGCCGGGTCCGGGTCCGGGGCCGGGCCTGGGGCCGGGCTTGGGCCTGGGGCCGGTGCCCGCCCGTACTCGGGTCACACCCACACAGCTCGTACGACGCATACGACCCGCATGACCCGCCACTCGACCCGGGTGCCCCCCACCCCCACGGCCGGGGGCGTACTTGTGCACGGGGACTGGCATCTGGGTCAACTGCTGCGGCTCGACGGCCGGGGGCTGCGGATCATCGATGTCGACGACCTCGGCGCCGGGGACCCGGTGTGGGATCTCGCCCGGCCGGCCGCCTGGTACGCCGCCGGTGTGCTGGCGCCGGCGGCGTGGGGCCGGTTCCTGCGCGGGTACACGGCTGCCGGTGGTCGGGCCGTGCCGCCCGACGCCGACCCGTGGCCGGTGCTGGACGCCCCCGCCCGGGCGCTGGCCGTGGCGTACGCCGCGAACGCCGTGGCGGACAGCGTGCTCACCGGGGTCCCGCTCGACAGCGTCTCGCGGGCCTTCGTCGACTGCTGCCGGCGTATGCGCCGGCTGTGACCGCTGTCGGCTGGCGTGTGCGCCGGCTGTGACCGTTGCCGGCTGGCGTGTGCGCCGGTTGTGATCGCTGTCGGCTGGCGTGTGCGCCGGCTGTGACCGTTGCCGGCTGGCGTGTGCGCCGGCTGTGATCGTTGCCGGCTGGCGTGTGCGCCGGTTGTGATCGCTGTCGGCTGGCGTGTGCGCCGGCTGTGATCGATTGCTGGTGCGACACATGCTGGCTGTGCCGCGGCGGGTATGGCGTGTCGCCGATCCACCCGTCGCGGCACCCAGACCTGACTGTTACGTCGACCTGACTGTTACGTCAGCCGATACGTCGGCCGACCCGTAGCGGAGCCGACTCATATCGATCGACCGGCCTGCCATCGGTCAACTCCCTTGTCGGCCGACTCGGTATCGGTTGACGGTGACAGGCGGTCTGTTTACGCTTTCGTGGCATTCCGGATGGCGGTTGGTGACAGAACTACGGCAGGCGGTCGGGGGACTGGCCCAAGCGTTCGGAGGAGAACGGATGCCATTGCGCGGCTATGGGGTGCTGGTCGGGCAGGTCATCGACGAACGTGCCGAAGGCGGGACCGGCACCCCGCATTACCAGATCCATTTACGGGCCGCTGGCGACGATTTCCGGATCACGGTCAACGTGCTGTCCAGCCAGCAGCCGGCGGACCTGTTTTTCGTCGCCGACGAGGATTTCCGGCATCCGGTCCTGCGGCTGCTGCAGGCCCTTCCCGACGGCTTCACCGCGCTTTCCAGCCGGCCCGGCGGCCCGGCTCTGGACTACATCCGGGGCAACCTGTTCAACCGTCTCGACATGCGGCCGCTGCCGGCGACACAGCCCGGTCCGGACAACGATCTCGCCGACGGGCTCCACCGTTTCGTCACCCGTGCGATCGCGGATCCGGCGGCGCGGGTGTACGCGTTCGGGCAGCGCTGGGGGCCGGAGCCGAACACCCCCGACAAAATATTTGGTTTCCTGCCCGGCAACGGCATCCACGACGTTCACATGAACCAGGGCAACAGCGGGCGGTTCCGCGGCGACGACGGCGTATGGCAGGACGGCGGCCTGCTGTTCCGTTTTCCCGGCACCGGTGGGTGGGCCGCGGTCTTCCTCGCCTTCCAGCCCCAGGGCTGGCACACCGACGACAGCAGCGGGCATGTCGTTCCCGACCTGCCCGAGGTGGGCCCGGCTCCCCGGCCGGCGCCGGGCGAGCCCGACCAGCGGGTCCGTATCGTCGCGGCGCTGGCCAATCCCGCCGGCCCCGCGCCCGAGACGGAAAGCGTCACCCTGGTGAACACCAGCCCGTTCCACATCGATCTCGCCGGATGGGCGCTCACGGACCAGCAGAAACATCGTCATGTGCTGCGCGATCTCGTCATCGCCGCCGGCGATGCCCTGCGTGTGAGGGTGTCTCCGCCCATGCGGCTCGGCAACGGCGGTGGGCTGATCACCTTGCTGGACCGGCGTGGCCTGAAGGTCGACGGCGTCTCCTACACCGGCACCCAGGCTGCCCGCGAAGGCTGGACCATCACCTTCCGCTAACAGGAACCTACGTTTCGCCACCTGTCTCGCCTGAAATGTCCGACGCCCGTCTTCCGGTGTTGTTACCGTGACCGGGCAGCCGGTAGAGCCAGACAGCCAGCAGAGCCAGACAGCCGGTAGGGCTGAGCGCACGCCGGGCGTGAGCCGCGGCTGGCCGGATCGACCTTGATCGTAGTCGCCCGCCCCGCGCTGACCTGCCCGGCCGACGGACCTCTCTCGACCGGCATCCGCCAGCCGTCGGTAGAAATCGCTGTTATCGCGACCCTTTCTACCTACAACTTCCGCGCCCGTAGGTGAGTCCCGGTGCCATCACGACGGAATCCACCTACGGCTTCCATACCGCCTCTGGAAAGCGGCGGCAGGGCGATCTCAGAAGGACGGCGGGCCGATATCTGGAACGCTTTCCCGTCCGGTTCTGTTCGTGCCCGGATCGTGGCTGCTGCTCTTTCTTCTCATATCGTGCCCGCCTGTCCCCGTGACGGCTGTCGCTGATGTTCCCGTTCCGGATGCTTCTGTTGTGGAGGCGTCCGTTCCTGGGGCGTCCGTCCTTGAGACGGTTGTTCCGGGGACGGCTGGTGCTGATGCGTCTGGTGCCCTGTTCGCTACTCGCGGAATGTCTGTCGCCGGGGCCTCTGCTTGTGGGGTGGGGCCGTCGTTCCAGGGTTCGGGGATGCTGCTGTAGGTCCGGCCGGTCGGGCTGGTCCAGATCGCTGTGTCGTTGTCGGCGCGTTTCACTGTCCAGCCGCCGTCATGTTTTGCCCGGTGATGCCGCCGGCACAGGGTGAGCAGGTTGTCCTCGCTGGTGGGTCCGCCGGCGGCGTGGGGGTGGATGTGGTCGAGGTCGCAGTACCGGGCGGGTTTGCGGCAGCCGGGGAACCGACAGGTCCGTTCCCGGGTGCGTAGCAGCCGGGCGAGTCCGGGGGCGGGGAAGCGGCGGCTGACCTCGACCGGCCGGTTGCCCTGGGCGGGGTCGGTGAGGATGCGCCGCCAGGTCGCGTCCTGGGCGAGTTCGCGGGCGGTGGCAGCGGGGATCGGCCCGTACCCGGCCAGTTCCCCGGCCGCGTCACTGGCGCCGGCGAGGGTGGCGGCGGAGACGAGTACCCCGACCTCGATGGTCACGTCGCTGCCGCGGTCACGGCCGAGGAGCAGGTCGACGAACGCGTCGGCGCGGCGGGCGCCCATGCTGCGGGTCTCGTCCGGGCTGTCGACGGACTGGCGGGCGAGGGCGTCGAGGCGCTGGTAGGCGGCCTGGGCATCGACCGCGGGCAGCAGCGCCCACAGTTCGGCCATGCCGTCCTCGGCGGGGCGAAGATGGACCTGCCGATCCTCGCGAGCGTGGGCGTGCCGACGGCGGGCTCCGTCCGGGTCAATGGCGAGCACGGCGCGGCGTAGCGCCTGGCGGAACAGGCTATGACTGGCCCGCCCGCCTCGGGCGAGGACTTTCCGTTCGACGGCGGCGGCCTGCTCCTTGGTGAGGGCGGCGGTGGTCTCCGCGGCCGCGCGGACCCGGCCGAGATCGATCGTGCCGGCTTCCAGCGTGGTCAGGGTGGCCGGCAGCCGGTCGACGACGGTGATCGCCAGCTCCGGACTCGCCGCCGCGGCGGCCGGGGAGAGGGCCAGTTCGGCGGCGATCTCCTCGGCGGCGAACCCCGGCCCGGCCGGATTCCCCTCCCCGGGAGGGGTGGGCCGTAGCGCGGCGAACCGGGCCTGCGTGCGCAGCATCACCGCTTCCAGCCGGGCGATCCGCCGCCGCACCGCGGCCATCAGGGTCAGGCAGCCATCCGCATCACAGGACTCCACCGCTGGCAGGCAACCGGCCGCGTCATCGCCCTCCCCCGCCGGCAGGCCAGCACACCCCGCGCAGCCAGCACACCTCACCGGAGCGGCCGGGGTCGGAGCGGCCGTAGCGACCGGGGCTGGATCACTCACCTCGGTATCGAACATATGTACGAGTATAGTCGCTTATCCGGACATTTCCACCCCAATGACGGTCAGTCTCTCGGCTCTCCACGCACGTACATCCCGGACTGCATGCGGAAGGTATCCGTATAGATCCGTAGAGTTACTTGCTGCTATCGAGGGCCCCTGGACCGCGGCCCGCGTCTCGGCCCGCGTCTCGATCTACGTCTCGATCTACGATGTCGTCATCGCCTCGGACCGGCAGCCAGACCTCGCCCTCGCGCGCCGCCGCGTCAACGTGCTCTGGGCACCACTGCGCGACAACCGCTGTTACCAACCGGTACCACCGCCCCTTACCGCTGCCGCCGCATAGCACGATCAACTTGACAACTTCACCGAGATTCGGTCCCAGACGAACAGGTTCCGTTTGTCCAGCTGTGCGTGAACGGATCAGTGGCACCTGCTCTCCTCCTGCCGGTGATCCGCCGTCTCGRCTCGCGCTGTCGCCCACCTTCAGGTGTTGGCCGGTCGTCTGATCGAATCGAATTCGATGATCCGAAAATGTTGCGGTCAGTGGCCGCGTCGTGGTCAGTAGCCGTTGGCGGTGGGGCGGCCCTGCGCGCCGTCCACGGGAATGTGCGCGCCGTTGATCCAGCGGGCGCGGTCGGAGAGCAGGAAGGTGACGACGTCGGCGACTTCCTCGGCGGTACCGAGGCGGCCGGCGGGGAAGTTCCGGCCTTCGAACTCGGCGAACGAAGCGGGGTTGCGCTGCTGGTAGGCCTCCCACCCGCCGCCCGGTATCAGGATCGAGCCCGGGCTGACGGTGTTGACACGGATGTTGTCGGCAGCGAGTTCACGGGCGAAGGCGCCCGCCAGGTAGATTTCGGCGGCTTTGGCCGCGCCGTACTGGGCGCGCGGGGCCGGTTTCCACCCGGAGATCGACGCGATGACCACTATCGCTCCGCCGGAGCGGTGGCGCATGTGTGGGACGGCCGCGCGGACCGCGCGCACGACGTGACCGACGTTGAGCTCGAAGGTGTCCGCCCAGTCCCGCGGCGTCGACTCCAGCAGGCCGCCGCCCACGGTGGCGCCGACATTCGCGACCAGCAGGTCCACCCCGCCGAGGGCGCCGGCCGCGCCGTCGACGAACTCCTCCACCCCGCCGGCGGCGGTGACGTCCGCGGTGTGTGTGAACGTCGGGACGCCCAACCGCCCAAGCTCACCTCCGACGGCGGCGAGATCGTCGCGGGTGCGGGCGCAGATTCCGACCCCGCAGCCTTCGGCGGCGAGCCGGTGCGCGACGGCCCGCCCGATCCCGCGGGAACCACCGGTCACCAGCGCGATCTTCCCGTCCAGCGCCAGATCCACGTGGGGTGTTCTCCTTCGGGGCGCTGATTCAGTGCGCTGGTCTGTCAGGCCGCTGATCTGTCAGACCACTTGGTCGGATCGCTGCCGGCCATGCCCCGCTCGGCACCGGCCACCCGGATGGCGCAACACCCGGCATCGTTCCTCGAATGTGGCCATCCTTCGCACCATACGACGCTGACCACACGCCCGGCCAGACACGCCCGGCCATACGTGCATACCGCATGTCCTGTCGGCGCCATCCGTCGAAAATCCATGATCGAGAAATGCTCGACTGTGAAAGTGAGGGAATAAACGGTCGCCACGACGGCCGTTTCCGCCCTCGCTTTCACACGTCGGACAGCTTTCGCACATCGAACAGCTTTCATGCGTCGGACAGGTTGTGACCGGCTGGCCGGCGCGGCTGATGTGGGGAGTGGGTCAGGGGGCCAGCCAGCCGTCGGTGCGCAGGTGACTGAGGACGGTCTGGACGGCGTCGTGGGGGGAGGCGTCCACGGTGTCGATCACGATGTCGGCGTCGGTGGGTTCCTCGTAGGGGTCGGAGACACCGGTGAAGGTCGGGATGATGCCGGCGCGGGCCTTGGCGTAAAGGCCTTTGCGGTCCCGGGCCTCGCAGACCTGAAGCGGGGTGGCGACATGGACCAGGACGAACCCGCCGCCGCTGTCCTCGACCATCGTCCGAACCTGGTGGCGAACGTCGTCATAGGGGGCTATCGGGGCGCAGACGGCGGTGCCGCCGGCGGCGGTCACGGATGCCGCGACAAAGCCGATCCGCAGGACGTTGGCATTGCGGTCCTCACGGGAGAATCCCAGCCCCTTGGACAGGTGCAGTCGGACGACGTCCCCGTCGAGCAGGGTGACCCTGCGGTCCCCGCGTTCCAGCAACCGGCACACGAGCAGCTTGGCAAGCGTCGACTTGCCCGAGCCGGACAGCCCGGTGAAAAGCACGGTCAGGCCCCGCTCGCTGCGCGGTGGCTGCGCCCGGACCAGTTCGGCGGCCACCGCCGGGGGGGTCAGCGCCGGGGGCAGCCGCGTCCCGCGGTCGAGCAGCATCGACAGCGCGGCCGCGCCGGGGGCGCTGGGCGCCGGGCCCACGGTCATCGCGCTGAATCCGTAGGCGAGGCAGACCTGCGTCCGGTAGGCCACCTCCCCGGCGAGGGCAGGTTCGCTGTCGCGGTCGTCGGTCTCCTGGTCGGCGTTGCGCTGGTACTGGCCGTCGCCACCGCCACCGCCACCACTGCCACCGCCATCCCGGCCACCGGCTCCCCGGCCGGTGCCTCGTTCCTGGCCGGTGCCCGGCCGGCCGGCTGGCTGCCGGCCGGCGGTGGCGGCCCGGCCGGACACCGCGTGGCCAGCGGCCGTCGGCCTGCCGCCATCCGTGACGGTCTCGAAGCGGATGACGGTGTTCGGGCCGAAGGCGACCGACTCCGTCAGGYGGGTGACCGGCTGCACCGGTACCAGGGCGAGCAAGGCCCGCACGTCGCTGAGCGTGGCCAGCGCCGCCTTCAGGCACCGGATGCGCAGGTGGTGACGGGCATCGGCGGGGTCTGCTCCACCGACCGGGGCGAGTACGACGACAGCGCCGCCGGCGGCGCCCAACGCCTCGATGCGGTCCAGGTCGGYGGTGTGCAGCAGGCCGTCGGCCCATACCGCGACGGGCGCCGGCTCGTTCGGGGCGGTCCAGCCGCGCCGGAGCAGTTCCGCGCGCAGCGCCGCGGGGGTGAAGCGCAGCTCCGGATAGTCGGGACGCTCGGGCAGTCGCAGCCCTTCGACCGTCCCGGACAGGGTCGAGCCCACAACCTCGGTCAGATGCAGCGCGGCGAGCATGACGCCTTCGGAGTCCCGCAGGGCGACCGTCGAACCGGACTGGAACTTCTCGGCGTCCTGGGTACCGGCGTCCCCGGCGTCCACGGTGTACTGCGGTGTCGGGTAGTGGGCGGGCAGCGGCGAGGCCGGCGGGTGCCCCGGTGCCGCCGGCGGGGAGGCAGGTACCGGGAAGATCGACGCTGGGGAGATCGATACCGGGGAGGCCACCGCCGAGGGCGTCCGGGCCGGGCTGGCCGAACTGGCCGGGCCGTCGTGTCCGTGGTCCGGTGGCGGATCGTCTCGTGGTGGATACCCGCCGGACAGCCGCAGCTCCAGTTCCGCGAGCTGAACAGCGCTCAGTGTCACTGACTGCCAGCGCAGCGAGGCCGCGGTCAGTTCCGCGGCACGCGCTTCGTCGACCAGCAGTGCGGTCCTCTCACCGGTGGTACGCACACCGGTGACGGTAACGGTTGGCGCGCGTATCCCGCCGCTGGTGACGGGCTGACGCGCCGCCCGCCGTCACAATCGGTGGCACACTTCCGCTGATGAGCAGCCAGCGGCCGGCGGGCGCCGGCGGGGAAGTCCCCGGCATATCCGCAGACGCCGCCACGGGTGGGCCCGCCCTCGGCGATTCCCCATCCGATGATCCCGCATCCGCCGCTCCCGTATCTGGTGGTCCCGTATCCGGTGGTCCCGTATCCGGTGGTCCGGCATCTGGTGGTCCGGCCGTCCGCGACCTGCCTGCCGATGTTCCCGCGCTCGATGACGCCGCGTTGGCTGCGCGGCTGGCCACCGACGCGGGCGCGCTGCTGCTGCGGATCCGCGCCGAACTGGGGTTCGCCGATCCCGCCGCGCTGCGGGACGCCGGCGACGCCCGTTCGCAGGCGCTGCTGGCGGCCGCGCTGGCCCGTCACCGCGGCCAGGACGCGGTCCTGTCCGAGGAAGCAACCGACGACCCCGCCCGGCTCACCGCCCGCCG
The DNA here is from genome assembly GCF_001983005.1 of Protofrankia sp. BMG5.30. NCBI lineage: Bacteria > Bacillati > Actinomycetota > Actinomycetes > Frankiales > Frankiaceae > Protofrankia > Protofrankia sp. BMG5.30. Next base: position 29,416 of record NZ_MOME01000010.1, on the reverse strand, counting down.
GGTGTGGATCATTGACCCGTTGGACGGGACCCGGGAGTTCAGTGAGCCGGGCCGCTCCGACTGGGCGGTGCACGTCGCGCTGTGGCAGGACGGCGAGCTGGCCGCGGGCGCTGTCGCGCTCCCGGCGCAGGGCATCACGTTGGCGACCGGCGGGCCGTCCGCTGTGCCTGCCCGGTCCGCCGCTCCTGCCCCGCCTGCCGGTGGTGGTGGCCCGCGGCTGGTGGCCAGCCGGACCAGAGCCCCCGCGCTGGTCACCACGGTGGCCGAGGCGCTGGGTGGCACGGTCGTGCCGTTGGGTTCCGCCGGCGCGAAGGTGGCGGCGGTCGTCCGTGGTACGGCAGATGCCTACCTGCACGCCGGCGGTCAGTACGAGTGGGACTCGGCCGCGCCGGTGGCCGTCGCCCGCGCGGTGGGCCTGCACACCAGCCGGCTCGACGGATCCGCGCTGGTCTACAACCGGCCGGACCCGTACCAGCCGGATCTGCTGGTCTGCCGTCCCGAGCTGGCCACCGGGATCCTGGCGTTGGTCACCCGCGGCTGACCGGTGCCGACCGACTGGTGCCGGCTGATCAGTGTCGGCTGACCGGCGCCGGTTGATCGGTGCCGCCCGGTGGCCGGCCACGAGCGGCCAGCGGCCAGCCGCCGGCCGGCGGCCATCAGCCAGTGATCAGCGATTGGCGATCACTGACTGAAGGTAATCATCCGCTGGTCGCCGCATGCCCGCCGGAGTCGCTGTCCCGTGGGCCGCCGCGTGGGCTACGTTGGGTGGAATCATCCGCCGGCTTTCGCCACTGTTCTCGACGGGGGATTCCGCGTGCCCGCGATCGGCTACGAGCTCACCCATCTGCAGACGCTCGAGTCCGAGGCGATCCACATCTTCCGCGAGGTGGCGGCCGAGTTCGAGCGTCCCGCGCTGCTGTTCTCCGGCGGCAAGGACTCGATCGTCATGCTCCGGGTCGCGGAGAAGGCGTTCTGGCCGGCGAAGCTGCCCTTCCCGCTGGTGCACATCGACACCGGCCACAACTTCCTCGAGGTGATGGCGTTCCGGGACGCCCGGGCGGCGCAGTTGTCCGCGCGCCTGGTCGTGGGCTCCGTCCAGGACGCCATCGACGCCGGGACCATCACCGAGGACACCCGTCCCGGCGCGTCACGTAACCAGCTGCAGACGCCGGTGCTGCTCGACACCATCGAGGAGAACAGGTTCGACGCCGTCTTCGGCGGGGCGCGGCGGGACGAGGAGAAGGCCCGGGCGAAGGAGCGCGTCTACTCCTTCCGGGACGAGTTCGGCCAGTGGGACCCGAAGAACCAGCGTCCCGAGCTGTGGTCGCTCTACAACGGCCGGCACCGGCCGGGTGAGCACATCCGGGTGTTCCCGCTGTCGAACTGGACCGAGCTCGACATCTGGCGCTACATCGCACAGGAGAACCTGGAGATCCCGTCGATCTACTACGCGCACACCCGGGAGGTGGTGGAGCGCGACGGCATGCTGCTCGCGGTGACCCCGCTGACGCCGCCGCTGGCGGGGGAGCGGGTGCTCTCCCGCCAGGTCCGCTACCGGACGGTGGGGGACATGTCCTGCACGGGTGCGATCGAGTCGAGCGCGGTGGCGATCGACGAGGTGATCGCCGAGGTCGCGGCTACCAGGATCACCGAACGTGGCGCGACCCGGGCCGACGACCGGGTCAGCGAGGCGGCGATGGAGGACCGCAAGCGGGAGGGCTATTTCTGATGGCCTTCTGACGGCCGCCCGCTGATGGCCGTGCCGGTTCTGGTTCTTCCGGCCCTGCGATGGCCGGTCCTGCGATGTCTGTGCTTGCTGATGGCCGTACTGCTGTGTCTGTGCTGCTGATGGTCGTGACGGTCCCGATGGCCGTGACGGATGTGCSGTGGGTGCTGGCTGCGGGTGCCCTGACGCGTGCTGGAGAGGTGTGATGAGGGAACTGCTGCGGGTCGCCACCGCGGGTTCTGTCGACGACGGCAAGTCCACGCTGATCGGACGACTGCTGTTCGACACCAAGTCGCTGTTCTCCGACCAGCTGGCCGCGGTGGAACGCACCAGCCGGGAACGCGGGGACGGCTACGTCGACCTGGCGCTGCTCACCGACGGGCTGCGGGCCGAACGTGAGCAGGGCATCACCATCGATGTTGCCTACCGTTACTTCGCCACCCCGAAACGGTCGTTCATCCTCGCCGACACCCCGGGCCACGTGCAGTACACCCGCAACATGGTCACCGGGGCCTCCACCGCCGACCTCGCGTTGCTGCTGGTCGACGCCCGCAGGGGGGTGCTCCAGCAGACCCGGCGGCACGCCTTTCTCGCGTCGCTGCTGCGGGTCCCGCATCTCGTCCTGTGCGTGAACAAGATGGACCTGGTCGGTTTCGACGAGGCCGTGTTCGAGAAGATCAAGGACGAGTTCCGGGCGTTCGCCGCCAAGCTGGAGATCGTCGACGTGGCGACGATCCCGATCTCCGCGCTCGGTGGGGACAACCTGGTCTCCCGGTCGCCGAACACCCCCTGGTACGAGGGCACCTCGCTGTTGCACCACCTGGAGGAGCTGCACATCGCCTCCGACCGCAACCTCATCGACGTCCGCTTCCCGGTGCAGTGGGTGGTCCGGCCGCGCACCGACGAGCTGCACGACTACCGCGGCTACGCCGGCCAGGTCGCCGGCGGTGTCCTGCGGCCGGGGGACGAGGTGATCGTCCTGCCGTCCGGGCTGACCTCGCGCATCGCCGCGATCGACACCTACGACGGGCCGGTGGCGGAGGCGTTCCCGCCGATGTCGGTGACGATCCGGCTCGAGGACGACCTGGACGTCTCCCGCGGGGACATGATCGCCCGGCCGGCGAACCGGCCGACGGTCGGCCAGGACGTCGACCTGATGGTCTGCTGGATGGTGGACGCGCCGCTGCGGCCCCGGGCCCGGCTCGCGATCAAGCACACCACCCGGTCCGTCCGTAGCGTGATCAAGAATATCGCCTACCGGGTGGACGTCGACACCCTGCACCGGGACGAGTCCGCCGCCGAGCTGCGGCTGAACGACATCGGCCGGGTGACGGTGCGGACGACCACGCCGCTGTGCTTCGACCCATACCGGCGCAACCGCGCGACCGGCAGCGTGATCCTCATCGACGAGGCCACCGGGGCCACCGTCGGCGCCGGCATGCTCCTCTGAGCACGATCCGCCGTGGCGCTTCCGTGGCGCTTCCGTGGCGCTTCCGTGGCGCTTCCGTGGCGCTTCCGTGGCGCTTCCGTGGCGGTTCCGTGACGGCCGTGCGGCTGGTCAGCGGCGCAGATAGCGCAGGAACAGGTTGCCGTCCTCCTCGAGGACGTGACCGAGTGTCATCGTCAGCGGGGCCTGCCAGCGCCGGCCGCGGACCATCCGCAGATGGTCGGGGCCGGCGAGCAACGGGGCGAAGGTCAGGCACAGCTCGTCGAGCAGGCCGGCGTCCGCGAGGTCGGAGTGCAGGGCCGGCCCACCCTCGCACAGGACACGGCCCAGCCCCCGCTCGCCCAGGGCGCGCAGGGCCACGGCTGGATCCACCGTCCGCTCACCGCAGATCAGGACGTCGGCGACCTCCGCGAGCGCCTTGCGCCGGGCGGGGGGCGCGGCCTCGCAGGTCAGCACCAGCGGACGCACCGGCGCGGCGAACAGCCGGGCTGACGGGTCCAGCCGCAGGGCCGCGGAGACGACGGCGATCGGCGGGACCGCGTCCTGCCCGGCCGCGACCCGCCGTTCGCGCCGGTCGGGCGGGACGACGACCGGCCCGTAGTCCTCGGCGACCGCGGTGCCGGCGCCGACGAGGACGACGTCGGCGAGCCACCGCAGCAGCCGGAAGACCCGACGGTCGGCGCTCCCGCCCAGGGCACCGGATCGGCCGTCTACCTCGGTGGCCCCGTCGATCGAGGAGACGAAGTTCGACCGGACGTGCACCTGCCCGGCTGCGAGCGGCGGCAACCGGTAGCAGACGTCCAGGTCGACGGCGTCCGCGGTGCCGGCTCCGGCACTGGCCGCGACGCCGGTACCGCTCGCAACGCAGGCATCGTCCACGACACCGGTACCGTCCGCAAGATCGACAGTATTCRCAAGATCGGTACTGCCCGCGGCATCGGCGCTGCCCACCGCGTGGGTACTGGCCACAACATCGGCATTGCCGGACAACAGGTGGCGCACTCCGACAACTCTATTCTCGATGGGGTGTGCCAGGCCGCCGCGCCTTCCTGGGTTGTGCCGTGCCTTCCCGGGTTGTCCGGGCCGGCGCCGTCCGTTGTGCCTTCCTGAAAAGCAACCGGATCGGACACGGGAGATCGGAAGTCACAGTGTTCGGGGCGAAAAAGATGTGAGCTCGCTCGCGTGACACTTCTTGGGACAACATCAGCCCGGTGTTTTTTCGTAGGGTGAGAAAATGCCGGAACGTCTGGTCGACCGCCATCCTGAGGTACTCCCGGACGATCTGGTCGCGGCCCTGCTGCCACCGCCGCGGTTCAACGACGTCCGTTTCGACACCTATCGGCCGGATCCCGCCGAGCCGAGCCAGGCCGCCGCCGTCGTGGCGCTCGGCCAGTTCGCCAGCCGGGTCGCCGGTGGCGGCCGGGCGGGGGAGTCCGCCGGCGGGCGCGGCCTGCTGCGCTTCGGCCGCCGTAACAACAGTGGACGCAGCACCCGCCACGGCGGGCCGGTGGCCGCCGCCGGCGCGGGCCCCACCCGCCCCGGGGTCTATCTCGACGGCGGCTTCGGGGTCGGCAAGACCCACCTGCTCGCCTCGCTGTGGCACGCCGTGCCGGGGCCCAAGGCATACGGGACGTTCGTCGAGATCACCTCCCTGGTCGGCGCGCTCGGGTTCGCCCGGACGGTGGACGCGCTCGCCGGCCTGCGGCTGCTGGCCATCGACGAGTTCGAGCTGGACGACCCCGGCGACACCGTCCTCGTCTCCACGCTGCTGACCAGGCTGGTGGAGGCCGGTGTCCGGCTGGCGGCGACGAGCAACACCCAGCCGGAGGATCTCGGGGCCGGCCGGTTCGGCGCCGACGACTTCCTGCGCGAGATCCAGGGGCTGTCCGCGCAGTTCCACGTCCTGCGAGTCGAGGGTGAGGACTTCCGGCACCGCGGCCTGCCGAAGCCCCCGATGCCCCTGGGCGACCAGGAGGTCAGCCGCCGCGCCGCGGCCACCCCCACCGCCAGCGAGGACGACTTCGCCAGCCTGTGTGCGCACCTGGGCGAGCTGYACCCGTCCCGCTACGGCGCGCTGGTCGACGATGTCGGCCTGGTCTGCCTGCACGGGGTGACCCAGGTGGTCGACCAGGCGGTGGCGCTGCGGCTGGTTGTCCTCGCCGACCGGCTCTACGACCGGTCGCTGCCCGTAGCGGCGTCCGGCCGACCCTTCGACGAACTGTTCTCCCCGGAGATGTTCGCCGGGCCGCACCGCAAAAAGTTCCAGCGTGCGGTGTCGCGGCTGTCCGCGCTCGCCCGTGACGGCGGCTCCGACGAGATGGTCGTCCAGGAGGGCTCGGCGAGCACCGGCGGCCGACCGGCCGCGTAGAGCGGCCTGGCCGCGGGCCGGCCGTTCCTACGGGCGGGGCCCTGCCTCGACGAGCCGATGCCGGCCGTGAAGAACGGCCGGCGGGCAGCGTCGTGACGGTCCTGCCCGGGCCTGGGCGGTTGACCGCGTTCCCGCGGGCGGGCACGTCCCCCATTCCTGCTGTCCCACGTTTCGCGTAGGTGCCGCGTGCCCCGCGGGCGGGCACGTCCCGGTGGTTGTCCCGTCGCACCGGTGGCGGGACACTTGTCCTCTGCCGCCATACTGGTCGAGCGCACCGGGCCGGCCAGGTGTGCCGGTGGATGTACCGTCGGCGAATGCCGGTGGACATCGCCGACAGCTGTCGACGGACATCGGCGGACGCCGCCGCACGGGGAGCCGACCGACAGCCGGGCGGTGGCCACGGCCGGGTCCGTGTCGTTGCCGGCCCGTCGTGTCGAGGGCGACCCGGAGGGAGATGGGGACGGATGACGGACTACGTCATTCTGCTGGTCGTCGTGTTGGTGCTGGCCGTCTGCATCCTCGGGCTGTTGTATCTCGTGCTGTCCGGGTCCGAGGAGCAGGACCGGCGGTAACCGGTGCGGACCGGCGCATATTGGTGCATGCACGCGGATTCGCGCAGACCGGCGCATATTGGCGCGGATTCGCGCGCGTCAGTGTGCGTCAGTACGGATCGGGTACGAGTGCACGCGGCTCGCGTGGCGCACCGAGGCGCGCGTCCCCACGCGGATTCATGCCGCCCGCGGGACGGATTTCCCGGCCTGTGGGGAAACACAGCGTGCGGGGAAACACAGCGTGCGGGGAAACACAGCGTGCGGGGAAACACAGCGTGCGGGAAGCACAGCCTGCGGGAAACCCATCCCGCCGGGCCGGGCCGGGCCGGCGGGACGGGTCCCGGCGTGTTCAGAGCAGCCGGGCGATCACGACTGATTCGGCGTCCAGTTCGATGCGTCCTGGCATGAAGGTGAAACCGGTGGCGGAGGCGKCCGGGATGTCGAAGGGAACTCCCTCGACCGGCACCGGCTGGCGCCGGTCGGACAGGTTGCACACGACGGCGACCTGCCCACGGCGCAGCACGAACCACCGGGCGTCCTCGTCGAAGGTGCAGTGCACCGACGGCAGAGCGGGGTCGGTGAGGTCGGGCAGGGTCCTGCGCAGCGCGGTCAGCCGCCGGTACCACTGCAGCAGCCCGGCGTGCCGGGGGGCGGTGAGCTGCGACCAGTCGAGCCTGGAGCGGACGAACGTCGCCTCGTCCTGGGGGTCGGGGATCTCGTCGGGCCCCCAGCCGTGCGCGGCGAACTCGCCGCGGCGGCCCTTGCGGATGGCGTCGGCCAGGCCCGGCGCGTCGTGGTCGCTGAAGAACTGCCAGGGCGTGGTCGCGCCCCACTCCTCGCCCATGAACAGCATCGGCGTGAACGGAGAGGTCAGCAGCAGCGCGGCGCCGACCCTGAGCAGGCCGGCGCTCAGCGTCGCGCTCGCCCGGTCGCCGATCGCCCGGTTGCCGACCTGGTCGTGGTCCTGGAGGAACACGATGAAACGGTGGGCGGGCAGATGGTTCGGCACCGGCCGGCCGTGGGAGCGCCCCCGGAACGTCGAGTACGTCCCGTCGTGGACGAACGCGTGCTCCATCGCCTTGGCGAGGGTGGCGAGGCTGCCGAAGTCGCTGTAGTAGCCCTGGCGTTCGCCGGACAGGGCCGCCCACAGGGCGTGGTGGACGTCGTCGCACCACTGCGCGTCCAGGCCGTACCCGCCGGCTTCGCGGGTGGTGACCACCCGGGGGTCGTTCAGGTCGGACTCGGCGATGACGAACAGCGGCCGGCGCTGCTGGGCGGCGAGCCCGTGCACCGCCGTGGTGATCTCCTCCAGCAGGTGGACGGCCCGGTTGTCGGCGAAGGCGTGCACCGCGTCCAGCCGCAGGCCGTCGCAGTGGTAGTGCCGCAGCCAGCCGAGCGCGTTGTCGACGATGAAGGCCCGGACCTCGTCCGAACCGGGCGCGTCGAGGTTGACCGCGGGCCCCCAGGGCGTGACATGGGAGTCGGTGAAGTAGGGGCCGAACCGGGCCAGGTAGTTGCCGTCCGGCCCGAGGTGGTTGTAGACCACGTCCATGATCACGCCAATGCCCCGGTTGTGGGCCGCGTCCACGAAGCGTTTGAGCCCGTCCGGGCCGCCGTAGGGCTCGTGCACGGCGAAGAGGTCCACGCCGTCGTACCCCCAGCCGTGCCGGCCGGCGAAGGCGTTGACGGGCAGCAGTTCGACCGCGTCGACCCCGAGCGCCACGAGATGGTCGAGCCGTTCGATGGCCGCGTCGAAGGTGCCCTGCGGGGTGAACGTGCCGATGTGCAGCTCGTAGAGGACGCTGCCGGCGAGCGTGATGCCCCGCCAGGCACTGTCGGACCAGGGGAACAACGAGTGGTCGACCAGGCGGGAGCGGCCGTGGACGCCATGGGGCTGCCAGGCCGAGCGTGGGTCGGGCAGTTCGTCGACGTCGCCGTCGACGAGGAAGGCGTAGTCGGTGCCGTGCCCGGCCGCGGGCACGTTGACCCACCACCAGCCGCCCTCGTCGGTCATCATTTCGTGAACGGTTTCGCGACCGTCCGTGCTGGTGGCTACACTCACCGTCTTGGCATCTGGCACCCACACGCGGAAAGTGCTCATCGGTACTGTCTACCCGTTGTCGATTGCATGAGCATCTGTGATCTCGATTTCACGGCGCCGTTACAGGTGTGGTGTCGCGCATCTGCCTGACGTTCCGGTTGACGTTGCGTCGAGCGGCCCTCCGCTGATCGTGTGATCGTCCGGGTTTCGTCCTGCCCATGTTTCAGGGCAGCACGGATCGGGTCCGTCCCGCCCGGGGTTCCGGCCGGTTCCGGGACGAATCACGACTCGATTGTCGCGGCTGTGGTTCGGCCGTGGTTCGAGTATCGCGGATACTCTGTGATCATGCACATAGCGACAACGGATGATGCCATCGCGTGGGGTGTGCCGGCGGAACTCGTCGTGGTGCGGCACGGGCAGAGTACCGGCAACGCGGCCCTCGCCGCGGCCGATGCCGCCGGCAGCCAGGACGCCGGCATCACCGAGCGGAATCCCGACATCCCGCTGTCGCCGCTCGGCCGGGAGCAGGCCGGCGACCTCGGCCGCTGGTTCGCCTCGCTGCCGCCGGAACGCATCCCGCAGATCATCAAGTCCTCGCCGTACGTCCGGGCGCGGGACACCGCCGACATCGTGCGGGACGAGCTGGCACGTGCCGGCCGGGCGGTGCCCCCACCCGTCCTCGACGAGCGGCTGCGGGACCGCGAGACGGGTGTGCTGAACGGGCTGCCCTCGGCGGCCAGGCAGGCCCGGTTCCCCGACGAGGTGCGACGGCGGGCCCATCTCGGTGAGCTCTACTACCGGCCGCCGGGTGGCGAGTCCCTCACCGACGTGGCGCTGCGGCTGCGCAGTTTCCTGCGGGACGTCTGCCGGGAGCAGGCCGGCCGCCGGGTGCTCGTCGCCGCGCACGACGCTGTCGTGATCATGCTCCGGTTCGTCCTCGAGGGCCTGACCGAGACCGAGCTGGTGGCGCTGAGCGGTTCGGTCGCCAACGCGTCCGTCACCCGCTGGGTGGCGGACGCCGGGCGCCTGCGCCTGGCCGAGTACAACCGGACCGGCCATCTTCAGCCCGGCCATCTTCAGCCCGGCCATCTTCAGCCCGGCCATCTTCAGCCCGGCCGCCTCCGGAGCGGTCAGCCCCTCGGTGGCGATCTCCTCGGCTGTCATCCCGCCAGCGGTCATCCCGGCGCCGGTATCGGCTGACGACAGGGGAACGCGGGGCGTTCTCGGCGCCCGTCCTGCCGCGTCCCCGCGCGATTCTCCGTACCGGACGGCGGGGGGCCGGCGGGGATTCCGGCACCGGCGGGGAACCGCTGTGTCCCGCGGCTGCCGTCCCGCGGCTGCCGTCCCGCGGCGGGGAAGCGCCGTCTCGTGACGGGGAACCGCCGTCCCGCGGCGGTATCGGATTCACATCGTCGAGCGTTCCTGGTCGTTTCAGTCTCCGGCCATGCACGCTCGGTTGTGGTCGCCGTTTGTCGCTGGAATGATTGGCAACTTTTCCTACCGTCAAGGTAGAGAAATATGATTTCTGCCATATTCTCATCATCTTGACGGTTACTGGCTGTTTCCTCGAAAGTCCACAGTTATGTCGCCGCGCACACCGCTGATTCGCCGTCGGTGTGTGGACTACGCATTGGTGTGTAGCTGTCGCTGTTCGCCCTGTCGAACCTAGCTCGGGCCGGGTGGGTCGATCCGCCGGCCACTCGTCGCCGCGGATCCCACGGCCGCGCATTCCCGCACCTCCCTGGGCCACCGGTGGCCGGTTTCCGGCCGGAACGTCCACCGTCCCCCACCGCCGGCAGCCATCCAGCCGTTAGCCGTACCGCTTCAGCCGTGCCCCTGACGGCCCGCCTCGGCCGGGCCCGCCCGCCGCGCCCGCCCGCCGCGCCCCGGATGTCACGTCATGGCGGGTGACCACCCGTGACAACTGTTTCCGGACAGGCGTTGTCGGTCACTGTCCGTAGAGAGACCAGGAAGAGTAATGGCAGACCAGACGACCGTGCAGACGCATCCCGTGGCCCGTGTCCCGCGGGACGGCACCGACGTCGAGCCCAACGCGGCTGCTCGGGCCGAGACCGACGCCGCTACCGAGGCTGCTACCGAGGCTGCTACCGAGGCGGGCGCCACGCCCGAGACGGGCTCCGGCGTCGACACCGGTGGCCCGGAGGGGGGCCGCCTGCGTCGACGCCGGAGCATCGGTGTGCCCTACCGGCTGATCTCCTGGCTCAGCCCGCTGGTGCTGCTGGTCATCTGGGAGCTCTTCGCCCGCAGCGGGATGATCTCCGCGCATGTGCTGCCCGCGCCGACGAAGGTGCTGTCCACCGCCCGGGAGCTCACCGCCAGCGGCCAGCTGCCGAAGGACGCGCTGATCAGCCTGCGGCGGGCGGCGACCGGCTTCGTGATCGGCGGCGGGATCGGCCTCGCCCTGGGTGTCGCGGTCGGTTTCTCCAAGATCGCGGACGCGGTGCTCGACCGTCCGATCCAGATGATCCGCGCGGTGCCCTTCCTGGCGATCCTGCCGCTGGTGATCGTGTGGTTCGGGGTCGGCGAGTCCGGCAAGGTCTTCCTGGTCGCGCTCGGTGTCGCCACTCCGATCTACCTCAACACCGTGCTGGGCATCCGGCAGGTGGATCCCAAGCTCCTCGAGCTCGGGCGGGTCATCGGCCTGCCCCAGCGCCAGCTCATCCGCCGGATCGTGCTGCCGGGCGCGTTGCCCTCGATCCTCAACGGCATCCGCCTGGCCCTCACCACCGCGTGRCTCGCCCTGGTGGTCGCCGAAACCGTCGGCGCCGACTCCGGCATCGGTTTCATGGCGATGGACGCGCGTGAATTCCTGCGGACCGACGTCATCGTGCTGGCGATACTGATCTACGCGGCCATCGGGATTCTTTCCGACCTGGCCGCCCGGGTGCTCGAACGCCGGCTGCTGTCCTGGCACCCGAACTACGCGAACGCCCGGAGCTGACCACGGCCGCCGGGGCGTTCCCTGACCGCGGCCGGCCGGCTGTTCTTTCGACGTGCCAGCGGCCCACGCGGTCCACGGACGCCAGGTATCCGGGCCGTTCCGGCCAGGCCATCTGTTCCAACAGCACCTGATCCGATATCACCTGTTCTGGTCATAGCTGTCTCGCGTGTGCGGTTTTCGTGCATCGTCGCGCCAGGTAATCAATACAACTGTCGGCCATTGAATGGCCTCGTGCTGTAAAGGAAAGCCGATGTCTCCTGCGAACTCCCTGTGGACTCCGACCGCCGCCCGTGGTGCCGGTGCCGGTGCCGGCACCAGTCGGCACATGGTGATCGGCCGGCGCGGCCTGTCCCGGCGGACCTTTCTGTCCACCGCGGCCGCGGCCGGGCTGGCAGTCCCGCTGGCCGCCTGCGGATCGGACGACAGCGGCAGCGGCGGCGGCAACACCAGCACGGTCCGGCTGACCTTCGGGACGGGGTCGCCGGAGAAGGAACGCGGCGAGCTGGAGAAGAACCTGCGGGCGCAGGGCATCGCGGTCCAGTGGCTCGGCCCCTTCCCGAACCACGCCCCGACCATGCAGGCGGTCACCGGAGGCAGCGCGGACTTCAGCTTCGGGGGGAGTTCCACGCCGGCGGACGCCGCCATTCTCGCCGGCTCCCCGCTGGTCTATGTCGGATTCGGCGAGACGTCGCCACGGAGCAGCGCGATCCTCGTTCTGCCGAAATCGGGAATCCGCTCGGTGAAGGACCTGGCAGGGAAGTCGGTCGCGGTGAACAAGGCTGGGCTCGGGGAGTTCCTGCTGGTGGCGGCCCTGGAGAAGTACGGCGTCCCCAAGGACCAGGTGAAGTTCGTGTACCTGAACCCGCCGGACGCGGGACCGGCGTTCTCCACGGGGAAGGTCGACGCCTGGTCCATCTGGTCCGGCCCGCGGGAGCAGGCCGAGGTCGCCTACGGCGCCGTCCCCATCTTCGTTGACCAGGACGAGCTGCCCCGGCAGTTGGATTTCCGTACCTATCTGGTCCGCCGGGAATACGCCGAGAAGAACCCCGACCTCGTCCGCAAGGTGATCAATGCCTACGTGGCGGAGTACGAGTGGCAGGCGAACCACATAGAGGAGACGGTGCGGATCCAGACCGCCGCGGCCAACTACCCGGACGGCGTCCTGCAGAAGCTGACGGCCAACAGGGTCGTCACAAAGCTCAAGCTGATCGACGACGACGCGATCGAGAAGCTCCAGTACGGCGCGGACTGGATGACCGACCACAAGGTGCTGTCCGGCAAGCTCGTCGTCGCCGACCACGCCGTCAAGCTGTAGCGCCGTCCGCCGTCGCGACGGCGGTTCTCATCCGACAACGGTCCTTTATCTGATAACAGTCCTTTATCTGACGAAGGTCCTCATATCCGGCGGTGGTCGCGGTCGTCGCCGCGGCCACCGCCGGAAGCAATCCCACCGTCTGAAGCGGCCACCGTCTGAAGCGGCCACCGTCTGAAGCGGCCGTCGGCGGCGCAGAGCGCGATCCCGCGCCACGGTCTGGTCGCCGGCCCAGCCGAACACCTGGTTGAAGGGAACTCGAGGTAATGACATCCCAGCCCGCCACCGTCTCGCGGGAGACCGCGGATGCCGCGTCCGCCGGGGGAGCGTCCCTCGTCCGGGTCCGCGGTCTGCGCCGCGCCTATCAGGACAAGGTCGTCATCGACGGGCTCGACGTCGACATCGCCGCCGGTGAGTTCGTCGCTCTGCTGGGCAAGAGCGGCTGCGGCAAGACCACCTTGTTGCGTACCCTCGCCGGCCTCGACCAGCCCGACGCCGGCACGGTCGACGTGCCGGCGCAGCGGGCGGTGGTGTTCCAGGAGCACCGGCTGCTGCCGTGGGAGCGGGTCTGGCGCAACGTCGCGATCGGGCTGCCGCGGGGCGAGGGGTAGCAGAAGGCCGCCGCCGCGCTGGCGGAGGTCGGCCTCAGCGGCCATCTCGAGGCGTGGCCGATCACCCTCTCCGGTGGGGAGGCGCAGCGGGTCGCCCTCGCCCGGGCGCTGGTCCGCGAGCCGAAACTGCTGCTGCTCGACGAGCCGTTCGCCGCCCTCGACGCGCTGACCAGGATCAAGATGCACGAGCTTGTCCGGGAGCTGGTCGCCCGGCACCGGCCGGCGGTGCTGCTGGTCACCCACGACGTCGACGAGGCGATCGCCCTCGCCGACCGGGTGCTGGTCATGCGGACGGGGGAGATCGCCGCCGAGCACCGCATCCAGCTCACCGGTGCCCGGGGTCGGGCGGACGCCGGCTTCCTGGCGCTGCGGGAGGCCCTGCTGGCCGAGCTCGGCGTGCTCCCCGACCCTGGTGGCGCGCGCACTGACTCCGGCGCGCTGGCGAAAGCCACCACCTGACCGGCTCCGCGCACCGGCCGGCGCGGCGCGGTAGTCCCCGCCCGGCCGGCCAGGGCCGTGGGTCACTCCGGCGCCGCGCCCGCCGTGGCGGGTCCGGCCGAGGCCAAGCCGGTGGGCCCGGTCTCCAGCCCGCTCTCCGCGCCGGCATCCAGCTCCGCCGAGACGAGGTCCTCGTAGGTCTCACGTCGCCGGATCAGCCGGACGTCCCCGCCGTCGACCAGCACCTCCGCGGGGCGGGGCAGGCCGTTGTAGTGGCTGGCCATCGTCATGCCGTAGGCGCCGGCGGTGAAGACGGCCAGCACGTCTCCGGCCCGCAGCGAGGGGAGGAGCCGGTCCTTCGCGAGGTAGTCGCTGGACTCGCACAGCGGGCCCGCGACGTCGTAGCGCGTCAGGCCCGGCAGGTCGTGCTCGCCGGTACGGCTCACCGGTGACACGCCGTCCCGCGGCCGGGCCGGCCACAGGAAGTGGAACGTGTCGTAGAAGGCGGTCCGGATCAGGTGGCTCATCCCGGTGTCGGTGATCACGACGTTCCGCGAGCCGGAGGTCTTCAGGTAGCGCACGCTGGCCAGCAGCACGCCGGCGTTGGCCGCGATCGAACGGCCGGGCTCCATGACGACCATGCCGCCGGCGGCCACGAAGGAGCGCAGCTTCGGCACGATCACGGCGGCGAAGTCCGACCAGCCCGGGACGCCGGCCCCCTCGTAGTCCGCGGGGAAACCACCACCGATGTTGATCGTCGGGACGGGGGCGCCGTCGGCGGTCAGCTTCTCCGCCAGGGTCAGCACCTTGTCCACGGCGTCGCCGTAGGCCCGCGGGTCGAAGATCGGGGAGCCGATGTGGAAGTGCAGGCCCGCCGGCCGCAGCCAGCGGTCGTCCACGGCCAGCCGGTACACCTCGTGCACCTGGTCGAGGTCGATCCCGAACTTGCCGCCGCGGCGCCCGGTCGTGGTCTTGGCCGGGGTGCGGGAGTCGACCGCGACGTCCGGGTTGACCCGCACGGCCGCCCCCACCGGGAGTTGGCAGTCGGCCGCCGCCCGGGCGAGGGCGCGCATCTCACTCTCGGACTCCACGTTGACGCAGCGGATGCCGGAGCGCACCGCGTACCGCAGCTCCTCGTCGGACTTGCCCACACCGGCGAAGACGATCCGCTGCGCGGGCACCCCGGCCAGCAGCGCCCGGTATAGTTCGCCGCCGCTGACCACGTCCACGCCCGCGCCCGCCGCCGCGAGGTTGCGCAGCAGGTGGATGTTGCTCAGCGCCTTGRCCGAGAAGCAGATCAGCGGCGCGAGGTCAGCGAACGCGTCCGCGACCTGCCGCAGGTGGGTGACGAGAGTGCCGTGCGAGTACACGTAGACCGGCGTGCCGAAACGGGCCGCGATCTCCTCCACGGCGACGTCCTCCACGTACAGCACGCCGTCCCGGTACGTGAAACGATCCAATGCCTTCTCCCGGATGATGAGTCACGCACCATGGCGATCGTCGCGAGCTGGGGTGGGTGCCTGTCGCACCACCCCGGACGGCCGGGATCATGCGGGCAGGTGACGGCCCTGAACCTCCGGTTCGCGGCTGCGCCGACAGACACGCTCCCACTCCCGCCCGCCGTCGACGAGCCGGTCACCCGTCGTCGACAAGCAGGTGGAGGTGCTCGGGCGAGGTGAATCAGGTTCACCGTCCGACGTACCCGCGACCCGGGGCGCAGGTTCAGCGCCAACCCGCACAGAATACTGAAGCTGCCCCGATCTGACGCATCCCCGGGCTTTGGCGGCTGTGTGAGCGCTGGATCAGCGCGTGGCCGCGACCAGGCCGGGGGAGGCGGGCGCATAGCGGCTCGGCGCTCTGGGCAGGCCGAGATGGCTGCGCAGCGTGACGCCCTCGTAGGCGGTGCGGAACAGGCCGCGCCGCCGTAGTTCGGGCACGACATGGTCCACGAACAGCTCGAGCCCGGACGGGTAGGCGTCCATGTTCAGGTTGAACCCGTCGGCCGCCCGGCCGCGGAACCACCGCTCCATGTTGTCGGCGATCTGCTCGGGTGTGCCGACGACGAGCCGGTGTCCGCCGAACGGGTTACGGCCCAGCAACTGTCGCACGGTCAGGTTCTCCCGGCGCGCCTCACGCAGGATGTTTTCGACGAAACCGCTCGTTATCCCGGCGCCGCCCTGCCCGTCGATGTCGTCGGGCAGCGGCCGGTCGAGAGTGAGCCGCTGTGGGTCGACGTTCAGGCGCTCGGCGAGCAGGGCGACCTGAACGTCGAGGTCCAGCAGGGCGTCCATCTCCTCCCTGCGCCGCCGCGCCTCGGCCTGCGTGCTGCCGACCACCGTGTAGAGCCCGGGCAGGATCACCAGCGAGTCCGGGTCACGGCCGTTCGCCGCGGCCAGCCCCTTCAGCTGCGCGTAGAACGCCTGCGCCTCGGTGCAGGTGCGCTGGACGGTGAACAGCGCGTCCGCCCAGCGCGCGCCGAGCCGCCGGCTCGGCCCGGAGTCGCCGGCCTGCACGATCATCGGGCGTCCCTGCGGGGCACGCGGCACGTTCAGCGGCCCGCGGACCCGGAACGCCGGACCGACATGGTCGATGCGGTGCACCCGCGCCGGGTCGGCGTAACGGCCGGTGACCGGGTCGGCCAGCAGCGCCTCGTCCTCGAAGCTGTCCCAGAGCTTCACGACGACGTCGACGAACTCCTCGGCCCGCGCGTAGCGCTCGGCATGGCCGGGCATGCGCGGATGGCCGAAGTTGGCCGCGGCGTCGTCGCTCTGGCTGGTCACGATGTTCCAGGCGGCCCGTCCCCCGCTGACGTGGTCGAGGGTGGCGAACCTGCGGGCTACCTCGTAGGGCTCGTTGAACGTCGTCGACGCCGTCGCCACCAGGCCCACCCGTTCGGTCGCCCGGGCCATCGCCGCGAGCAGGACCACAGGGTCCAGCGAGTGCCAGGGGCGGCGGTCGAAGTCGGCCGCGAGCTGGGGCCCGTCGGCGAAGAAGACCGCGTCGAACGTGCCCCGTTCGGCGATCCGCGCGATCTCGCAGAACGCGTCGACGTCGTCCACGGAACGTGGGTTGTCCGACAGCCGCCAGGCGGCGTCGTGCCGGCCCGAGGCCAGCACGTTCGCGTTGAGGTGCAGCTGCCGTACGGGCTTGTGTCCGGTGGTCGGTTGCGCTGCGCTCTGCGTCATCGCTGGTGCGTCCTCTCGGGGCGGCGGTACGGGCCGGGCCGTGCCGGGCCGGGCGTCGGAGAGCCAGAAATCGGAGAGTCAGAAAAAGGCCGCGTCGGGCAGCGGGGTTCCGTTTATCTCGTGGTCACCGATCCACCTGGCCTTGTAGGTGCGCGGGTTGTGTGACGCGAGCGTGCGGATGTTGCGCCAGTGCCGGTCGATCTGGGTGACGTCGGCGGGCCGCGGTCGC
Organism: Protofrankia sp. BMG5.30; assembly: GCF_001983005.1. Classification (NCBI taxonomy): domain Bacteria; kingdom Bacillati; phylum Actinomycetota; class Actinomycetes; order Frankiales; family Frankiaceae; genus Protofrankia; species Protofrankia sp. BMG5.30. The sequence goes on along the minus strand of NZ_MOME01000010.1, from coordinate 12,546 downwards.
CCCGCCGACGTCGAATACCGCCGAGGCGGCCCGCTGCCCGGTCTCGTCGACGACGACCTTCGCCTTCGCGGCCCGCAGCGCCGCGCGCAGCGCCAGCTCGCGGTCGGCCCTGCCGGCGAGGACCACCTCGGTCGAGGTACGGGATGGGCGGACTGCCGTCGCGCGGGCGCCGCCATCGGCCTCTTTGCCGCCGCTGTTGTGACGCGAGCATGACGCGTGTCACAAATATTTGTTCATCCGATAGACACAAGAGCGCAACACAACCGCCGGTGCCTACGGCCCCACCGAGGTCACGGTCAACGCGGTGATCTGGCGGTACGACCCCGGCGACCCGGCCGCTGCCCATCGGCCGGCCCGACCCGAACGTGCGGGCCTACGTTCTCGACGGCGGTCTGCTGCCGGCCGGCGCCGGGGCGACCGGTGAGCTGCACCTGGGCGGGCCGAGGTCGCCGCCGCGCGACACGGCCCGCGGCCGGTGCTGCTCGGCTTCGACGCGGACCTGGTCGCCACGCTCACCCAGGCCGCCGCACGCCGCGGGTTGACACCCACCCAGGCGGGCGGTCGTGCCGAGCGCGCCAGGCGCCGCTGTGACGTAGCCGGTGCTGGTCCCGGGCGTTCCGGCGTCCTGTAGGAGATTCACGGCAACGGTGAGCAGGGGTGAGATACGTCCGGACAAGGCGGAGAACTCCGCGGAGGAGAGCGCCGAGAAGGTGAACGCGTCGCTGCTGCGCGTCGCGTTCACGCCAGTCCTGGAAGGATTGCGCCGGATCAGGACAACCAGCGGATGGTCAGGCCCTCTCCCACGCCACTAACGGCGAATTTAGGTCAGAGGCATCCTGGGTCGAGCCGTACCTGAGAACCCGGCCGGGCGAAGGAACCGCCCCGCGGGACCATCGTAGCGACCACGCCGTTGTCACCCGACACGCAACCGCCGTTTCCGGCCACCGGAGTCCAGCCCGTCCTCCTGAGATGGTCCAGAGCATTGTCCATCCGCCAGCCCACCACATTGCTTATCGAGACGCAGCCGAGGATATGGATGTGCATACCGACTCGCGCTGTAACGGCAGTGATGACRCCGGCCGCTGGAGTCTGGCTGTTGACCACGTCGTGCAGTCCGCTGGTGCTGCATCCTTCGGAGAACGAGATGTTGTAAAACCCGGCCTGATGCAGGATGGCCGTCGCCTCCGACCGGGTCGCACCATACAGATTTGGCACGGTGGCCTGGGCCGCTGGCAGCGTGGTCGTCGAGTGGACCACTGGTACCGGAGGCGGCGCCACTGGCGGTGCGGTCGTCGAGTGGGCTACCGRTGCCGGACCGGATGCCGGAGGCGGCGCCGGCGCGGGCGGGATCCCCGGGGCCAGGGAGTGCCCAGACGACGGAGCAGGGAGTTTCGTGAAGAAGGAGGGAGGCGTGTCGCYGGTGGGGGATGCGGGTCTCGGGATGGTCGTCGGAAGACCATCCGGGATATCAGAGGTCAGTGTTGGCGTCGCCGAAAGACCATGCCCTCGCTGCTGAGCCCCGGCTTCCTGCGCTAGTGCTGAGGCGGGCTGGGACGGCGACGGAGAAGTTACACTGCCGCCTCCGGTGGAGGGCACTATGCCGCCACAACCTACCACTGCGACGACGGCCGCCGCGGCGAGCACGACGACGGGAATCCATTGCGGACGAGACACATTGCCCCTTCAGCGTGCCGGAAGACCAGTCGGTTCCTCAGGCATGAGTGTCCTGGAATAATACGGAAACGGCCTTTGCCATCCCCAGAGCCCCCTGTGGACCCGCGGTAGCACCRCCTGGCCGGGCGGTTCGACCTTGCCGCTGGCGGCAGGGTCGAACGACGGCCACATGAGCGTCAGCACCAGCGGCACGCCGTGGCATGGCCTCGATGCGTGCGGTTTCACCTCAACCCGTGCGGGTCTCATCGCGCTGTGAGCAACGAATCATGGCGAACGGGGTGAAGCGGCAGGTTCCCGCGCGGGTCTGATGCTCGCGGGAACCGTGGGCGTCTCGCGGCCGACTACCTGGGACGGGTCCGCAACGGCGGGCTTACACGGACACGATTCCCGGGAGAGCCTGCATGCGTCCTCGCCTGTTGTGTGGTCTTGCGGCCGCGGTGGCCCTGTTGGCCGCTGCCTGCGGCGGCGGGGACTCCGGGGGCGGGGGTCCCGCTCCCGCGCCGGCTGTCGGGCCGTCCCTGGCCGGCTCCGGTTTTCCGGTGAAAGTCGCCGACTGCGACGGCGTCGAGACCACCTTCGACTCCGCCCCGCAGAAGATCGTCACCAGCAATGCCTCCAGCCTGGAGACCCTGTTCTGGCTGGGTGCCGGTGACCGGGTGATCGGCACCGGTTTCCCGCCCGGCAGGGGCACCGTGCCGGAGCGGTTCGCCGAGCAGATCGCGAAGGTGCCGGTGCTGGGCGAAGGGGTGATCGCCAAGGAGAAGCTGCTCGGGTCCGGCGCCCAGCTCTACATCGACACCTTCGGCCCGCCGGCCGGCGCGGGCGGCATGAGCGGCATGGGGGACGTGGCCAGCCCGCGGGAGTTCGCCGCCGTCGGGATCAAGCACATCTACCTGCACTCGACGGCCTGCGCGGCGACGCTGGCGCACCCGCAGAACGACCTGTCGGAGGTCGAGGCGGACATCACCCGGCTCGGCGCCGTCACCGGGACCTCCGCCCGCGCCCAGGAACTGGTCGCCGACATGGAGCGGAAGACCGGCGCGGTGCGCTCGGCGATCGCCGACGTCGCGCCGGACCGGCGTCCCACATAATTTCTTCCTCGACTACGACGCCGGCACCGCGCAGCCGATGGCGATCTGCAACAGGCAGGTCGGCAACGCGGTGATCACCCAGGCCGGGGCGCGCAACATCTTCGCCGACTGTGACGGTGACTTCAGACCGGTCGGYTGGGAGGACGTGGTCTCCCGCAACCCCGACTGGATTCAGCTCGGCGTGCGCAACCAGGGCAGYCCCGGAGGCCGACGACAAAGCGTTCGACGCCGCGGCGCAGTTCCTGCGTACCTTCCCGGCCACCAGCGGTCTGACCGCGGTCAGGGAGGGCCGCTTCCTGCGCGTCGGCTCGGAGCAGACCACCATCGCCGGAGTGCGCAACGCCGACGCGGTGCAGCAGATCGCCGCTGCCCTCTACCCCGGCCGGGTCAGGCGGTAGATGCCGATCATCGCGTTCCTCCGCGGGGACGGCGGCTCCTCCGGCTCCGCGGGCGCCGCGGACAGCGCGGACACGGACCGGCCGGACCAGGGCTCGGGCACCACGGGCCGCCCGGATCGGTCCCCGGACCCCACGGCCCGGTCGGTCCGGCATCCGGGCGGCGGCGCGCGGGCCGGCTGGGTGGCCGCCGGGCTGGGCGTGGCGCTGGTCGCCGCGCTGACCCTGGCCGTCTCCCTCGGCTCCACCGATGTGCCGATGGGCGAGGTGTGGTCCGTCGTGGGCCGTCACCTCACCGGACGCCCGGCGCCACCGGGCCCCCAGGATCTGATCGTGTGGCAGCTGCGGGTGCCCCGCGCGCTGCTCGCGGCCGTGGTCGGCGCCGGTCTCGGCCTCGTCGGCACGGCGGTGCAGGCCCTGGTGCGCAACCCGCTGGCCGACCCCTACCTGCTGGGTGTCTCCTCCGGCGCCTCGCTCGGCGCGGTCGCCGCGATAGTGCTCGGCGTGGGCGCGGGCGTGGGTGGCCTGCCGCGGATCGGTGTCTCCACCGCCGCCTTCGCCGGCGCGTTGGCGTCGTTCGCCCTGGTGTGGGCGCTGGCCCGGCGCGGCGGCGGCTTCTCGCCGCTACGGCCGGTGCTTGCGGGTGTGGGCATCGGCCAGTTCCTGTCCGGTTTCACCAGCTACCTGGTGCTGCGGACGGGGGACGAGCAGCAGACCCGCGGTGTGCTCTTCTGGCTGATGGGCAGCCTCGGCGGCGCCCAGTGGGGCACGCTCGCGATACCCACCGTCACGGTGGCGTCCGGGCTGGTCGTTCTGCAGGCCCGCGCCCGCGCTCTCAACGCGCTGCTCATGGGGGACGAGACAGCGGCCGGCCTCGGGGTGGACGTCACCCGGTTGCGCCGCGAGCTGTTCGTCGTGACCAGCGTGCTCACGGGCGTGCTGGTGGCGGTCTCCGGCGCCATCGGCTTCGTCGGGCTCATGATCCCGCACGCCTGCCGGCTGGTGGTCGGCGGCGACCATCGCCGGCTGCTGCCGGTGGCGGCCCTGGCCGGGGCGGTGCTGCTGGTCGCGGTGGACATCGCCGCCCGCACCGCGCTGGACACCCAGGAGCTGCCGGTCGGMGTGGTCACGTCGCTGATCGGCGCCCCCGCCCTGCTGTACCTGCTCGACCGGCGGCTGGGACGCACGTGAGGATCGCCATCGAGGATCTTTCCGTCGTGCTCGCCGGCCGTGCCGTGGTGGCCGGTGTCCACCTGGTGGCCGGCGAGGGTGAGATCGCCGGCCTGGTGGGGCCCAACGGCAGCGGCAGGTCCACCGTGCTGCGTACCGTCTACCGGCACCTGCGGCCGCGGGCGGGGCGGGTGCTGCTGGCCCGCGCGCTCGCCCAGCAGCCGGACGTGCTGGTGCTCGACGAGCCCACCAACCATCTCGACGTGCGCCACCAGGTGGAGTTGCTCGCCCTGCTGCGTGCCCAGCGCCGCACCACCCTGCTGGCGCTGCACGACCTCAACGCCGCCGCCGCGGTGTGCGACCGGCTGCACGTGCTCCAGCACGGCACGATCGTCGCCTCCGGCGCGCCTCAGCAGGTGCTCACCCCCGCCCTGCTGGCAGCGGTCTTCGGGGTACGGGCCGCGGTCGTGGAACATCCCCTCACCGGCGACGCCCTGATCGCCTACGACCACCACACCCCAGCGGCCACACCCAACCAGCGCCAACAGCTCCCCGAAGCCGTCGGCGAAACCTGACCGCGCGGGACGTGCTCTCAGCGCGAATGCCGGTGGTTCCGGGGATGCCCCGGAACCACCCCCTCACAGGGCCATTCACGGAAAGAGAAAACTGTGCTGACGGACTGTGCCGCCTGGCCGACCCTGGTCGGCTTACGACGCCTGGCCGACCCTGGCCGACCCTGGTCGGCTTATGACGCTCGGCCGACTTCGGTGGCGGTCGGGACCTCGAGGAGCAGGCCGCTCTTGACGTCGTAGATGTACCCGTAGATCGGGATGCGCGCGGGGACGAGCGGGTGGTTGCGGACCCGGCGGACGTCCTCGGTGACGCTCGTGGCCTGGTCGGAGATCGTCAGCCAGTCGATGTAGTCGCCCTCGCGGGCGCCCGGGCCGGTGCCGACGTCGTAGAAGCCCTGGTCACCGAGGGCGGCGGTCTCCAGGCTGTTGGCGAGCAGGCCGCGGATCACCTCGTCGGTGAAGAACTCCATCCCGCAGTCGCTGTGGTGGATGATGAACCACTCCCTGGTGCCCAGCAGCTTGTACGAGATCACGAACGAGCGGATCGCGTCGTCGCTGGCGCGCCCGCCGGCGTTGCGGATCACGTGGGCGTCGCCCTCGCGCAGCCCGGCGTACTTGGCCGGGTCCAGCCGGGCGTCCATGCAGGTGAGGATGGCGAAGCCCCGGGCCGGCGGCAGGGCCAGCTCGCTCCTGTCACCGAACGAGGCAGCGTACTCTGCGTTGGCTGCGATGACTTCGGGCAGAACGGACATCTACAACGCTCCTTTGACGTGGTGACTGATCTGTCAGCTCTACGCGGTCGGAAGGAATCTCTGTAGGAACCTCTGTGCGGACGGGACTACGTGGCCGGAACCGCCGTGAGCCAGCTGTTACGGAACTGTGTGGTCGCCTGGTCCACGGTCTGCCGCACGGACGCGGCGTCCGCCGGCGCGGGTGCCGCACCGAACGTGCCGGCCAGGGCGTCGATGGCGCGCGTGACGCGCGGCTGCCACCTGCTCTCCCAGCCGAGGATGTGCTCGCGGTTGCCCGGCCGGGCGGCGAGGATGTAGCGGGCGAGGGCGCCGGTCCAGTCCTGGCCGCGCCCGCTGTCGACGCCGGACTCGTGCAGCAGCTGCGCGGTCAGCTCGTCCCTGTTGGCGGTCGCGAGCGCGGCGAAGGCCTGCTTGAACAGGGCGTCGAAGGCCGGCTTGACGACGAGGTCGAGGGCGGTGAACGCCTCAGCCCAGTCGTAGGCCAGCAGCAGGTTCTCCAGCAGTTCGCGGGCCGGCTGCCAGGCCGGATCCTGCTCCCAGACGCGGCGCGCGACCGTGCTGTCGGCGAGGTCCGGGCCGTGCGAGAGCGACAGCGACTTCGCCCGGTAGGCGATCCACTGCAGCGCGCGCAGTTCGTCGGCGGCCTGGAAGAAGGACGCGTTCGTGATGGCCGCGCTCGGCGCCAGCTGGCCGACGTACAGGCTGGTGATCTGCAGGACGTGCAGCGCGAACCGGGCGGGCAGGTAGACGCGGCCCAGGACGGCGACCCAGGCCGGGTCGAGCCCGGCGTCGTGGTCGAGGGCCTCGAAGCGGTCGACGACGCGTTCGGCGTAGATCTCGCGGTCGTGYTGGAGGGCGATGTAACGCCGATAGTTGAGCTGGGCGGGGTCGGAGAACTCCTCCCAGCTGTCGGCCTGGACCGGTGAGCCCTCACGGTGCCTGAGGTACCACTGGTTGATCGGGCTGTCCGGGTCGAGGTCGAACGGTGCGGGCTGCCTGCCGAAGTGGTAGTGGAACTTTTTGGTGACGATCTCGTATTCGTTGAGCCGGCGCCGCCCGGCGTCGGCGATGCTCCACGTGCGCAGTGAGCGCGTCGGGCCGGTCATCGGTCCTCCCGGGCCAGGTACCAGGTCAGTTCGTCGTCGCCGGTGTACTTCATCCGGCCCGCGAAGCCCGCGATGGCGGGTTCCAGCGACGGCAGGTCGATGGGCCGTCCGAGCGCCTCGGACAGGCTGGCCCGGGTGACCCGCAGGAAGCGCTGGGCGTGGATGCGTACGTACCCGGTGTTGTCGTCGACGAACAGCTCCGAGCCGGGGTTGTCCTTCTCCAGCGCGGTCTGCAGCGCGTCGACGATGTCCGGGTCGAAGCCCCGTACCACGGGGCCGACCAGGTAGTCCGGTCTGTCGGTCAACGGATGCCTCCTCAACCTCGGCAGCGGTTGTAGTGGGGCCGACCGTCGGTCGGCACCGATACGGCGATCTGCTCTCCGGACAGCCGGACCGGGTACTCGTAGAGCCGGCAGTTCGACGGGTTGACCCCCTCGCCGGTGCGCAGGTCGAACTCCCACAGGTGGCCGGTGCAGGTCAGCACGTCCCCGTCGAGGTCGCCGCCCGCGAGCGAGTACTCCGAGTGCGGGCAGATCCCCTGGTAGGCGCGTACCTGCCGGCCGGGCAGGTGCGCGAGCAGGATGGTGTCCGGGCCGACGGCGACCTCCGCGACATCGCCTTCCCAGAGATCGTCGAGGGTGGCCACGTCGTGCCAGTCACTCATCGAAGAAGACCTCGACGTGGTCGTAAGGGGAGACGCCGGTCCTGCCGATGATCTCGTCCGGGTCCAGGACCCGGCCGCCCAGCCGCACCCGGATCGGAGCGGTACGGGCGGCCACTCGCCGCCCCACCGCGTGGTGAGCGATCTTCTGCCCGACGGCCTCGGCCGTGTCCTCGTCGTCGACCACGACGCCCACCGTGGTGACGTCGCCGAGGAAGGTCCCGCTGAGCGGCAGCAGTGCCATGTCTCCTCCTTCGGTCAGTGCTTGCCGTTGGCCCAGGCGTAGTTGTCGGCGTCGACACCGTGTTCGGCCTCGGACAGGCCCATGTAGGCGAGGACGCCGCCGATGTTCGGCGGGTTGATGTCCCCGGTCCACAGCCGGTCGGTGATCGACTTGTGGCCGGCGAACCGCTCCGGCCGCCGAGTAAAGATCCACCTGCAGGGCTCGGAGCAGAACTGGTAGACGCGCCCGTTGTGTACGTGCCGGAGCGGGGCGGGGTCGGTGTGCGCGCCGGCCAGCACGCCAGCGGCGCGGACGATCGGTAGCTGGCAGAGGTTGCAGGCGACCGGCAGCGTCTCCGGGAAAGTCTCGGCGAGATTGCCCGTGCGGACGTTCTCGGTGAGCACGTCCCAGTGCTTTCCGAAGGCGCGGTTCCAGCCGGGGTACTTCTCCTCCAGCCACTGCCGTTCCTTCGGCGAGACGCCGGCGTCGGAGTTCCACCAGACGCTGGGCCGGTAGTTCCAGACGACGGTGTGGATCGCGTGGTGGTACCAGTCCAGTTCGTTGATGAACTCGTCCCAGTACCAGGGGAAGTCCAGGCCATAGTCGCGGAACTGGTCGGCGAACTGCTTGACGACCCAGTCCTGGATGAACTCCTTGAAGCTCATCTTCCGGCTGTCCAGCGGGGTGTAATAGTCCATTGACAGGCCGGTGAGCAGGGCGAACGCGCGCCAGGCCCGCCAGAACATGTGGTCGACCAGGAACTGGCCGTATTCTTTGTGGCCGTTGTCGATGAGCACCTTGATGGTGGRCTCGCCCTGTTGCGCGTGGCGCGCCTCGTCCGTCTGGATGCTCGAGATCAGTGAGCCGAACTCCAGGTCGCCGACGTCGATGGCGTCCGCGGCCATGCCGAGGAACTGCAGGTTCGTAAAACCGGTCTCCAGCGTGAAGGTGAGCTGGATCGCGACGGACAGCGCGTCGTTGGCGACGAACATGTCGTCGAAGAGGTGCCGTACGGCCAGGGTGATCCAGTTGTTGGTGTGGAACGCCTTCAGTGCCCAGTCGCCGCGCGGCTCCTTGCCGAGCAGGCCGTACGGGAAGAACGTCTGGATCTGGCCGTGCCTTACCTCGTCCAGCGTGCCGAACGTCGCGGTGTTGCGCCAGGCTGCGGCGCGCCCGAACCGGCCCATGCGGGCCTCGCCGAAGGACGCCAGGTACTCCGGCATCGCGATCGCGCCGTAGTGCGCGACGACCACGGACTTCCAGCCCGGATCGAGTTGGTCGAACAGCTTCGAGCGGCCGACGGCGTTCTTCAGCGAGTAGGTGGTGGTGTCCTTGGTGACCTGGTTGTGGACGTATTCGCGGTAACTGATCTTGTAGGGCTCGTCCCAGGCCAGCCACGCCTCGGGCGGGACACGACCGGTGCCCGACAGTTCTTCGGGGAACACGTCGGCCTCGTTGACGTAGCCGAACGTCCAGTTCATGTCGCGTGCCAGGTCGTACCAGTCACTGCGGGAGAGCTTGGGCATCGGGAGATCTCCTTCGCTGCCGGAATGCTCACGTTTGTCTACGCGGTCAGTAGACAAGGTGTACAAGCGACTGTCAAGGACTCCTAAGAATTATTCGCGGCATGTACGTGGACGGGACTTGTCAGCATCGTCGAGAGGGAATCTTGAAGAAACCGCTGACCGGTCGGTTCCGTGTCACCGGCCGACTGCCCGTCGGCCGGCTGCCGCACCGGCTGGAACGCCGGCTGCCGCACCGGTTGGGACGCCGGGCCGATCCAGGCCTGCGCGGGCAGCGCCTGCGGGGCCTGCGGGGCCTGCGGGGCCGGGGAGGCCTGCGGGCCGGCGGGGTCGCCCGACGAAGCGGTCGGGACAGGCCGCCCGGGCATCCGCCAGGATCGCCGCTCGGCCCCGCCGCCCCGCCCGGGGCCTGCCCTGCTACCCCGACCACCCCGGCCTGGCCGTGACGCGCCGTCGCCGGAGCCGGTACGACCCGAGCCCGGAATGACGGTGGGTGCTGTTGTGGCAGTCGAACGTGACAGTCGAACGTGGCAGGTCGAATGTTGTGGTCGAATGTGACAGTCGAATGTGGTGGTCAAATATGGTGCTCGAAGAAGTCGCGGCAGCGTGTGGGCGGCCTCCGAAGCGTCGAACCGCGCCGGAAGAACCGGCCGGTACGTCATCGTCCTGAACCGGGACCCGGAATGCGGATCGTCGTTCGACACCTGGTGTCGGGAATGTGGCCGGACRACATCCGGGTCAGCGAGTGGTCCGGCCGTCTTCGCCAGGGCACGGCTGGTCACGGCGCTACGGACACGTGGTCGTTCTCTCGGTCCGCCTTATTCTACCTGCTTTAGTCCGGTGCCCCGCTCGCACGCTTCGGCCACGAGCTAATGGACATTACCTGTCTCTCGGCTCACCTTGACAGATAGCGGCGAAAGGTTGCTACAGTCGGCCCATGCGAATGGCGGACGACGAACGGCACCACGGCATCGACGCGAAAGTCGTTGCCGCCCTGGACGTCATCGGCGACGCCCTGCACGTACTGGCCCGGCGTACCGCCGAGACGCACGGGCTTTCGTCGACGCAGCTGCGTATCCTGGCCTATCTGCACCACGGCCCCCCGCCGCGGGCACAGAGCACGGCGCTGGCCCGCGAGCTCAACGTCGCCGACCCGACAGTCAGCGACGCGGTCGGTGCCCTGCACCGTAAGGGGCTCGTCGAGCGCAGACGCGATCCCGACGACGGCCGGCAGCAGCAGATCGTCCTCACCCTGGCAGGCCGGCGGATCGCCGCCAAGGCCGCGCGCCGGATGGTACCCGCCGAGATCGCCCTGTCGAGCATCGACCCGACGCAGGCCGAGGACCTGTTCATCGCGCTGCTGGCCGTCCTGCAACGCTTCCACGAGGCCGATCTGATCCCCGTGTCCCGCTCCTGCACCACGTGCGACCACCTCACGGTCGCCCCGGGCACCCGCTCCGCGCGCACGCACCGCTGCGCCTACTTCGACCACGACCTGCCACCGTCCGCCCTGCGTGTCGACTGCGCCCAGCACCGCACCAAAGGCTCCCTGACCGCGGTCAGCTGACACCGCTCGTATGTCCCGCCCGGAGGTTCAGGCGGGTGTGGTTGCCTCGAAGTGGCTTGGTTGGCCGTTGCGCAGCACGAGACGGCCGAGCCGTTCGGCGTCGGTCCGCCGCGTCAGCTCCCAGCCGCCGTCCAGGCGGTGCAGCGCCACCGAATGCCAGGGTGTGGCCCAGGCGTCGCGGGCGTCCAGCAGGCGGATACCGAGCTTGGCCGCGCCCCGCCGCTGCGGGTGGATGGACAGCCGCACCGAGCGGGGATGGTGAGCGGCGATGATGTTGCTCCAGGCACGGCTGCGCTGGATCACGCCGTACGCCCGCTGTCGGCACGCGCATTGCAGCGCCGATCTGCTTCCCGCGAAGTCCGCGGTGTCGTCGACCAGGAAACGGGTGATGCCGCGGTAGAGACGCAGGGTGTCCTCGCCGGCGCGTACCTCGGCGCGCAGCTGTTCCAGGGGCGGGGCGTACCGCTCGCTCACCAGCGTCCGCTTGTCGTCGTAGGGCAGGTCACCGAGGACGTCGCGCAGGTCGAAGACGCTCAGGTGACCCAGGCGTTCGTGTCGGATCATGGCCTGTAGTCCGCCCGCGTAGGCGTCGATGTGCTCGTCCGGGACGCCGATGAGGTCGCCGAAGACGTGCCCGTCGGAGCAGATGAGCATTCGTGCCCCGGGGGCGTACACCTCCTCGACGGCCGCGCACAGCCCGTCGAGGAAACGCAGCGAGAGCCGTTCACCCTCGTCCGGGACGCGGCCGAGCACCTTGGCGGGATTGGGCGACTTGCAGGGGAAACCGGGCAGGACGAGGGAGAGGATGCGCGCGCACGTCCGGGCGACGGCCGGTGTGCTGCCAGACGTGGTGGTGGCCGCGCCGGCGACGACTGGAGCGGCGACGGCGGCGACGGTTGAGGCGGCGGCGGTTGGAGCGGCGGTGGTTGAGGCGGTGATGGCCGGGGTGGCGACATCTGGGGTGGTGATGGCAGGGGTGGCGACACCTGGGGTGGTGCCGGCGGGCGGCATGGATGACCTCCACGAGGGCATGGCGAAATGGCGCCTCGGCGGTCGCCGGGCGGTCGCGGATCGCGGTGTTCGTCCGCGGAGCCCCGCGGGCCGATCAGAAACCGGCCCCGTGAGGCATGAAGCGTTGGTCAGGCAACACGGCCCGCCCGCAGCCGATCAGAGACCGACGGCCGAACGCCGTCGGACCGCGAAAACGAGGGAACGAACGGTTGACGAGAGAACAGGCGGTTGCCGTAGCAGCCGTTTCCGTACTCGTTCTCCTGGTCGAAACTTGTTCTCCTGGTCGAAATAGGGCGCGTGACCATCTGGCCGACCTGAAAAGATGGTCCAGATGTTCTGGAGCGGCAATTATGTGACCATGAGTATCCGTCGCGGACGGCGGTGCGCGTCGATGGACGCCGGCCGCCGGAGAAGATCATCGCGAGTTTGTCGCTGTAGACGCCGATGCGRCCAAAAAGCGTATACGGCAACAAACTCGTCTGGATCATGGCCTGTGTGGATGGTTGCGGATGGGATTCGCGCTGCCTGACCGGCGCTCTAGTGCTGTGGCCGGGTTGGTTCACCGTGTTGTGGGTCGTGCTGGCGGGGCAGGCTGGTGAGACGGTGTCCGATCCAGCTGTGTGGGGGTGTGATGGSAGCACCAGTCAGGGTCCGCAGGTTGACTGATCAGGAAGGGCAGCGGCTGCAACGGATCGTGCGCCGGGGGACAACCAGCACGGTGCGGTACCGGCGGGCGATGATGCTGCTGGCCTCGGCCGGCGGAAACAGCGTGCCGGTGATCGCCCGGCTGGTCGCCGCGGA